>NZ_JAPWBA010000002.1:0-374983 GCF_041433195.1 Neisseria sp. 27098_8_139
GGATATAAAAGATAAAGGAAATAAAGAGATGTACTTAAATGTATTTGATGGAAAACGGAATAGGGCAACTGTGCAGAGGGGCTACTCTTTGATACAGCTGTTGGTGGTGATGTTGTTGGTTTCGATATTGGCGACGGTGGCATTTACGGCCTACCGGGAATCGGTCCGCTCGGCCAACCTGCGTGCGGCGCATGCCGCCCTGCTGGAAAATGCGCGCTTTATGGAGCAGTTCTATACGAAAAAGGGCAGCTTTAAGCTGACGTCGACGAAGTGGCCGGAGCTGCCGGTGAAGGAGGCGGGTGGTTTCTGTATCAGGATGAGCGGTCAGGCTAAGGGGATCTTGGAGGGGAAGTTTACTCTGAAGGCGGTGGCGTTGGACAGGGAGGCGGAGCCGAGGGTGTTGCGCTTGAACGAGTCGCTGACGGCGGTGGTGTGCGAGAAGATGAAGGGGAAGGGCAGCTGTATGGACGGCGAGGAGATATTTAGGGGCAATGATGCGGAGTGTCGGCCTTTTACGGGGTAGAAACCTGATCGAAAGGGAGGATGCGGATAAAGAAAAAGGACGTGCACAGGCACGTCCTTTGGTGAATGAAGATGGGTTATTCGCTCCAGCTGACCCAGCCCAGCATCCAAGTATTGTTCCTGCTAACACAACCAATCTCAGTTAGCTAAGGAAGGAGATGAAATATTTAGTCTCGTCAGATTGGCACACTATCAATTTTCAGACGGCCCTTTGTTATAATCTTCTCTTTACCTGAACATAAAACAGGCCGTCTTATGGAAGTCATACAATATCCCAATTCTCCCTTCAAACTCCACCAACCCTTCCCGCCCGCAGGCGACCAACCCACCGCCATTGCCGACCTGCTCGAAGGGCTTTCAGACGGCCTGGCCTATCAAACCCTGCTCGGCGTAACCGGTTCGGGCAAAACCTACACCATGGCAAACGTCATCGCCCAAAGCGGCCGCCCTGCTATCATCATGGCGCACAACAAAACCCTTGCCGCCCAGCTCTACGCCGAAATGCGCGAGTTTTTCCCTGAAAACGCGGTGGAATATTTCGTCTCCTACTACGACTATTACCAGCCCGAAGCCTATGTGCCCAGCCGCGACCTGTTCATCGAAAAAGACAGCGCAATCAACGAACACATCGAGCAGATGCGCCTTTCCGCCACCAAAAACCTGATGACGCGCGATGACGTGATTATCGTCGCCACCGTGTCCGCCATTTACGGTATCGGCGACCCGACCGAATACCAACAAATGGTGTTGTCCGTCAAAGAAGGCGACACCATCGAGCAGCGCGACATCATCGCCACGCTCGTTTCCATGCAGTACGAACGCGGCGATTTGGACTTCAAACGCGGCAGCTTCCGCGTGCGCGGCGACGTGATTGACGTGTACCCCGCAGAAAGCTCCGAAAACGCCTTGCGCATCAGCCTGTTCGACGACGAAATCGACCGCCTTGATATGTTCGACCCGCTTTCAGGCAGCCTGCACCAGCGCGTCGGCCGCTACACCGTCTTCCCGTCCAGCCACTACGTTACCCCGCGCGACACCGTCTTGCGCGCCTGCGAGTCCATCAAAGAAGAATTGCGCGAACGCATCGAGTTTTTCGCCCGCGAACAACGCCCCGTCGAGCAACAACGCATCGAACAGCGCACCCGCTTCGACCTCGAAATGCTCTATGAAATGGGCTTCTGCAAAGGTATCGAAAACTACTCCCGCCACTTCTCCGGCAAAAAAGAAGGCGAACCGCCGCCCACACTGATGGACTACCTGCCCGACAACGCCATCATGTTCATCGACGAAAGCCACGTTACCGTAACCCAAATCGGCGGCATGTACAAAGGCGACGCATCGCGCAAGCAAAACCTCGTCGACTACGGCTTCCGCCTGCCTTCCGCCCGCGACAACCGCCCGCTCAAATTCCACGAATTTGAAAAAGTCATGCCGCAAACCGTCTTCGTTTCCGCCACCCCCGCCAAATACGAAGAAGAACACGCCGGACAAGTGGTCGAACAAGTTGTCCGCCCCACTGGACTGGTCGATCCCCAAATCATCATCCGCCCCGTCGCCACCCAAGTCGATGACTTAATGAGCGAAATCAACGACCGCATCAAAAAAGGCGAACGCGTGCTCGTTACCACCCTCACCAAACGCATGGCGGAGCAACTCACCGACTATTACAGCGAACTCGGCATCAAAGTGCGCTACCTGCACAGCGACATCGACACCGTAGAGCGCGTTGAAATCATTAGAGATTTGCGGCTCGGCCTGTTTGACGTGCTGGTCGGCATCAATCTCTTGCGTGAAGGCCTCGACATCCCCGAAGTCTCTCTCGTCGCCATCCTCGACGCCGACAAAGAAGGCTTCCTACGCTCGCACCGCAGCCTGATTCAAACCATAGGCCGCGCCGCGCGCAACGTGAACGGCGTCGCCATCCTGTACGCCGACAAAATCACCGACTCCATGAAAGCCGCTATCGACGAAACCGAACGCCGCCGCGAAAAACAAATTAAATTCAACGAAGAACACGGCATCATACCGCAGCAGATTAAAAAACAAGTCAAAGACATCATCGACGGCGTGTACCACGAAGAAGACAGCGGCAAAGGCCGTCTGAAAGGCAAAAACAAGGTTAAAGTCGGTGAGATTCACAACGAAGAAGACGCGATTAAAGAAATTGCCAAACTGGAAAAAGCCATGCAGCAGGCGGCTAGGGATTTGCAGTTTGAAGAAGCGGCGGTGTTAAGGGATAGGATTCGGGGGATTAAGGAAAGGTTGTTGTTTGGGGCGGAGTGAAAAACAGAAAGCCCACTAAATTAAGTGGGCTTTCTTAATTATGCTTTAGACAAATTTTCTGTGCGGCCTCGATGTGCCTTGATTCTGTTATACACAGATGCTTCAGATAACTGGAAGAATTTGGCTATTTCCTTACCATTGTAACCCTTATCATATAAATCTTGCATAACCATATCTTGATCCCTGCGTGGCATTGCTTGGAACATGGAAATTGTTACTTCTTTGTGAATACCATTAAAACCAAACATGGCTACCTCTTTCTTTAATTGATTGACAACGGATGCATTCTCTCAAAATGTTTTTCATTTGTCAAATATTCTCAAAACATTCTATATTAAAATTTTCAAATATATGATTATAAATAAATTTTAAAAAATATATAAAATTTTAATACAATAAAAAGCAAGCCGTAGCAAGCGTAGCAACTGTATTTTTCACCCCGTCGGGCAAAAATACCAAAACTCAAATCAAGCCGTGCGGATACCGTTTTCGGTGATACCGTTTTCGGCAAAGTAATCACGCATCCGGGCATTCAATATCGTCAGCAGTTTGCGCATACATGCCGTAACAGCAACCTTATACGGCTTACCCTTGGACAGCAGGCGTTGGTAGAAATCCCGAATAAGCGATTCAAAACGTGTTGCCACTACGGTAGCCATATACAGCGCCTTACGCACCGCAGACCTTCCGCCGAAGCAGCGGCTTTTGAATTTGGTTTCCCCGCTCTCCCTCGGGTGCGGGGCAATACCGACCAGACTCGCTAGCCGTTTGTGGTTCAGCCGTCCCAATTCGGGCAGCATCGCCATCAGCGTAGCCGTCGTTATCGAACCGATGCCTTTGATTTGCTCCGCCACTTGGGCTTTGCCGTCAAAATGCGTGTGGGTGTGTTCGTCGATTTGTTTGTCCAACTCGTCAATCAGCCGGTCAAAATGGGCAATCAGTTGTTTGACGCTTTCAACTTGCGTTTCGTGAACCTGATACAGACGGTTTTTCTCGGCAGTCCGCATCTGCACCAGTTGGTTGCGGCGGTTAACCAAGGCTTCCAACACTTCTTCCGCTTCGGTGGGCGGGTGATAGAGCATGGTTTGCCAACCCTCTTTCTGCGTCATCATCTGTGCGAAGAAGGCAAGCATTTGGGCATCTTTGGCATCGGTTCGTGCATAACGCTGGAACGAACCATATCCGTAATCATTTCACGTTGTTCGTAAAGGGATTTGTCCAATTTTTCTTGAAGATTTTGAACAATTTTATTGCTGTTTTGCTTGAATTGCGCCATAACCATCCGCCGTCTCGAGCAAAAGTTTGTGCGCACGCTCAATTTCATTGTTATCCATGAATCGCTTTCTTAAAGAAAAAATAAAACAAAAGGAATGCTTTATCAGCATTCCCTATAATCTGTTAAATCAACCGAACGACCTACCGCCATAGCTGCGTTCTTCTTGCATTTGCGGCGTATTTTGGGCGGTTTCTTGCTGCTGGCGGTTTTCTTTTAAGGCTTCTGTCTGTTCGGCACGGAAATTTGCCACTACATCGGGATTTTCTGCCAAGGCTTTGGTGGCAAATGTGCCGTCGGTGTCGTTTTTCAAACCTTGAATAAGGGCTTGGAGTTTGTCGGCTGGAGAGTTGTTTTCTTTTGTATTTTCGTTTTGTTCTAAATTATCTAATCTGTCCTTAATTTCAATATCCCAATTAGGCGTGCCATACCCCTTAATTGAAGGATGATTTAAATTATATTGTTTTTTTCTGACAGTTGTTCCAGAACGATCGCCTGGTTTGGCACTTGTATTTCCTTCTATCGTGTAAACAATCCCTTTTTCCAAATCCACATCGGTAACAACGCCAGTATGATTAACAGTTCTAGTTTTGTCTTTTGTAGGTAAGAGGAAAAAAATCTGGTCTCCCTTTTGGGGTGTATAATTTGCCGAATCATTCCACCCCCCAATTTTTTGATAATTATTTTTACTATTTTCTGTTCTTGCAGAAAATCCCCCAATCATTTGTCTTGCATTTTGTTTACCAAAAGATTCTTCCATAACATAATCAACATACATATCGCACCAAAATTGTCCTTGTAGTCCATAGTGCGCACCAAAAATGGTTATGTCTTTGCCTTTTTCTGTATAGCCGTTATATTTCCTTAAGTTTTCAATATAATCATTAATTACTTGATCTTTAATATATTCTTTCAAATTTTCTTGATTGCTTACTTTAAATTCATTTGCTGCCATTTTCATTCCTTTGAAATAATGGTTGAAATCTAAATAATACAACGGCTACCTGATGATTTTTAGGGATTAAAATAATTCCTGTGACTGTTTGTTGATTTTAAAGCCATGTTTATCACGGTTAGTACAAGTTAGCGTTGATTCGCTTGCTGTGCATTGCCAACCATCACCTTTAATACTTTCCCCTGATTTTAATATTGTTGCCCTAGGGTTAAATGGAAAATCGCTACTACAAACCAGACTGGCTTTTCCATTTTGTCCCACAAAAAACGATTCACCCCATTCCAATTCACACTCACCGCGTGGAAAAATCGGCTCATTCTCAATTCGGGTAAAACACTCTACGCCTATTACTTCTGCATCTTCAAGCTGACTTTCTGCTCCACAATAAATTGTGCCATTGGCAGCACGAAAGTTAAATTTGTAGTTCGTTGTTTCATTCATATATGAATCGTTTATTGTAGAAACAGGCTCTTTTGCATTCACTGTACAACCTGCCGAAAAAATAGAAAATGCAATAGTTGGGATAATGAGTAATTTTTTATATTGCATAATAACTCCTTGAGTAGCTGTGATTTTGTAGCATTGTAGCAATAAATCCTTAAAATGAAAAACACGGCTAAAATTGACCGCACTTTGTAGGCCGTCTGAAACTGTATCGGGATACGGTTTTAGACGGCCTTAAATATTTCATAGAAATTATATGGTTAAGCAGATACGTTTAATCTAGGCACTTTAATCTTGCCCTGTAATCGTTTTGTAAACGAACTATCTTTATAATAGCGGATTTTTTCACACATCACAGGATGGGATAGACCCTCATACACGAAAATCTCTTTATCTTCCGGCATTGCCTTTAATTCTTGTGGAAGCATCAATGCCCGACGTTCGTCACCAATACTGACACTTTTCTCCCTGCCTTTAGTTACATTGGATTTTTTTACTGATGTATAACCGAGCATTTCCGAGTAATCCACTGCATCTTGTTGCTCCCGCGGGGTGTAGAGGATTTGCAAGGCATGGTTGGTTACCATAGTCCGGCTTACTTCTTTTCCATATACAGAATCTAATTGGGCTAAAGATTGAATGATCGGAAACAGCCTAATGTTGTAACCTGCGATATAACTGACTGATTTGGCAATAATATCTACAGCACCTATGGAAGTAAATTCATCCATCAATAAAAGGCACTGATACCGCAATTCCTTATTGCTTTGAGGAAGTTCTTTGGTATTAAGGTTAATCAGTTGGCTAAAGAATAGATTAATGATTAATCGGGCTTCAGCCAGTTTGTTTGGTTGGATACCGATATAGATAGTCATCTTTTGTTTGCGTACATCGGTAAGCAGAAAATCATCCGCACTGGTTGCCGCATCTACAATAGCAAGCCGTAGTCTGCATGACCAACCGCGTGCGTGGCTGTGCCACACACCCTACCTGCAGGTGGCATAAATTTTAAACCTGACGGGTAGCAAGCGTAGCCTGCATGACCAACCGCGTGCGTGGCTGTGCCACACACCCTACCTGCAGGTGGCATAAATTTTAAACCTGACGGGTAGCAAGCGTAGCCTGCATGACCAACCGCGTGCGTGGCTGCGCCACACACCCCACCTGCGAATGGCACAAACTTTAAAACCGAGGTGTAGGGTGTGTGCGGTACGCACGCACGCGTTTTTTGCTGTTCAAACCATTGTTTCCAACTTTCAGACAATCTCAAACGTCGTCTGAAAACTTTTAGAATAAAAGCCGTCTGAAATCTAGTTTTCAGACGGCCTTTCGCCTCGTCAATGTGCATTGTAGCGTGGGCTTTGTCCACGACAATGCTGGGTAAAAGAAGTCGTCTGAAATTTTGTTTTTGATTCTTGGGCAAAGCCCATTCTACGGGTTTCAGACGGCCTTTATCATTCCAAGCCTTCTAGTCTCTACATCTCTTCCAATTTCGCAAACTTGGTGTCCAACTCTTTCACGCCCTGTTTGCCGAAGTTGATGGTCAGACGGGCGGATTCGCCTTTGTCCACGGCATCGATGATGACGCCTGTGCCGAACTTGGCGTGGCGGACGTTTTGCCCGATGCGGAAGCCTGCATAGGTTTGGGGCTGTTTGTAGTCGTCGATGATTTTGTCTTTGGGCGCGGCGGTTGGGCGCGGGCTACCGTAGCTGTCGTAGGTTGTCTTTTTGACGGACAGGTAGTGCAATACTTCGGGCGGGATTTCTTCGACGAAGCGGGAGACGATGCCGAATTGGGTTTGTCCGTGCAGCATTCGTTGTTGCGCCATGGTGATGTAAAGGCGTTTGCGGGCGCGGGTGATGGCGACGTACATGAGGCGGCGTTCTTCTTCGAGGCCGCCGCGTTCGGCAAGGCTCATTTCGCTGGGGAAGCGGCCTTCTTCCATGCCGGTGAGGAAGACAGCGTTAAATTCCAAGCCTTTGGAGGCGTGGACGGTCATGAGTTGGACGGCTTTTTCGCCTGCGCCTGCTTGGTTTTCGCCGGATTCGAGGGCGGCGTTGCTGAGGAAGGCGAGGATGGGGAAGGCGGGGTCGTCTGAAATGTTTTCGGGCAGGGTTTCAAAGTTGCTGTCTTCGGGTTTGAACTCGATGGCGGCGTTGACGAGTTCGTCGAGGTTGTCGAGGCGGTCTTGGTTGTCGCCTTTTTGGGTTTTGTAGTGTTCGGTCAGGCCGCTGTCTTTGAGGATGCCGACGATGATTTCGGACAGGGGCATTTGTCCGACTTGGTTGCGCAGGGCTTCAATCAGGCGGACGAAGGCGGCGATTTTGGTGGCTTTTGCGCCGGCATTGCAGGCAGCCTGCCAGAGGGTGATGCCTTGTTCGTTTGAGGCCGTCTGAAGGTTTTCGATGGTGCGTGCGCCGATGCCGCGCGGCGGGAAGTTAATCACGCGCAAGAGGGCGTTGTCGTCGTCTGGATTGACGGCAAGGCGCAGGTAGGCGAGCGCGTGTTTGATTTCTTGGCGTTCGTAAAAGCGCAGGCCTCCGTAGATTTTGTAGGGAATGCCGCTGCGGAACAGGCTTTGTTCGATGACGCGCGATTGGGCGTTGCTGCGGTAGAGGACGGCGATTTCGTCCAAATTCCAGCCTTCGCGTTCGAGGGCTTTGGTTTCGTCAACGATGAACTGGGCTTCTTCGAGGTCGGTAAAGGCGGAGTAGTAGCGGATTTTGTCGCCTGCTTCGGCATCGGTGCGCAGGTTTTTGCCGAGGCGTTCGTCGTTGTTTTCGATCACGGCGTTGGCGGCGGCGAGGATGTTGCCGACGGAGCGGTAGTTTTGTTCGAGTTTGACGGGCGCGTCGATGTGGAACTCTTCCATCAGCGCGGTCATGTTGCCGACGTGCGCGCCGCGGAAACGGTAGATGCTTTGGTCGTCGTCGCCGACGGCAAATACCGCCGCGTTGCCGCCCGCCATGAGTTTGAGCCAGGCGTATTGCAGTTTGTTGGTGTCTTGGAACTCGTCGACTAGGATGTGGTTGAAGCGGTTTTGGTAGTGCTGGCGCAGGATTTCGTTGCTTTGCAGCATTTCGTAGCTGCGGAGCATGAGTTCGGCGAAATCGACCACGCCTTCGCGTTGGCAGATTTTGTCGTACTCGGCGTAGCATTCAATCATGCGGCTTGTGTGCGGGTCGGGCGCGCTCAACACGGAAGCGCGCAAACCGGATTCTTTTTGCGCGTTGATAAAGCCTTGCAGCGAACGCGGTGCGATGATTTCTTCAGAGATGTTGAGGCTTTTGAGCAGGCGTTTGATGAGGGAAAGCTGGTCGCCGCTGTCGAGGATTTGAAAGGAAGACGGCAGGCCGGCATCGCGGTGGTGCAGCCGTAGAAAACGGTGGCAGAGACCGTGGAACGTGCCGAGCCACATGGCGCGGACGTTGACGGGAATCATTGCGCCCAAACGTGTCTGCATTTCTTTGGCGGCTTTGTTGGTAAACGTTACCGCCATAATGCTGTGTACGCTGGCTTGTCCGCTTTGCAACAGCCAGGCGATGCGCGTGGTCAGTACGCGCGTTTTGCCGCTGCCCGCGCCTGCCAAGACGAGGGCAGATTGCGGCGGCCAGGTTACGGCGGAGAGTTGTTCGGGGTTTAAGCCTTGCAGGAGGTTGGGGGCGGATTCGTTGGGAAACATGAAGAGGCCGTCTGAAAAGAAATGGGAATGCAATATTTTAAAGGAAATACAAAAGGCCGTCTGAAAAGATGTTTCAGACGGCCTTTGTGTTGGAAGCCGATTAGAACGGACGTACTTCCAAACCGAACATACGGCGCGCGGTGTTCAGCATTTGGCAGCTGAAGCCCCACTCGTTGTCGTACCATGCGAACACTTTAACCATTTTGCCTGCGGTTACTTTGGTCAGCGTAGAGTCAAATGTGCTGGCTTGGGTAGTGTGGTTGAAGTCCATAGAAACCAGTGGCAGGGTATTGTAGGCCAATACGCCTTTCAGACGGCCTTCTTCGGAAGCGGCTTTCATCAGCGCGTTGATTTCTTCGGCAGAAGTGTCGCGGCCTGCTTGGAAGCTCAGGTCAACCAGGGAAACGTTGACGGTCGGTACGCGGATGGCGAGGCCGTCGAGTTTGCCTTTCAGGTCCGGCAATACCAAACCGACGGCTTTTGCAGCACCGGTTTTGGTCGGAATCATGTTTTCCACGCCGCTACGCGCACGGCGCAGGTCTTTGTGGCGTACGTCGGTTACGGTTTGGTCGTTGGTCAGTGCGTGGATGGTGGTCATCACGCCGTTTACGATGCCGATGTTTTCGTTCAACACTTTGGCTACAGGTGCCAGGCAGTTGGTGGTACAAGATGCGTTGGAGATAACGGTCATGTCGTCGGTAATCACGTCGTCGTTTACGCCGTAAACCACGGTTGCGTCAACGTCATCGCCGCCGGGAGCGGAAATCAGCACTTTTTTCGCGCCGCTTTCCAAGTGGATTTTGGCTTTCTCTTTGCTGGTGAACGCACCGGTACATTCCATTACCAGGTCAACGCCCAATTCGCCCCATGGCAATTCGGCTGGGTTGCGGGTAGAGAAGTAAGGGATTTTTTTACCGTCGATGATGAGGTGTTTCTCATCGTGGGAAACTTCAGAGTTGAAGCGGCCGTGAACAGTGTCGAATTTGGTCAGGTGAGCATTGGTCTCGATGCTGCCGCTGGCATTGATGGCAACGATGTCGAGTTGGTCTTGCAGTTTGTAGTCAAAAATAGCGCGCACTACTTGGCGGCCAATACGGCCGTAGCCGTTGATGGCAACTTTGATACCCATGGCTTTTCCTCTTCTTTTGGGTTTGGGTTATGGAGCGAATGGTGGCAATTATAGCAAAATTGTAGTGTTGTGTAATTAATGTTTTATTGAAATTTTTAGGTTCGATTATTTTTGATTGTAGATGATTATAGTAGAAATAAAGGTTTAAATTTAATGTTATTTTGCATTTTTTGAAATTTTATTTTTTATTAATTCTATTTTTAGTGTTTTATGCTCGTTTTAAATCATGGTAATGAATGAAACGGGAAGAGGCGGATTGTTTTTGTTTATATTAAACAGAATGTGAGTGTGGCTTTTGATTACAACATACAACAGTGTAATTTTCAGACGGCCCGGGTTTAATCGAGCAAAAGGAAAAGGCCGTCTGAACATTTTTGATGACATGGAATTTAAACGCCTTGGATTCCTGCTTTTCCTTGCCGGATAAGGGGAGGGCGATTTTTAGCAAAGGGGAAATGGTCGGAACAAGGGAGGGAAAAACGGTGGATTGAGCTGTGTTTGAGTGTTATATAAATAAGTGTATGAAGGTTTTAGTCGTAGTGTATGAAGATTTTGCTTGTGATTTAAATTTAATTATGACTTGTCAACACTGTTAAATTTTTTTACGATAAGGTCAGATTATGTTTGCATGGCCATAAGCGGTGCATCCTCTATACCGGATATTATCCTTATCCGAATATCTACTTTAACCGACCGGCTTGTCCGGCCTGATTCCTAAATATATACGCGCAAGGCTGAACGGCCTTGGCGACACTCGACTTTTAAGAGGTTCATCGTGTCAAATTCTCAATCCAGCGAACGCGCGACGTTTAGCAGTCGCCGCGCCTTTATGTTTGCTGCCATCGGCTCGGCCGTGGGCTTAGGCAACATTTGGCGATTCCCTTACATCGCTTTCGACAACGGCGGCGGTGCTTTCATCCTCCCTTATTTGGTTGCGCTGTTGACGGCAGGTATTCCGCTGTTGCTGCTCGACTACGCCATCGGCCACCGTTACCGCGGTTCGCCACCTTTGGCTTTCCGCCGCCTCGGCCGTTTGTTTGAGCCGATGGGTTGGTGGAATTTCCTGACCAACGTCATCATCTGTATCTACTACGCCGTGATTGTCGGCTGGGCGGCAAGCTATGCCTATTATTCGTTGACTTCGGCATGGGGTGCGGATCCGCAGACCTTCTTCTTCAAAGACTTCCTGCAAATGGCCGATGCCAAAGACTTGGGTTTGGATTTTGTCGGTAAAGTTGCCGGTCCGCTGATTGCCGTGTGGGTGTTTACGCTGGCGATTATGGCTTTGGGCGTACAAAAAGGCGTGGCCGGTGCATCCACATTCTTCATGCCTTTGTTGGTGGTGATGTTTGTCATCATGGTGGGCATTGCCCTGACTCTGCCGGGTGCGGCAAAAGGTTTGGACGCTTTGTTTACGCCTGACTGGAGCCGTTTGGCAGATCCGAAAGTCTGGGTAGCCGCATATGGCCAGATTTTCTTCTCGCTCTCCATCTGCTTCGGCATTATGATTACTTATTCTTCTTACCTGAAGAAAAAAACCGATTTGGGCGGCACAGGCTTGGTTGTCGGCTTTGCCAACAGCAGCTTTGAGTTGCTCGCCGGTATCGGCGTATTCGCAGCATTGGGCTTTATGGCGCACGCGGCAGGCAAGGAAGTCAGCGAAGTGGCATCCAGCGGTATCGGCTTGGCGTTTATCGCGTTCCCGACCATCATCAACCAAGCCCCTATGGGCGCGTTGATCGGAGTGTTGTTCTTTGGCTCGCTGGTGTTTGCCGGTGTCACTTCCATGATTTCCATCGTTGAAGTGATTGTGGCCGCGATTCAAGACAAAATGAACATCGGCCGTGTCAGCGCGACTCTGATTGCAGGCGTGCCAATGGCGATTATTTCTACCTTGCTGTTCGGTACGACCACCGGCCTGCCTGTGTTGGACGTATTGGATAAATTCATCAATACCTACGGCATTGTGGCTTCCGGTTTTCTTTACGTTTTGGCGATTGTTTTGTTGCGCAAACTGCCCGAACTGCGCAATCACTTGAACGCGCTGTCTTCCATCCGTGTCGGCATTGTATGGACTGCCAGCGTGGTGGTTACCGTCGCTATGCTCGGCTATATGCTTTATCAAGATACCGCCGGCCTCTTAAAAGAGAATTACAGCGGCTATCCTGACAGCTTTCTCAATATCTTCGGTTGGGGCATGGTCGGCGCTCTCTTGGTATTGTCTGTCCTGCTGTCGTTCTTGCCGTGGAAACATGGTCAGAACTTCAACGTCAAAGACGAACATGAACACGAACGTGAAGGAGACGAATAATGAGTACTTCAGCCATTATTATGATGCTTGTCGCATTGATCGTCATTTGGGGCGGATTCATCGTCTCCGTCCTGCGCCTGCCTAAAGAATAAGGTTTGAGCAAATGAAAAGGCCGTCTGAAATTTAAATTTCAGACGGCCTTTTCCGTTAAAAATGGTAAAACGGCCTAAAAAAGAGTAGAATATGCACCGTTTACAACTCTGTGCCTCTCAGTAGGCTTGAATTATGGACCTTCCCAGTTCGCCTTTGAACTTCCCATCTGATACACAACAACAATAATCATCCCGCCGAAATGCCTTCCCGCGTCCGGCGGGCGGAGCATTTATGAGCATCGAACAAACCCCTCCGAATCTCGACAATACCCCCGACAATGATGTGGTAGAAGACCGCATTTCTGACGATCGCATCTCTGACGATATCGACCGCATCCACGCATTATGCGAAATCCTCGAGCCGTCCTTTGAACAAATCGAAGCAGGCGTGCCGATTGAAGACGCAAGCCTGCGCGACAAGTTTACCGAGCTGACCGTCCTCTTGGCCGAGTTGCACCCTGCCGACGTGGCCGCCGTCTTGGAATCCCTGCCGCCGCGCGAGCGTAACATCGTTTGGCTTTTGGTCGCCCCTGAAGACGACGGCGAAGTCTTGCTGGAAGTATCCGACTCCGTGCGCGAAATGCTGATCGAGTCCATGGACAAAGACGAGCTGTTGGCCGCCGTCGATGATTTGGACGCAGACGAATTGGCAGAACTGGCAGACGACCTGCCGCACCAAGTGGTGTACGAAGCGCTGCAAACGCGTGATGAAGAAGAACGCGAGCAGGTCAAAGCGGCGATGTCTTACGAAGATAACCAAGTCGGCGCGATTATGGACTTTGAATTGGTCAGCATCCGCGCCGATGTGGCGTGTGAGGTCGTGTTGCGCTACTTGCGCCGTTTCGACAGCCTGCCCGACCATACCGACAAGATTTTCGTGGTTGATGAAAACGACGTGTTGCAAGGCGTGTTGCCCATCCGCAAACTCTTGGTCGCCGACCCCGAAGACATGGTGGCGGACGTGATGGCCACCGATGTCGTGCGCTTCCGTCCCGAAGACGACGTGGAAGAAGCGGCACAGGCGTTTGAACGTTATGACTTGGTCACCGCGCCGGTTGTCGATGAAAACAAAAAGCTGATCGGCAGGATCACCATTGACGAAATGGTGGATGTGATCCGTGAAGAATCCGAAGCCGACATGTTTAACATGGCCGGTTTGCAAGAAGAAGAGGACTTGTTCGCCCCGATTTGGGACTCGGTGAAAAACCGCTGGATGTGGCTTGCCATCAACCTGTGTACCGCCTTTATCGCCAGCCGCGTAATTGGCGCATTTGAAGGCAGTATCGAGAAAATCGTCGCACTGGCTGCGCTGATGCCCATCGTCGCCGGCATCGGCGGCAACTCCGGCAACCAAACCATCACCATGATCGTCCGCGCCATGGCAATGGGACAAATGACCAGTACGCAGGCAGGCCGCCTGCTGAAAAAAGAAGTCGGCGTCGCCCTCGTCAACGGCATTATTTGGGGCACGGTAATGGGCGTGATTTCATGGCTGCTCTACGGCAACATCGGCATCGGTTTGGTCATGGTGGCCGCGATGACCTTGAACCTTTTGCTGGCCGCGACCGTCGGCGTCCTCATTCCCGTCATGATGGACAAAGCCGGACGCGACCCGGCATTGGGCAGCTCGGTGCTGATTACCGCGGTTACCGACTCCGGCGGCTTCCTGATTTTCTTGGGATTAGCAACCATGTTCCTGTTGTAATAGGAAAAAAAAGACGTGTTCGATACGTCCTTTTCAAACCGTTTAAAAGGCCGTCTGAAATTTCAATTTTCAGACGGCCTTTGCTGTTTTTTAAAGCTTTACATCATGAGGGCGTTTAGTTTTGGGGCTGACGTAGATTAGCCCCTTGTTTAAAGCGAAGTCAGAAAAGTCAGAAATCCCAATATCACGCCGACTGCGTTGGGTATAATCAGAATCCAGTCTTTCCGGGGTTCTTTGCTCCAACCGTACAAAACCCAAATCAGACAGGATACTGCTGCAAACAGGGGTTGCCACGGCTGCGCCTTTGCCCCTTGCATATTGGCGATAATTTGGGGGATATAGGCGACAAATACGAAAATACCTATTGCCGCTCCTATGCTGCCGACAACGGTATTGAATTTTGCTTTGCTTATCATGCTGGTAAGTCTCCTTTTAATATGAAAATCGAGGCGGTAGATAATATGGGCAGGCTGACTCAGCCGAGGGAACAGCCGCAGCCGCAATGATGTTCGTGGCCTTGGCCATGTTCGTCCGAATCTTCGGCAAGCAGGGCTTCGTAGTCGCCGCTTTCAATCAGGCTGACCAGTTCTGCCGGACTTTCCGCGCCTTCTACCTAGTCGCAGGATAAATAACTCTATTCTACCGCAAAATATGTATGTCATCATCCATCATTTGGCCTTGGCTGCCGATGAGGTTTTCGAGGGATCTGTCGAGCTGGACGAAAGCTATTTCGGCGGACAGCGTAAAGGCAGACGTGGTCGAGGTGCGGCAGGAAAAGTGGTTGTCTTCGGCATTCTGAAACGCAACGGACGGGTCTATACCGTTGTGGTGGATAATGCCAAGTCTGAAACGTTATTCCCTGTCATCAAAAAGAAAATCATGCCGGACAGCATTGTTTACACGGATAGCCTGAGCAGCTATGATAAGTTGGACGTGAGCGGTTTTATCCATTACCGCATCAACCATTCCAAGGAATTTGTCGACCGTCAGAACCACATTAACGGCATTGAGAATTTTTGGAATCAGGCAAAACGTTTCTTGCGAAAATACAACGGAATCGATCGCAAATCTTTCCCGCTGTTCTTGAAAGAATGCGAATTTCGATTTAACTTCGGCACACCGTCTCAACAGCTTAAAATCCTGCGAGATTGGTGTGGAATTTAGGGCTAATCTACGTCAGCCCCTTAGTTTTTGATGACGTTTACGGCGTAATGGGCAGTAGTGTTACGGCGGGCTTGGGCGCGCATCATATAGACCTGCACTTTATATTTGCCCGATTGGGTAGCGATACCGTCAAATTTATCGCCTTGTGCCGAACCGTTAAATACGGCTTCATCGTCTTTGGGTGCCCATACGTTGAAATAGGCGTTAGGGCTGCCGGTTTTACTGATGCGCAGGCGGTCGCCCTTGCGTACGGAGAACAAATGCTCGGCGGTTTGATAGCCGGTGATTTTGCCGGAAAAACGCTGCTTGGTTTGTTTGTGTGCCGAAGCTGGTTTTGAAGCTTCCGCTTTAGGCGTGGCGGCATTTGAATAAGTGGTAAACAGTAAGGGAAGGGCGGCTAACAAGAGAAATTTTTTTCATGGGTTGGGTCTCCGAATGTGGGGCGCCAATATGGCACTCATTTTGATAACCCATCAGTATGTTCATATTTTTATAAAGCCAAAGCCGAATAGGGCAATATTCATTTTTTCAATCAGGCCGTCTGAAAACAAATATTATTCAGACGGCCTTTTCTGATAATATAACAACGAATTATTCCTTTCGGAGCCGTTATGACCTTCCCGCCACTCAAATCTCCCCTGAAATTTTACGCCGTTGTTCCCACTGCTGACTGGGTCGAGCGCATGGTCAAAGCAGGTGCCGACACGGTGCAACTGCGCTGTAAAATCCTGCATGGCGACGAGTTGAAACGCGAAATCGAACGTTGCGTCGTAGCCTGTCAAAACAGTGCAACCCAGCTTTTCATCAACGACCACTGGCGCGAAGCGATTGCCGCAGGTGCATACGGCGTGCATCTCGGGCAGGAAGACATGGACACTGCCGACCTAGCCGCGATTGAAGCTGCCGGTTTGCGCTTGGGCTTGAGTACGCACTCTGTTGCCGAACTCGATCGCGCCTTGTCCGTACAACCTAGCTACGTCGCCAGCGGTGCGATTTTCCCGACCACGACCAAGCAAATGCCGACCGCCCCGCAAGGTTTGGACAAACTGCGCGAATACGTCAGACAGGCACGCGGCACGCCCGTCGTCGCCATCGGCGGCATCGATTTGAACAACGCCGAAGATGTGCTTGCCACCGGCGTTTCCTCACTTGCCGTCGTCCGCGCCGTGACCGAAGCGGAAAATCCCGAAGCGGTGGTTAAAGCGTTTCAGGCTTTGTGGGATGAATAAGGCCGTCTGAAAATAAGAAGTCTGACAAGAGGAGCAAACATCATGAAGATTATATTGAACAATGAAACCATCACATTAAACGGCACAACCGTTGCCGACCTTATCGCCCAAACTTCGCCGCCAAAACCGTTTGCCGTTGCCGTCAATACCCAGTTTGTCGCCAAAGGCACGTATGCGGAAACGGTTTTGAACGAAAACGATAAAGTGGACATTGTGCGCCCGGTAGTCGGCGGATAAGCGGTTTTACTGCGCGTATAGCTGCGCTATTGGTTTAATGCTGAGAAAAGGAAAAGAAATGTTTATCTTATCGTTGGAATATATTAAAGACTTGGCTGCGGTTGAAACCTACCTGTCCGAGCATATTGCGTATCTTGAACGGTATTATCAAGCAGGTGTATTTGTGATGTCTGGACGCAAACAGCCGCGGACAGGTGGCGTTATCCTGATGAAAGCATCAGGTAGGGAACAGGTGGAAAAATTAATTACAGAAGACCCGTTTCACCGAGAAGGCGTAGCGAAATACACAATTACCGAGTTTATTCCGACTAAGGTCGCCGAAGGACTTGAAAACTATTTGGAAACTATCTGAACCGATTTTTCAGAAGGCTCTTGCCCTAAAAAATAATATTACAAAGGAATCTATCATGTTTACCCTATATGGAGAAACTTTCCCTTCACGGCTGCTGCTTGGTACGGCTGCTTATCCGACGCCGGAAATCCTCAAGCAGTCTGTCCAAATCGCGCAACCGGCGATGATTACCGTTTCGTTGCGTCGTGCCGGCAGCGGCGGCGAAGCGCACGGGCAGGGCTTTTGGTCGTTGTTGGAAGAAATGGGCGTACCTGTGTTGCCCAATACCGCAGGCTGTCAAAGCGTTCAGGAAGCCGTGACCACTGCGCAAATGGCGCGTGAAGTGTTTGATACCGATTGGATCAAGCTCGAACTTATCGGTGATGACGATACTTTGCAGCCAGATGTGTTCCAACTGGTCGAAGCGGCGGAAATCCTGATTAAAGATGGCTTCAAAGTGCTGCCTTATTGCACCGAAGACCTGATTGCCTGCCGCCGACTGCTTGACGCAGGCTGTCAGGCGTTGATGCCGTGGGCGGCGCCGATTGGCACGGGTCTGGGCGCGGTTCATGCTTATGCGCTGAAAGTCCTGCGTGAACGCCTGCCCGATACGCCGTTGATTATTGATGCCGGTTTGGGTTTGCCTTCGCAGGCGGCGCAAGTGATGGAATGGGGTTTTGACGGCGTGTTGCTGAACACCGCCGTTTCCCGTAGCGGCGATCCGGTCAATATGGCACGCGCTTTTGCGCTTGCGGTCGAGTCGGGCCGTCTGGCTTATGAGGCGGAACCTGTGGAGGCGCGTGAGAAAGCGCGTGCCAGTACGCCGACGGTGGGTCAGCCTTTCTGGCATTCGGCGGAATATTGATAAACATTAGGGCGTGTCGTACACGCCCTTTTTTGTTGATGAAAAACCTGATTTTAGGTTGAACAGAATGTTCAGACGGCCTTGGCCAAAAGCTGTTTCAATGGCTTTAAGATTTGCCATGCCTGCGCTTTGAATTGCGGCTGCATCAGCAGGCGAGCGGGGTGGGGAATGACGAAATACGGCCGCTCTGCGCACAATTCGTTCATCAGCCCGATCATGTCTGGGCTATCAAAGATTTTGCCGAGAAACAATATTGCGCGCGCTTGCGAAGCGGTCAGCTCGTTTTGCATTTCGGCAAGCTCGGAGCGGATGTGTTCGGCATCGGGCAGGGCGGTGAACACGGGTGCGGTTTTGACCCATGCGGTTTTATGCGCCTGCTCGGGTTTGAGGCCGATGGCGGCGAGGATGTTGTCGAGAAGCGTGCCGACGTCGCCGCTAAACAGTGTACCGTGCAGGCTGTCTTCGGTGGACGGACAAATGCTGACTACCATGATTTCAGACGGCCTGATGGTTACGTCAAGACGGGGCAGATTGTCTGAATGCGCGGCTTTTTCTGTTTTTGCCGGTGTTTCGGCAATGGCTTTGGGTGTTGCTTCGGGAACGCGAGCAGCAGGTTTGGCCGTTTGCGCAGTGGCAATGGCGGCAGTGCGTGCCTGATGGGCACCTGCGGATAAAGTGCGCACGGCTTGGGCGGTATCGGCAACAATGGTTTTGGGGCGGACGGGCGCGGCTGCGGCTTGAGGCGCAGCATGGATGATTTTGGCGTTTCGGTTCAGCCACATCGGGCCCAAGCCCAAGGCTTCGTGCAGGTGCAGATAGCGGCTGCTTAACATGATTTCTCCATTAATACGGCATCTTCGCTGCCACCGTCGGGCAGGGCGTAGTAGTTTTTGCGGCGGCCGCAGGTTTGGAAGCCGTGTTTGCGGTAGAGCTGTTGCGCGGTTTCATTGCTTGCGCGGACTTCGAGCAGCAATCGGGTTGCGCCTTGCTGTTGCACTGCGTTTTGCCAGTGTTGCAGCAGGGCGGACGCAATGCCTTGGCGGCGGCATTCTGGCGCGACGGCAATCAAATGTAGCTCGGATTCGTCAAATACGGTTTGCCACACGATAAAGCCGGTAATTTGGTGGTCGGTCTGGCTGAGCCAAACGCTGTCGGGATGGTGTTGAACGGCTGATTCAAACTGCTGCGCCGTCCACGACGAAGGATTGCCTTGTGCGTCGATGGTGGCAAGAGCGGGGCAGTCGGCAAGTACGGCTGGGCGCAGGTTCACGGTTTGGCCTTTTGTTGGGCTTGCTCTTGTGCGGTCAGGGCAATTTTGTTGCGGACGTAGAGCAACTCGGCGTGCGCCGCGTCAGTAGCAAGATAGCGGCCGCTGCGGGCAAGTTTAAGATAGTCGGCGGCGGTCGGCATATCGGCTTGACCGTCAAAAGGCGGTTTGTCGGCGAGGGCAAAGGCATTGCCGATGCCGCCGGTAGGCGTTTGGCCTTCAGGCGCGATAATGGCGGCGGCTTTGCCAACCGTGTAATCGCTCAAGCGGACGTGGTTTTGCGTATCAAACCATGCGTAGAACACTTCGCCCATGCGCGCATCGGTGGCCGCCAGTACGCAGCTTGATGGCGGCAGCAGCGAAGCGGCGGCATCGAGGCAGGGAATGCCGATCATGGGCGTGTCAAACGGCGTGGCCAAACCTTGTGCAACCGCCGCGCCGATACGCAGGCCGGTAAATGCGCCGGGACCTTGTGCATAAACGATGCAGCCCAAGTCGGCAGCCGTGATGCCCGCTTCTTTAAAGAGGCACTCGATTTGCGGCAGGATTTGTTCGGATTGCTTGGTGCCGACGTTTTCGTGAAACAGGCGGACTTCGCCTTGATATTCCAATGCGATGGACAGAAAGGATGTGCTGGTGTCGATGGCAAGAGTCGGGCGTTTGTCGGTTGGCATGGTGTTATTTTTTAGAAGGATATGGGTTGCTATTATAGTGGAACGGCGAGGGGGAACAAAGCACTCGGGCGGCGCTTGGGTAAAAATGCCGTTTGCTGCAAAGCTATTCGATAAGTGAACCAAGGTTTCAGGCCGTCTGAAAACGTTTCAGACGGCCTTGTTTTATTTGTCGAGTTTCAATAAAGGCGAACCTGCTTTTTCAACGGCGCGGCGGTAGGCTTCATGCGCTTCGATACGCTGCAAATAAGCGCGGATATTGGGGTAGTCGGCAAAATCGAAGCGGTCGGCTGCGGCTTGCAGCGGATAGCTCATCATGATGTCGGCACCACTGAGGCTGTTGCCGACCAACCATTTGCGGTTTTCCAATTCGCTGTTGATGTGGGCAAGATGCAGCGCGGCTTGCGGATGGATAAAGCTGCTTTTGACGCTGCCGCTGATTTTGCGGGCAAT
Source organism: Neisseria sp. 27098_8_139 (assembly GCF_041433195.1). NCBI lineage: Bacteria > Pseudomonadati > Pseudomonadota > Betaproteobacteria > Neisseriales > Neisseriaceae > Neisseria > Neisseria sp. 27098_8_139. Next base: position 20,615 of record NZ_JAPWBA010000002.1, read on the forward strand.
CGGTTTGACGAAAAACGGCATGGGCGCGCTTTCAATCCGGCGGAACACCAGTCCGAGCAGCAATAACGGCATCAGCGAACCTTCGGCGTAATGCAGCCAGCGTTGATATTGCCAGTATTCGCGGCTGCCGCGTTCGGGCATCAGACGGCCGTTGCCATAGGTTTGAATCAGATAGTCGGTAATCGCGCCGCTTTCCGCCAAGATAAAGCCGTTATCATCCAATAAAGGCGATTTGCCCAAGGGATGGATGGCTTTGAGTTCGTCAGGGGCGAGCAAAGTGTCGGGATGGCGGCGGTAGGTTTGCAGGCGGTAAGGCGTACCGAGGATTTCAAGCAGCCAAACAATGCGCAGGGCGCGGGATTGGTCGAGCGAATGCAGGGTAATCATGAGGGGGCTTTAAATATTGGTTTGTTTGAGGCTGTCTATGCTGATTTGGCAGGCATCGGCGTATTTTTGCAGAGTTTTGGTCGGTAGTTTGGCGAACACTTCGGGACGGAAATGCCGGCGCAGCTGCCATTTCCATACGCCTGCCGCCATGGCCAAGCCGGTTTCATCATAACGGCAACGGAACATATGGTAGTACAGCGGCGAATATTCGCCTTTTTCGACAGCTTCGCGCGCGGCATGCGTTTGGGCATCGAGTTCGCACACTGCCATTTCGGTGGCGTAGGCTTCGTCCTGCCAACCGTTGCTGGTGGCCGCTTCGTAGTGGCCGTCGCGGGTGCCGTAGATGACTTTACGGTGGCCGTGGTAGCTGGCGCTGTTGTCTTGAGGGATGTCGTCAATTTTCATTCAGACGGCCTTTACTGCTTCCAAAAGCATGAAACATGTTGAAAAGCGTCCGCTTTCCGGAACGTAACACAGGATTTTTTGGCCGTGTTCGATAGGGAAAGTGCGCATAAATTCTTCAAGGATGATGTAAATCGAGGCCGAACCCGTGTTGCCCTTGCTGTGCAGATTGGTAAACCATTTTTCCTGCGGAATGTCGAAGCCGATATTTTTCAGGCCGTCTGAAAGGCGGTCGCGGAAAAAGCCGGAAGAGTAGTGTGGCAGGAACCAATCGATTTCTTCGGCGCGGATGCCGTGTTTGGCGGCGATTTGGGAGAGGGGTTTTTCCACTGTATAGCGGACGATATTTTCGTTCAGCAGTTTGACGTCTTGTTTGACCGCCATCAGGCTGTGGCGGCGGCCGTAATCGGCATCGGCGTGTTTCCAGCCTTCAAATACGCCGTCGCGGAATTCTGCGCCGGCATACATGCAGGGCGGAATTTCGTTGGCGTAGGAAAGCAGGTCTATCCAATGGATTTTCAGGCTGAGGCCGTCTGAATTGGGGCGGTCGGACAGATACACCGCGCCTGCGCCGTCAGACAGCATCCAGCGCAAAAAGTCTTTTTCAAACCCGATTTCGGGGGACGCGTTTTCCAGTTTTTTATGGTCGGTTTCGCTTTGGAACACTTCGCCGCGCATGACCGCCGAGGCGTTTTCGGAAGCAACGGAAACTGCATGTGCGTGTTCGCCGGTGCGCACAGCGTTGTAGGCGTGTTTCATTGCCGCCATACCTGCCGCGCATACGCCTGCCATGCTGAACACTTCGCAAGGCGGCATATCCAGCAAACCATGCACCATCACGCCGTGTCCGGGCATGGTTTGGTCGGGATAGGAAGTGGCGCACGCTAGGCTGCCGATGGCTTCTGCAGGAACGCCTTGGGCAAATAAGCCATTGACCGCTTCGGCAGCCAACTCAGCATTGGTATGCGTCGTGCGGCGGCTTTCGGGGTCGATGGCGTAATGGCGCGACAAAATGCCGTTGGAACGCAAAATCATACGGCGCACGCGTGATGGTACATCGCCTGCCATGCCGAGGACGGCTTCCATTTCGTCATTGCCGACGGGGGCATTGGGCAAGAAGGCAGAAACGCGGTTGAGATAAACGTCTTTGAGTGTGTTATTCGATGTCATGATGTGGTTGTCAAAATAATCAACCGATAAACCGTGCCGCGTAGTCGCAGCTTGCAGTCAACGGGATGTGGTGTGTTTCGGCGTATTCCATCAGCGCGCTCACCAGCAGTTTGGCAATGCCGCGATGACGGAAGTTGGGCGAGACCTCGGTATGGTTTATGTCCCAGCCGCCGTTGTGTTCGGTATAGCTGATGTAGCCTGCTTCCAAACCGTCAATATCGATTTGAAAGCGACGGCGTTCGGGGTAGTGGATAACTTCGGGCATGGAGTGCTTTCTGTATTTGAGGCCGTCTGAAAAGCAAGACTGTCGTCGGCCGTTGCTGCAAAACATTTTGGTCGTTTTCAGACGGCCTCTGCCAACGTCGGTGCGGCTTCCGGCGTCAAGCCTTAACCGCTTTGGCGAGTGCCGAAGCTGTCAGCATCTGCGTGCCGAACCAGCCCCAATAAATGCGGTGGTGCTTGATTTTGCCGCCTTCCAGTCGCATCACTTCCAAAATATCCACCTGATCGCCGTCGGGCGTCTGGCGCGGGTATTCCCACACCAGCGTATCGCCCGCAACGAAATAGCGGCCGTCCCGATACCAGCGCACCAAATCGTTGGGACGGCGGCGCGTACCTTCCTGTAAAAAACGCAGGATTTCGGCCTTGCCGCACAGGATGCCGCTGTCGGTATTCATAATCGCGGGCACCAGCGGGCTTTCAAATACGGCGTCGTCGGCATACAGCGCAATCAGCGCGTCGGTGTCGCGGTTTTTGGCATATTCGTGCCAGTCGCGGTAAATGCGTTCAAAATCGTCCATATACAGTCTCCTTACAGGTTGCCGCCCGCAATCCGATTTATCCGCCGGAAGGTTGGCCGTAATAATCCGCCAGTTTTTTCAGACGGCCTTTGAGCAGCGGATGCAGCAGTTTTTTCAAAATCACGCTGACAGGTAAAACCACCAAAATCATCGCCAATAAAAATACGATGTAAAAGCACAACAAGGCACGGCGCAAGAGCGGAGAAATACGGCCTGCCGCCATCAAAAGCTTGCCCCAGACGAAGAAGCTGCGACCGGCGGCGCGTTCGCTGAAAATCAGTTTTTCATTGACTGTCACTGCGCCCATGTTTTGAAACAGGGTTTCGTCCAAAGGTTGTTGGTTCAATAGTGTATCGCGCAATTTCGTACCAAACCGCGCCGCATCCGCCAATTCTTCTTCAGCAATGCCGGCGGAGGGCAGGGAGCGGAAGTAGCGCTTGTCGCCGGTCAGCATCCATGCGGGCGTGGTAATGAAACTAGCCGCGCTGTTGCAGGCATCGATTTTTACGATGTTGCCGATGAGTTTGGCGCCGTTTTGTTTCAGCAAAGATTTCATTTTTTCCTGCGCGCCCAGCCACATATTGCGGCAGCCGATAAGCGTGATGACCGGTTTGCCGTCCAGCAGCCGGCGCGTTTCTTCGCGTTGCAAAAAGGCGGTCATCGGTTGCGAAGGAGAGAGGAACCAAACGGTGTAGGCAATGACCACCACATCGTAATCTTCGGATGGAATTTGCGGCGGCAGAATCGGGGCGGGTTTTAAATGGACGGTTTCAGGAAAGGTATCGAAAAAACGCCAAAACGGCCACGGAAACGGAAATGTCTGCTCCGGTACGATATTGACGCAATCGACCTGTACGCCGGCTGTTTGCAACGGCGCGGCAAAATTTCGCGCCAGGCTGGAGAGCTGCCCCGTTTGCGAGTAATGCACAATCAGCACTTTTTTCATTATCTTCCCTGCAATGAGTAAGTTATGGTTGGTTTGGACGGTATTATATAGTAAACCGACCGGCCTTGAACTTTATTCATATTCAGAGACCTTTGCAAAAAAGCCCTTCCCCCGACAGCCGAAACCTAAACGAAGGTTTTCGGCTGCTTTTGTTTCAAATATCCACTGATTCTATTCAAATACCCCCTTAATCCTCCCCGGATACCTGATAATCAGGCATCCGGGCCGCCTTTTAGGCGGCAACAGGCACACTTAGCCTGTTAGCCGCTTTCAACAGGTTTAAACACATCGCCTTCAGATGGCTTTGCGCACTCACTTTGAGCAGACCAAAATAGGCTGCCCGGGCGTAGCGGAATTTACGGTGCAGCGTACCGAAGCTTTGTTCGACCACATAACGGGTCTTCGACAAATATCGGTTGCGTTTGGTTTGCGCTTCCGTCAGAGGATGTTTGCGGCAGGCCTTGCGCATAATGCCGTCCAACAACTGATGCTCTTCCAGATGTTGCCGGTTTTCCGCACTGTCGTAGCCCTTATCTGCATAGACGGTTGTGTCTTTGGCTATTCCTCCCAGCAAAGGAGACAGGTGGTTGCACTCATGGGTATTGGCGGGAGTGATGTGCAGTTTCTCGATATAGCCTTCCTCATCGGTACGGGTATGCTGCTTGTAACCGAGTCTGTATAAACCGTTTTTCTTTGTCCAGCGGGCATCTTTATCTTTGCTCGGTGTGGTTTGGCCGCTGACTTGTCCTTCCTCATCAACTTCTATGGCCTGACGCTGTTTGCTGCCGGCGGTCTGAATAATGGTGGCGTCAATGACGGCGGCGGATGCTTTCTCTACTTTTAAACCTTTTTCAGTCAGTTGGCGGTTAATCAGTTCCAGCAATTCGGACAGGGTGTCGTCTTGCGCCAGCCAGTTGCGGTAGCGGCATAAGGTGCTGTAATCGGGGATGCTCAGTTCGTCAAAACGGCAAAACAGGTTGAAATCGATGCGGGTGATGAGGCTGTGTTCGAGTTCGGGATCGGAGAGGCTGTGCCATTGTCCGAGCAGGACGGCTTTGAACATGGACAAAAGGGGATAGACGGGACGGCCGCGGTGGTCTCTAAGGTAATGGGTTCTTTGACGGTTCAGGTACTGTTCGATCGGTTGCCAATCAATCACTTGATCCAACTTCAATAGTGGGAAGCGGTCGATGTGTTTGGCAATCATGGCTTGTGCGGTTTGCTGGAAGAAGGTGCTCATGAGAAATCCCCTAAATGTCTTTGTGGGAATTTAGGGGAATTTAGGGGATTTTAGGGAATTTTGCAAAGGTCTCATACTTTTTTATTCTAAACCTGAGCAAAGAAATCAAAATGACAGGCACAAAAAAGACCGGAACATATCCGGTCTTTTTAATAGTTTCGCACTTACGCTTGGTAACCTTTCGCCTCGGCAAGCAGGGCCAGCAATTCTTCAGTCGTATCCCAACCGATGCAGGCATCCGTAATACTTTGACCATAAACTTCAGGCTTGTCTTGACGGCCTTCAACCAAGTGGCTTTCCACCATCACGCCCATGATGTTTTCTTCACCGGCTTTCAGCTGCGCCGCAACATCGCGCGCTACATCCATTTGTTTGCGGAAGTCTTTACGGCTGTTGGCATGGCTGCAGTCCACCATCAGTTTGCTGCTCACACCGGCTTTTTGAAGCTGCGCAACCGCGTCTTTAACGTGTTCCGCGCTGTAATTAGGCTCTTTTCCGCCACGCAAAATTGCATGGCAGTCAGGGTTGCCGCTGGTGTGGACAATCGCGGAATGACCGGCTTTGGTTACAGACAGGAAGTGGTGCGGATGATTGGCGGCACCGATGGCGTCGATGGCGATTTTCAGATTGCCGTCCGTACCGTTTTTAAAACCGACAGGGCAGGAGAGGCCGCTGGCCAATTCGCGGTGTACCTGGCTTTCAGTCGTACGCGCACCAATCGCGCCCCAAGAAATCAGGTCTGCGTAGTATTGCGGCGTAATCATGTCCAAGAATTCAGTCGAAGCAGGCATGCCCATTTCGTTCAAAGTCAGCAACAACTGACGCGCTTGGCGCAGGCCGTAGTTGATGTCAAACGTACCGTCCAAGTGCGGATCGTTAATCAAGCCTTTCCAGCCAACGGTTGTACGCGGTTTTTCAAAATACACGCGCATTACAATCAGCAGCTCTTTCTCATATTTTTTGCGCAAGGGCAGTAATTTTTGCGCATATTCAACCGCCGCCTTAGTATCGTGAATCGAACATGGGCCGATGATGACCAGCAAACGGTTGTCGCGGCCATGAACCAAATCCGCAATTTCATGACGTGTTTTATAAACCAAATTGGCAACCTGAGGCGTAACAGGCAGCTCATACAAATGTGCGATTGGAGGGAGTAACTCTTTGACTTCTTTAATCTTAATATCGTCGGTAGGGTGGTGTTGGGACATGATGGACTCTCTTGTTTATTTTTGATACAGGTTACAGGTTTTAGCAGAATTAAACAAGGCTTAGTTTTTTGTTTTAGCAATTTTATTCTAAAATTTCTTTATTTAAATTATTTTATGGAATTTAAAATTATATTATTTAAGAAAATTAATATTTAATGCTATTAAGAAATTTCATTTATATAATAAAGGGCTTTGAGCTTTTATCAAAATATAGGCCGTCTGAAAAAGTTCAGACGGCCTTTCTTTAATTAAAACGGATACTAAATCTCATCTCAATCTATGTTGCGAACGCTTATTTTGCAGAGCTGCTGACTTGTTTCATCCAGGCAAACAGTTCGTCCAAGTCATAATCGCCGCCGTGGCCGACATCCCAAGGCAGGGCGTAGTCGACGGTTTGGCCGTTGTTTTGCAGTTTGGCGGCTAAGACGGCGGAGACTGCCAGTGAGGTGTCGCGGTCGTTGGTGCCGACACGGATGCGCCAGTTTTGCGGCAGGCTTACGCCCGGTTTGCCGATGTAGTTGAGCGGGTTCATGATTTTGATGGTTTCTTCATCTGCGATTTCGGCGTTGGCGGCGGTATTGTGTTGCATGGAGAACGCGGTGAAGTGGCGTTTATCGACGGTATTGGTGCCGAAGAGTTGGTTTTCGCCTGCGCTTAAATCTACGCCGTCAAAGGCCGGCGGTGTTTTTTGGCGGCCGGCGGCTTTGGCGTAGGCATCGAAATCGACGGAGACGACTTTGCCGTTGCGGACGGTCAGCCATGTGCGGTCGCTCAGGTCTTTGCCTGCATCAAGCTGGGCTTGTGCGGATTTGGCAAGTAAACCGGCAATATGGTTTTTAAAGCTGCCGTTGCCTTGGGCGTCCAGTGTCAGGGGTTTGCCTTCGGGGGATTTTAGGTTCAGGCTGTTGAGGTATACTGGGTATAAGGGTTTGAGGAGGTCGGATAGTTTTTTCTCGTCATCGGTCAGCGTACCGGCAACCAGCTCGCGTTTGACGCGGTAGTCGAGCATGGAAATGTTCATTTTTTTGTAGTCGTTAACGCCGTTGAACTGCCATTCGTAAGCCATGTCGGCATGGTCCAAATCGGTAATCGGGCAGTAGGCGGATACGGCGAAAATCTTGTCGCTGCTGTCTGCCGCACCCAATGCTTTCAGATATTTTTCGTAATCTTTTTGGTCGGCTGTTGCGCCTAAGAGGGCGGACATCGCGCCGCCCGCGCTTGTGCCGTTGGAAATGATTTTTTCGGCATCGCCGGGCATGGCTTTGTCGTTGGCTTTCAGGTAACGGACAGCGGCTTTCAAATCGACAATTACGGCGGGTGCTTTGCCGGTGGGTTCTGTCCGGCCGCGTGCGCCAGGGGAGGCGACGACGTAGCCTTTGGAGAGGGCAACCAGGGCGGCGTTGGGCGATTTTTGGCCGTCTTCAGGCTCGTCGCGTTTGCCTTCTAAAGCAGGTTTACCCGGTTCGGCAGGCATATAACCGCCGATTTGGTTGGGCAGGAAAATCGGTGCGGTTTCGGCATTGAAACCGTCTATCTCGCCGCCGTTGTAATAGGCTTCGGGTACATAAATATTGATGATTTCGTAACGGGTATCGACAGGATTGCGGACGTACACCACGCCTTCGTAAGCGCGGAATTTGACGGCTTGACCGTTCACTTCGATGCTTTGTTCGGTGTATTTTTGTTTGGAGAAGTCTAGGTCGTAGGTGTCTGCGGTTTTGACGGAAGCGCAGGCGCTCAATCCCAGTGCGACAGAAACGGATAAGAGGGTTTTGTTCAGGGCATTCATCATCATACTTTCTGAAGAGGTGAACGGATATGATAACAAATACTAAGGCCGTCTGAAACGCCAAGTCGGGTTTCAGACGGCCTGATTTTTTGTAACGTTATGCGGTGTTGTACGTTATGTTGGTAAAGTAATATTGGCTTGGATTTTATCTATTTGATAAATATGAATTTAATAAGGCGTTATGCTTTAAAAATCTATTTATCCGGTATCTGTAAAAGTTTGAATCTGTCTTGTAAATCAATATGCAGGACAGGCATTTTTGCTTTATTCACAGGTTGGTTCTACTTGTCAGAACGTTTTGCTCAATTCGATAAACATTTTGGTTTTGCCGTATTCGTAGAACTTGTCGTTGCTCCATGTTTTGTTGTGGGCAATGGTCAGGCGTGGGGTGATGCCTTTGAAATGGAGGGCGCGATGCCATACGCTCAGGGAGGCGGAAGCTTCTTTGTCGCGGCGGTTTTGTTCGTTGCTGAAGAAGCTGGGGGCTTGGTAATGGCGTTGGGCGGCGCTGAGGCGTAGGACGGTGGAGAGGCCTTTGGGCCATTCTTGTCCCCATGTGGTGCGCAGGGCGTAGCGGTTGAAGCTGTCGCTTTTGTCGTCGCGGTTGCGTTCGCGGTAGAGGTCGATACCGGCTACCCAGTATTGGCGCGCGTTGCGGTAGTACACGATGGAGTTGCTGAGCAGTTGGCTGGTGTTGTTGGAATGCTCGCGGCGGCCGTTTTTCAGACGGCCTGCTTCAAATGCGCTGAGGGTTTGCAGCTTGGGTTGCCACCAATGGTTGTAGTGGAGGCGTGCGCCGTTGGTGTAGGTATAGGGGTCGTTGCCGTAGAAGCGGCGTTCGTGGAACGGGGTCATGCCGACGTCGTTGCGCTGGTCGGCATAGCCGATGCCTGCCGAGAAGCGTGTGGTGAGGTCGTTGTAGTTGGTGTGTTTGGGATAGATTTTGCCGTAATGGTCTGCGCCTGCCGTGGCATAGAAGCCGCGGGGCAGAGACCATTTTTTTTCTGCGCCGATTTGGTAGTGGATGGCGGTGGCATCGATGGGTTCGGGGAATGTCCAGCCTCGGAAGCAGTCGTCGTCGGGATAGATAAGGCGCACTGCGCGGCATTGTTCATCGCTCAGGTGGTTGCCCAGACGGCGTTGGCCGGGGGCTTGGTTGATGTTTTGTTCGCGCGTGATGTTCAAGCCGGCATTGAATTGCCATGAGTCGCGTTCGCGCAGGGCTTTGCGGTAGGTTTCGATGCGTTCTTGCAAGGCAGGCGGGAGGGATTCGGTTTGCAGTTTGTCGAACTGGTCGGCCGCGGCTTCGTTTTGTTTGTCTTCAAACAAGGCGGTCGCAAGCTGCCAGCGGACGGCGGAAGCATCGGGCTGCTCGGCGATAAAGCGGCGGTAATGGCCGATGGCTTCGGCGGCGCGTCCTTCGGATTGGGCAAGCAAACCTTTGGCATAGCGTGCCATGGCGCGGTCGTGTTCTGGCCATTGTTCGTAAATGGGCAAAACGGCTTTGATGCCGGGGATGTTGTGGGCGACGACGGCGGAATACATGGCGCGTGCCAGTAATTCGGTGTTGGCAAGCAGGGTATCGGCATCGACGTTGATGATTTTTTCAGACGGCCTATTTGTCTGCTCGGCAGGAATGTTGTGCGTTTCGGGTTGTTGGGGTTCGGCAGTGTTGACTTGAAGCTCGGGTTTTACGTCAGGCGGCACATCGGCGGCGTGAAGGGAAAGGGGAAGGATGGCGAGGAGGAGCAGACGTTTTTTCATGGCAATGTTTGGGATGTTATCGGTATAAGTGGGCAGATTGTACAATGTTTTGAGTCGGAAATTTTGCAAACCGATTGCCATTTTATCTGATAAAGACGATAAAAGGCCATCTGAAACCCGATGGGATTTCAGACGGCCTTTGTTTGCGAGTCGGATTTAGTTTTTGTCCAAGTCCAAATCGGCTTTGTATTCGATACGGCCTTGGCCTTTGTCTTCGATGGAAACGTCCAGCTCTTGTTTGCCACGTTTGAATTTCAGATCGGCATCGTCGTGTTTGATTTCAGACTCAACCACATGGAAACCTTTGCTGCGCGCGTGGGCGATCACTTTTTTGGCCAAAGAAGGAATGGAATTGCGTTGGCCGGAAAGTTCGGCTTCGTATTCAAATTCGCCGTTGCCTTGATGATCGGCTTTTATGGTGTGCGCGCCATCCGGACGGTAGATTTCGGAAGGCAGTGGGGAGGCGAATGCCGTGGCGGAGAAAAGAGCCAAAATGCCGGTGGCCAGTAACGATTTTGTTTTGGTCATCGGTTTTCCTTTCTGAAAAGGGTTTTGAGAACGGCATCATCTTATCGGCAGGTATGAGGGGCGGCAAGCGGATAAACCTGATTTTACGCGCGGCTACATGATTTGTTTGGAGGGCGTTGGTTCTTTGCTTTGGGCTGGTGTTTGCTTGCAGAAAAATGCTGCTGGGAAAGACTTAGCCGAGGCGGAACAATTCGCTGCCGTGCGCCTTCAGCCATTGTTCGGCTTGGTCAACATGCGGCGTGAGCGAGTGGGTCAGAGCCCAAAATGCAGGACTGTGGTCGGGATGGCGCAGGTGGGCGAGTTCGTGCAGGCAGACGTAGTCGGCGACATATTCGGGCGCGCCGATGAGCCGCCAGTTGAGGCGGATGCCGGTGGTGTGGCGGCAAACGCCCCAGAAGGTTTTGGCGTTGGAAAGGGAAATGGCACTCGGGGTCAGACGGGTGGTTCGGATATGGCCTTCGAGGCGCGGCAGCAGATACTCGTGCGCACGCTCGTGCAGAAGGCGGCGCAAATGGGTAAGTTGGGCGGCGGTTTCTTTTTCGGGCAACAGGATTTCAGACGGCCTGATTTGGATGTGGTTTGCTACGTGGACGGACAAGGCCGTCTGAACGCCTTGATACCAAATCCATTCGGGAAGCGAGTCGGTGGGTGTTGGTCGGGCCGGTGTTTTGTTTAAGGTACGGCGCAGGAGGGCTTCGTTGTCGTTCAGCCATTGGGTAAAGGTGTGCTGGGTAACAAATGGAGGGATATTGATGCTGACGGTATCGGCGGAAACGGGGCGCAAGATGAGGTTTTTCTTGGCGCTGCGTTTGAGCTGGATATGAATGGTGAGGCCGTCTGAAAGGGTGTGGGTATGGAGGCGGGGCATGATATTAATGGAAATATTGGACGGCATGGAAAGGCGGGCATAGCGGCTCACCCGATGGAATGATTTATTTGGTTTTGGGCGCGAACGGACCTTGTCCGGTAATCAGGGGCTGTTGGCTTTCGATCCATTGCTCGCATTGGGCCATGAGTTCGGCTTCATTGCCGTTGTTGTGGGCAATGGGTTTGCCGATGATGACGCTGACCGTGCCGGGGTATTTGAGGAAGGAATTTCGTGGCCAAAACTCGCCGCTGTTGAGCGCGACGGGGACGATGTCCATCTCGAACATTTTTGCCATGCGCGCGCCGCCGAGCTTGTAGCGGCCTTTTTCGCCGGGTGGCAGGCGTGTGCCTTCGGGGAAAATGGTAATCCAATAGCCTTCGTTTTTACGCGCAAGGCCTTGTTCTAAAAGTTGTTTGTTGGCTTCGCTGCGGTTGTTGCGGTCGATGCCGATGGTTTTGACCAGCTTCAAGCCCCAGCCGAAGAAAGGGATTTTGAAGAGTTCGCGTTTGGCAACATAGACTTGTGGCGGAAAAATTTCTTGCAGGGCGAGGGTTTCCCAGCCGCTTTGGTGTTTGGCGCAAATGATGGCAGGGTGGTCGGGAATGTTTTCCGCGCCGCTTAAGGTGTAGTTCAAACCGATGATGTGCTTGAGCGACCAGTTGAGGATGCGCACCCAAACTTGCGCCATTTTGTGTGCGCCGCCTTGGAAGGGCAGGGCAAGCAGCATAAAGGGGAACAGCAAAATAATGCTAAAGGAAAGGATGAACCAGTAAATCAGGTTGCGGATAATCAGCATATCGGGGAAAAGTCTGTCGTTTGAAGGCCGTCTAAACACCGTTGTCGGCAGTTTTCAGACGGCCTTGTCGTTTATAGGATGGCTTGCGTGGCTTCTTCGATTTGTGTGTTTTCACGCATGATGTATTGCGAGAAAGCCAGCAGGTTGTCGAAGACTTGGGTATGTTCGGGCAGTTCTTGTTCGTGTTTGGCCAGCGTTTTTTTGCCTTTGCCGGTCAGGACGAGCGCGGATTTGCCGCCTGCGGCATCAATGGCCTGCAGGTCGCGCAGGCTGTCGCCGACCAGCCAGGTTTCGGCGGCATTGGCCTTGAAGCGTTCGATAATGTCGATAATCATGCCGGGCTTGGGTTTGCGGCATTCGCAGTTGTCGGCGGCGGTGTGCGGGCAAAACCAAATGCCGTCGATGGTACCGCCTGCTTGAACGGCAAGGCGGTGCATTTTCGCGTGCATTTCGGTCAGGTCTTGCACGGTAAAGTATTTGCGGCCGATACCGGATTGGTTGGTGGCCACGGCGATGGTGTAGCCTGCCTGCGTTAAAAAGGCGATGGCATCCATGCTGCCTTCGATGGGAATCCATTCGTCAACGGATTTGACGAAATCGTCGCGGTCTTGGTTGATGACGCCGTCGCGGTCGAGGATGATGAGTTTCATGGTGTTCCTAAATATTGTTTTCAGACGGCCTTCAACATATTGAGAGTTTGGTCGATATGATGCGTTAAGGTGGGATTATAGGTTAATGCCTGCATAGGAGAGGTAATTTTGTGTTTTCCCTGTCGTTTGAGAGAAACTGCTTGAGTGATGGCTTGTGCCAATGTTTCTGGGTTTTGACGTGAGAAAAAGAAGCCTGCATTTTCGTTCATGACTTCGGTACATGCCATATTGTCGGAGAAAACAACTCGGGTTCCACACAAAATAGATTCTATACCAACCAGTCCGAATGGTTCGTACAGTGATGCCATAATGGTGAAGTCAGCAGCTCGGTAAAGTTCAGGCATATTTTTGCAGAAACCAAGCTCAATAACGTTGTTCATCGGGTGGGGTAAAGCCGATCCGGCAACAGCCAGTTTGATGGGCAAATCGGTATGCTCAAAAAATTCTGCTAATAAATCCAAGCCTTTTCGGGTGTGTCCGGTTGATGGAAATAGGAAAATAGTTTCGTCGTCTTTAAATCCGTATCTCGCACGAGTTGCAGGAATTTCTTCCGGTTTAGCGTAGAAGCGTGCAGTATCGGCAGGTGGATGGATAACATGGATTTTTTCAGAAGGTACCCCATAGAGGTTGATCAACTCGTGTTGCATTAGGTGTGAATGCGCCATGATCAATTTTGCCGTTGAGTAGTTGGTGCGGTTACGCCGAATGATGAGTCTATCAAGTAGGTTTGGGGTTTTACCCATGTTGTGCAGGTAACCTAAGTGTGTACCGCCGCAGACAAAGATATCAGCATAATCACTGGGATTGCAGGCAATAAGGGGGATATTCCTGTTTTGCCGGAGTTTGGCCAATTGCATACTGAAGAAAAAAGGACGCAACTTTTTTGGAATCTTTTTTTGATTGACGTGATGCGTATCAACTTGGCGGTATTCAGGAATCGTTGTATCGATTTGTGCAGCAAAGACGGTAGGTTTGATGCCGTGTGCGTTTAAACCACGGACCAGGTCGAAAGTGTAGCTTTCCATGCCGCCACCTGGACGGAAGCAGTTAATAGCAATGTCGATAGAATAGTTCGGTTTCATTGTGTGGATTCTTTCGAATATTTTTCTACTTTCAAACTGCTTTTCCATTTTTCAAATGCCGTCTGAAAAACGGGGGTCAGTTTGGCGAAGGTTTCCGGGGTGTTTTTGACGTGGTAGAAGCCGCCGAGCGAGGGTGTGTCGAGGGCGAGGATGTAGTCTTCCATAAATGCGCCGTAGCCGTCTTCTTCGTCGGTGTAGTAGAACTCGGTAAACCGTTGGCCGAGTTCGGTAAAGTCGTCCGCCGTCAATGCGCCGTCCATGTGTTTGAGCAGGAAGTGCCGTCCGCTGATTTTGCCCGAGGTCATGGCGGAGAAGTCGGCTGCGGTTTCGGGGGCGGTTTGCCAGACGGGGTTGACGAGGCTTGCCTGCGCCGCCCACTGCCAGTACATGCCGATATGGGTGGCGGCGTTTTCGGGCGGGATCTGGTCGGGGTAGTCTTCGTCGAAATGGAAGCGGATATTGTCGTACATGGACGGTGTTCGTTGGGGGAAAGGGGGTATTGTAGCGGAAAATAATGAATTAGGCCGTCTGAAAGAGGGTGTTTCAGACGGCCTTAAGGGAATTTAACCTTTAAATACGGGAACGAGCTCCATTTGGCTCAGTATTTGGGCGGCAATGTTGATGATGCCGAAGAGGAAGACCCAAACCATCAGCCAGAATCCGCCGTAAACTTTGTAGTTTTTGCCGATGCCGAATTTATGGCGCGAGCGGTAGAGCAGCATGGCGGGGATGATGCCTGTCCAGATGGTTGCGGCCAGACCGACGTAGCCGATGGCGGTAACGAAGCCGGTAGGGAAGAGCAGGCAGGAGATCAAAGGCGGCAGGAAGGTCAGCGCGGCGGTTTTGGTACGGCCGGAGATGCTGTCGTTCCATTTGAAGATGTCAGCGATGTAGTCGAACAGGCCGAGCGTTACGCCGAGGAAGGACGTTGCAATCGCCATGTAGGAGAACAGGGTCAACACTTTGTCCATATTGCCGGTTTGGGCGAACTTGGACAGGGTTTCGATGAGGACGGAGACTTGGCCTTCTGCGGCAATAACCGGTGCGAACTCGCTGCGCGGCAGGTTGCCTTGGATGGCGATTTGCCAGAGGACGTAAATCACTAAGGCAATCAGCGTCCCCGACCACAGGGATTTGGCTACTTTGGGCGCATCGCCTTTAAAGTATTTGAGCAGGCTGGAAACGTTGCCGTGGAAGCCGAATGAGGCAAGGCAGACGGGCAGGGCGGTGGCGACATAAATCCAGTAGCTGGTGCCGGCAGGGGCTTGGGTGTCGAACAAGACAGGCATTTTGGCATCGGCAATCAGGCCACCGGTTGCCCAAATAAAGGTCAATACCATGCCGCCGATGAGGATGCTGGTGAAGCGGTCAACCAAGCGTGCGGATGCCCAAACGCAAAAGGCGAGAATGCCGAAGAAGACGAGTTGGCCGACGGTGAGCGAGATTTCGCCGCCTACCGCGCTGCCGATGCCTTTGGCGGTCAGGTCACCGCCGACGAAGATGTAGGCGTAGGTGAGCAGGTATAAAACGAAAGCGACGGCAACGCCGTTGATGACGTTCCAAACCGGGCCGAGCAGGTCTTTAACCATGGTGTCGAAGCTGGCGCCGTGCGGATAATGGGTGTTGACTTCCAAAATCATCAGGCCGCTGGAGAGCATGGAAAACCAGGTGTACAGCAACACGGCCAGCGAGCCGGTAAACCATACGCCGGATGTGGCGGTCGGGTTGGCAAGCATGCCTGCGCCGATAACCGTACCGGCGATAATCATCGCGCCGCCGAATAGGGAAGGAGTTTTGGTTGACATTGTTTATCTTTCTTCTAGAAATGCGTGGCTGCCATTATGCCGTAAAGTGTAAGAAAAGGTAAAGCAAAGGCCGTCTGAAAACCCGATTGTCGTTTTCAGACGGCCTTTGATGTGTATAAACGCAACTGATCAAATCAATTTTCGCAGTTTCAATTCGTTTTTCAGGTAGGCGTAATAAACCGGCGCGACGATGATGCCGCCGATGCCGAAAATGCGTTCAAAGACGACCATCGCCACCAGCAATTCCCATGCGCTGGATTCGATTTCAGAGCCGATGATTTTGGCGTTGAGGAAATATTCGAGTTTATGGATGACAACAAGGAAAACCAACGAGGCGAGTGCGACGTAAAGCGATGAGCCGAGGCTCAAAATAATGATGATGGTGTTGGAAATCAGGTTGCCTGCCACTGGAATCAGGCCAACGATAAAGGCGACGATCAGGACGGTCATTTTAAACGGCAGGTCAACGCCGAACAGCGGCAAAACCAAGTAGAGGTACAGGCCGGTCAGGAAGGTGTCGATCAGCGAGATTTTGACTTGGGCGAGGAACACGCGTTCAAAGCTGGTTTCAAAATTGACGATGCGCCGCATCAATTCGGCTTTAAACAGCGGCATTTTGTGGCGGTTTTTGCGCATTTTCAGGCGGTGGAAACTGAGCATGGCGCCGATGATGATGCCGATGAGGATGTACACGAAGGACGTGATGCTGTTTTTACTGATACGGGTCAGCGCGGCGCGGTATTCTTCAATCAGCTTGATCGCCGAGGCTTTGATTTCGGCCATATTGTTGGGCAGCATATTGAGAATGGCCGCAGGCAGGTCTTGGCTGTTTTTGGTGTCTTCCAAAATCGCCGCCAGCTTGGCCAACATAAAGCCGACATGGCCGCCGTGTATCAGGTGGTAAATGCCCAAAGACATCATCGTGATGATGCTGAACACGATGGCCAGCGTCAGCGCGGTGGAAATCAGGTTGATGTTGTGCGCGTTAAGCGATTTATGCAGCCGCGTGTTGCGTGGCAAAACACGGCGGCGGAGTTTGAGGATGACGCCGTTGGTGCGCGTAATAAAGATATAGGTCAGGATAACTGACAGCAGCAGCGGCAGAAAATGGTAGTGCAAGACAATCAGCAAGGCCAAACCCATCAGGATATAGGAGGCGTTGCGGAAAGTCGGGTTGTCGGTGTGGGAAGAGAGTAAGGACATGTGAAGCCAATAAGGTAAAAAGCAAAAAACAGGTCAGGCCGTCTGAAAAACCATGTTCCGACGGCCTAACTTAATGACAGAGATTAATCGTGCAATGAGGCCGCGTGTACCGTGTTTTCCAACAAAGTGGCAATCGTCATCGGGCCGACGCCGCCGGGAACGGGCGTAATCATGGACGCGCGTTCTTTGGCGACATCAAACTCAACGTCGCCGCACAGGCTGCCGTCGTCCAAACGGTTGATGCCCACATCGATAACGACTGCGCCGGGTTTGACCCATTCGCCTTTAACGAAATTCGGAATACCTACGCCGACCACCAAAATATCTGCGGCCGCAACTTCATCGGCAAGGTTTTGCGTGGCGCTGTGGCAGATGGTTACCGTCGCGCGGGACAGCAGCAATTCCAACGCCTGCGGGCGGCCGACAATATTGGACGCGCCGACGACGACGGCTTTTTTGCCTTTCGGGTCGATGCCGTAGGCTTCCAACAAAGTCATCACGCCTTTGGGCGTGCAAGGGCGCATCAGCGGCATTTTAACGACCAGGCGGCCGACGTTGTAAGGGTGGAAGCCGTCCACATCTTTATGCGGCACGATACGTTCCAAAACCGCTTGGCTGTCGATGTGTGCCGGCAGCGGCAGTTGCACCAAAATACCGTCGACGGCAGGGTCGCCGTTTAATTCGTCCACCAGTTTCAGCAAATCGTCTTGCGTGGTTTCAGACGGCAGCTCATAAGAGCGCGATTCGATGCCGCTTTTTTGGCAGGCCAGTTTTTTATTGCGTACGTAAACCGCGCTGGCAGGGTCATCGCCAACCAATACCACCGCCAAGCAAGGCGTGTGCAAACCTTTTTCCTGACGCGCTTTTACCGCCTGCGCGACCGCCTCGATGCGTTGCTGGGAGATTTTTTTTCCGTCTATAAGTTGTGCAGCCATGATTTTTCCTCCTCAATAGGGATAAATATTGCGTTTAAATTATCGCATTTTTCAGACGGCCTGACACAAAAGAGTAGCCCTGATTACGAAGCATAAAAATAAATAACGATTAAAAATAATAAGATAATCGAAAAATGAAAAAATAAAGCAAAGTAAGTGTTGACCGGGTTAAAAAGGGTCTGTATAGTTCAGGTCTTCAGTCGGGGCGTAGCGCAGCCCGGTTAGCGCATCTGCTTTGGGAGCAGAGGGTCGTGAGTTCGAATCCCACCGCCCCGACCACAAAATTCTTAGCACGAATCGGCATGAGCGCCCGTAGCTCAACCGGATAGAGCACCGACCTTCTAAGTCGGGGGTTACAGGTTCGATTCCTGTCGGGCGTGCCAATTTTTACGGTGGCTGTAGCTCAGTTGGTAGAGCCCTGGATTGTGATTCCAGTTGTCGTGGGTTCGAGCCCCATCAGCCACCCCAGATGAAAGCCTGCATATTGTATGCAGGCTTTTTCCATTTATACCCGAATTTTACTTCAGATTTAATTGGGTTTCAAAAAAGTATTTATCAAACCGTTTCATCATGGCATCGGTAAAAATGGCGTTTGCCGTGTTATCAAATATCAGTGAATACGCAATCAAGCCCGAATATTGTACCGTTCGGTATCTTTTTATGGCGTTTCGCCGTTATCCTTTATAATACCCCGATTATTTTCTGTTTCATTCCCAAAGGAACCGCATCATGTCCGAATGGTCAGCTCCAGAATTTGAATCCAAAATTTGTCCGCCCGAAAAGCTGGCGGAGCGTTTGGCGGCATTGCCCCGTCCGCTGGTGTTTACCAACGGTTGTTTCGATATTCTCCATAGGGGCCATGTAACGTATCTGGCGCAGGCGCGATCGGCCGGTGCGGCTTTGGTGTTGGCGTTGAATACCGATGCTTCGGTGCGCCGTCAGGGCAAAGGGGACGACCGTCCGATTAATCTTTTGGAAAACCGCGCGGCAGTGGCAGCGGCATTGGCGAGCGTGGATTTGGTCACATGGTTTGATGACGATACGCCGGCTGCGTTGATTGAAATGGTCAAACCCGATGTATTGATTAAAGGCGGCGATTGGTCTGTGGATAAGATTGTCGGTGCGGCCGAGACGTTTGCGCGTGGCGGCAAAGTATTTTCGATTCCGTTTTTACACCAGACTTCGACCACCAAAACGTTGGCGAAAATCCGCGAAGCCGGAGGAGGCGAATGACGGATTTGAACAGCCGCCATTGGACTTTGCTCGCCGCGCTTTCAGACGGCCTGCCGCAACACGTTTCTCAGTTGGCGCGAGTGGTCGGTATGAAACCGCAACAATTAAACGGATTCTGGCAGCAGATGCCGAGTCATATCCGCGGTTTGTTGCGCCAGCATGACGGGCAATGGCGTTTGGTGCGCCCTTTGGCTGTGTTTGCCGAAGAATCTCTGCAGCAAATGGCAGGAAAACAGGGTTTTCGTGCGCAGTTGAAACACGAATGTTCGTCCAGTAACGATGAAATCATGGCGTTGGCACGCCAGTCGGCAGATTTGGCGCATAAGACCTTGTGTGTGGCGCATTTCCAAACCAAAGGCCGCGGACGGCAAGGGCGAAATTGGGTCAACCGACAAGGCGAATGTCTGATGTTCAGCTTGGGCTGGACGTTTGATAGGCCGCAGTATGAGCTGGGTTCGCTGGCGTTGGTGGTGGCATTGGCTTGCCGCCGTGCGCTTGCCGATATCGGTTTGGACGTAAATATCAAGTGGCCGAACGATTTGGTCGTGGCCAACGATAAATTGGCCGGTATTTTGATTGAAACGGCGAGGGTAGAGAATAAGACTGTCGCCATCATCGGCATCGGCATCAATTTTGTATTACCGAAAGAAGTTGAAAACGCCACTTCCGTGCAGGCCTTGTTTCAGACGGCCTCTAAGCAGGGCGTAAGCGTCAAAACCTTGTTGAATGCGGTGTTGACGCAACTTGATGCGCTGTTGAACGAATACGCACAAAACGGATTTGCGTCATGTGTCGGCGAATACAATGCCGCCAACCGCGATACGGACAGACCAGTGTTGCTGCTTCAGGAAGGACGCGTTGTACACGAGGGTGTGGTCAAAGGCGTGGATGCGCAAGGCGCGTTGCGTTTGCAGACGGACAAGGGCGAGAAAACCATCGTCAGCGGCGAGATCAGCTTGCGTCCGGATAATCGTCCGGCACAACCTGCCGCCGCCAAACCGGAACGCTTTTTGCTGCTGGACGGAGGCAACAGTCAGTTGAAATGGGCGTGGGTGGAGAACGGCACATTTTCCGAAGTTGGCCACGCACCGTATCGTGATTTGACCCAGCTGGGCGAAGAATGGCTACAATTTGCCGATGAAGATGTGAAGATTGTCGGTTGCGCCGTGTGCGGTTCGGTAAAAAAAGCGATGGTTGAAGAACAATTAACCCGTCCGGTCGAATGGCTGTCTTCCATGCCGCAGGCTTTGGGTATCCGCAACCATTACCGCTGCCCTGAAGAACATGGCTCCGACCGTTGGTTTAATGCGCTGGGCAGCCGCCGCTTTACGCAAAACGCCTGCGTCGTCGTCAGCTGCGGTACCGCCATAACCACCGACGCGCTGACGGAAGACAATCATTATCTCGGCGGCACCATCATGCCCGGTTTCCACTTGATGAAAGAGGCGATGGCGCTCAAAACCGCCAACCTCAACCGCCCCATCGGCAAGGTATATCCGTTCCCAACCACAACGCCGAACGCCATTGCCAGCGGCATGATGGATGCCGTTTGCGGCGCGTTGATGATGATGCATGGCCGTCTGAAAGACAAAACGGGCGGGGACAAACCGGTCGATATTATTATCACGGGCGGCGGCGCGGGCAGAGTCGTGCAGGCGCTGCCGGAGTCATTCGTTCATGACAATCAAGTGAAAATCGTCGATAATCTCGTGATTCACGGGCTCTTGCATTGGATTGCCCATCGCAACGGACAATAAAAAGGAAAACGCATCATGAAATGGCTGTTTGCGGTCTTGGTCGCACTCAACATCATTGTTTTTGGCAGCATGGTTGCCTATCGGACACAACATAAAACCGCCAAACCCGAATCTGCTTTGGAAGGCGGTACGCACGAATTATTACGCCCGTCTTCTTTGGGCGCGCCCAAAGCCGAGCCTCAGCAGGCATCGCAACCCGATTGGGTGGTGGTCGAATCAGACGGCCTGATTATGGCCGAACCTGAATCAGAAGAAGCGGAAGCCTTGCGTAAAAAGCAAGAAGCGCAGCAGTTGAAAGAGAAAAAAGAAAAAATGCGCCGCGAGAAAGAGGCGCAAGAGCGTCGCACCGCCGAAGAAGAGATGGGTGCGGCCGGCGTGGAACGCTTGTGTACCAGCAGCGCCACCGTGGTGATGGATGAAGACGACTACCACCGCATCAAAGGCCTGTTGGGCAAATGGCCTCATGCCGCCAGCCGCAGTATCGAAAAACGCAACGGCGCATCCGCTGGCGAGACTTCTTCCAAAACCTTCCGCGTGGTCTTGCCTGCCGACGGCGACACTTCCGCCCAGCTTGATGCCTTAGGCAGCCGCGGCTTTAGCGGCAGCATTCACAACGGCGAAATCAGCATTGACGTAACACGCAGCCGTTCTTCCGCCCAAGTTTTGATTTCACGCTTGTCCAGCGCAGGTTTCGGCGGCGCGCGCATTGTCGAGCAGGAAGACAGAAGCGCACCCGATACCGGTTTGAGCGTGGCGCGCATGACCGTGGTCTTTATGGCGGTCGATGAGCGCGATGCCCAAGACATCAGAAACATTGTCGGCCGTTATGGCAAATTGAACATGAAAACCTGCCGATAATCAGGTCTATTCGGTCTCAGACGGCCTGAACAGCAGTCCCAAGCCTGATAAACCGAACGCACATAACACGAAACCCACTGTATCGGCAGTGGGTTTCGTGTTTTTCGGTTTTGAGTATCTGATATAAAGGGGAACAGGTATGTTTCGTATATGCGCACTCCGAGTATCAAGAGATAATGGGGAAGAGGGGGGATAAAATCTGTCGTTTAATGGCTCGGATTAGGACGTCTTCCGAGTGGTTTTGATTATACGCTAATAATAACTATTATCAATAGCAAAATTGAAAAAATAATGGGTTTTATCGTAATGATTTGTTTTGTATGGAAATTAAATTGCGGTATTGGCTTTACCATGATTGAAAAGGCCGTCTGAATAAAGACGGCCTTTTGTTTATTAGAATTTAGGCAGTGAGCAGCCTTCGGGAGTTTTAATGACACATTGAAACCTTCCTGAAGCTTGGCACTTTCTCAAAGCTTCCGTTTCAGCTAAGCCTGGGGAAGTTATTCCAAAAAAGACTTTTCCATCTTTTCTTTGAGCAACTGCTATACAGCCATTTCGAACCCAAGCCAAAACTTTACACGGTTTATTTTTTCCATCCTCTTCGCAGGTTTTAATGGCTAGTTCTTTTGCAGCGGCAAGTGAATCCATCTCGAGTGCCCCACCTGATATACCTGTTTTAGTATTAACTGCCCAAGCCCCATATTTTGAAGGGACATCGATATTGACAATTTCCGTAGGTTGATTTCGTTGATACTGACGAGACGATGTACAGTTGGGGTTATAGCCATACTGACACAGCGCCGGATTGTTTTGTAATGCTCCTCTGGTTACGGGGTCAGCAGCATAAACATTAAGACTTGCCAGTCCTAGCAATACAACAAGTAACTTTTTCATTTCAATTCCAATCTATTTATTATTTGAATCTTTATCAGCCTGCGCTGCATCAATCATACGATGATTTGTTATCTTCTTTACGCGGCTGACGTTGAAATAGGGCAAGGCAAACATTTCGCCCCTATCTTTCAGACGGCCTTTTGATTTGTTTCAATCACTCATAAACCCAAGCAATCAACATATCCAAAGCCATATAAAATACCGTATAATCAAGGCCAAATTAACTTTGCCTGCTTGTCGGGCCGTCTGAAAAATTATGCAACAAACCTACGCCGCCGTACAGCGGGATTTGCTCGAAGCCAACCATCTTTCCCCCGATTTGCTCGCCCAAAGCCTGAGCATTATCGGCGCCAACCATGTTGATTATGCCGACATCTATTGTCAGCGTACTGCCTATGAAAGTTGGCATCTGGAAGAAGGCATCGTTAAATCGGGCAGTTTTCAAATCGATCAGGGCGTGGGCGTGCGTGCCGTTTCGGGCGATAAAACCGCTTTTGCCTACGCCGACAGCCTGTGTATTGATTCGATCAACCGCTCTGCCAAAGCCGTGCGCGTGATCGGTGCGGCCGGTAGCGAGGCCAGCGTCAAAGTGCCGACACCTGCCTACGGCAAGCCTGTCCACATGGCGATTGACCCTATTGCCAGCCTTGATTCCGCTGCCAAAGTCGCGCTGTTGAACAAAGTCGAAACGCTGGCCAAAGCCGCCGATCCGCGTATCGTGCAAGTGATGGCCGGTTTGACCTGCGAATACGACATGGTGTACATCGCCCGTTTGGACGGCAAACACGCTGCCGACATCCGCCCGATGGTGCGCATGAATGTTACCATCATTGCCAAGCAGGGCGAGCGACGAGAGCAGGGCAGTGCGGGAGGCGGCGGGCGTTATGATTTGGCGTATTTCGATGAGAACTTGGTGCATCGGTTTGTCGATTCCGCCGTTAAACAAGCCCTGACCAATCTCGAATCCCGTCCTGCGCCTGCCGGTGAGATGACCGTCGTTTTGGGCAACGGCTGGCCGGGCGTGTTGTTGCACGAAGCGGTCGGACATGGTTTGGAAGGCGATTTCAACCGCAAAGAAACCAGCGTTTTCTCCGGCCGAATCGGCGAGCGCGTGGCCGCCAAAGGCGTTACCGTTGTGGACCAAGGCGATATTGCTGACAGACGCGGTTCGCTCAATATCGACGACGAAGGCAACGAAACCCGCCGCACTGTATTGATTGAAGACGGCATTTTGGTCGGCTATATGCAGGACGAAACCAACGCCCGCCTGATGGGCACGCAATCGACTGGCAACGGCCGCCGCGAAAGTTACGCTTCTGCGCCTATGCCGCGCATGACCAATACCTTTATGGAAAACGGCAGCTATGAGCCGGAAGAAATCATCGCGTCCATCGACAAGGGCATTTACGCGGTCAACTTTGGCGGCGGACAAGTGGACATTACCAGCGGCAAGTTCGTGTTCAGCGCATCCGAAGCGTGGTGGGTGGAAGGCGGCAAACTGCAATACCCTGTCAAAGGCGCGACCATCATCGGCAACGGCCCCGAAGTGCTGAAACATGTTTCCATGATAGGCAACGATACCGCGTTGGACAGCGGTGTCGGCGTGTGCGGCAAAGAAGGGCAGAGCGTCCCCGTCGGCGTGGGGCAGCCGACTTTGCGTATCGATGCCGGGCTGACCGTCGGCGGCAGCGCAATCTGACGCGGAATCCAGTACGATGCCGTCTGAAAGTTTTTTCAGACGGCATCGCCTTATTCTTTTTTATGATGTTTGATATTCCCAAGAATTCTTTAACATTATCTTACAAGTTCATTAAAATACCGCCTTTCGTTAAGCTGATTGTCTGATTCTGATGAACTGGCCTTATCTGATCGATGCCATACCCAAATTCGCCGATGCGGCAAAGCTGACGCTGGAATTGTCCGTTTACGGCGTTGTTTTGTCGTTGCTGTTCGGCCTGCCCGTCGCCGTGGTAACGGCATACCGCATCCGCCCTTTCTACGCATTGGCACGCGCCTATATCGAACTGTCGCGCAATACGCCCCTGTTGATCCAGTTATTTTTCCTGTATTACGGCCTGCCGAAAATGGGCATCAAATGGGACGGTTTCACCTGCGGCGTGATCGCGCTGGTTTTCTTGGGCGCAAGCTATATGGCGGAAGCCGTCCGCGCCGGCATTTTGGCAGTGCCAAAAGGGCAGGTCGAGGCGGGCAAAGCCGTTGGTTTGAGCCGATTTCAAGTGTTCCGCTATGTCGAATTGCCGCAGGCTTGGGCAGTCGCTTTTCCGGCTTTTGCTGCTAATATATTGTTTTTAATGAAAGAAACATCCGTTATTAGCGCGGTCGGTATTGCGGAATTGTTGTTTGTTACCAAAGATGTGATTGGTATGGACTATAAAACCAACGAGGCATTGTTCCTGCTGTTTGCCGCTTATCTGATTATCCTGCTGCCTGTTTCTTTGTTGGTGCGGCGATTGGAAAACCGCATACGGAGGGCGAAATATGGCGTTTGACTGGCTTTTTGAAGGAAAAAATGCGGCACGTTTGGGCGAAGGCCTGCTCTTAACGGCACAAATTTCTTTAATCTCTGTTGCGGCTTCTTGCGTATTGGGGACGTTGTTCGGCCTGGTTTTGCGTTCGAGCAACCGGCTTGTCCGCCTTATCGGACGGTTTTATCTCGAAACCATCCGCATCGTGCCGATTTTGGTGTGGCTGTTCGGCCTGTATTTCGGTTTGTCCGTGTGGACGGGCATACACATCGGCGGATTTTGGGTTTGCGTTTGGGTTTTTACGCTTTGGGGCATCGCCGAAATGGGCGATTTGGTGCGCGGCGCATTGGAATCGATTGAAAAACATCAAGTCGAATCGGGCTTGGCACTGGGTTTGAGCCGTCGTCAAGTGTTCCGCTACATCGAATTGCCGCAAGGTGTCCGCCGCGCTTTGCCGGGGGCGGTTAATTTGTTTACGCGAATGATTAAAACCAGTTCGCTCGCCTCGCTTATCGGCGTGATTGAAGTGGTCAAAGTGGGACAGCAAATTATTGAAAACTCTCTGCTGACGCAGCCCAATGCCTCATTTTGGGTTTATGGCCTGATTTTTATGCTGTATTTCTTATGCTGTTGGCCGCTGTCGCTGTTGGCGGCAAAGCTGGAACAAAAATGGGAACACTGATATGGCTTTATTGAGCATCCGCAAGCTGCACAAACAATACGGCAGCGTAACCGCCATTCAATCCTTAGATTTGGACTTGGAAAAAGGCGAAGTGATTGTGTTATTGGGTCCGTCCGGCTGCGGCAAATCCACCCTCCTGCGCTGCGTCAACGGTTTGGAGCCGCACCAAGGCGGCAGCATCGTGATGGACGGTGTTGGCGAATTCGGTAAAGACGTTTCCTGGCAAACCGCCCGGCAAAAAGTCGGCATGGTCTTTCAAAGCTATGAATTGTTTGCCCATATGACCGTCATCGAAAACATCCTCTTAGGCCCGGTAAAAGTACAAAACCGCAACCGCGCCGAAGCGGAAGCACAAGCCGACAAACTGTTGGAACGCGTCGGTTTATCCGACCGCAAAAACGCCTATCCGCGCGAACTTTCCGGCGGCCAGAAACAGCGCATCGCCATTGTCCGCGCCCTGTGCCTAAATCCGGAAGTGATTTTGTTGGACGAAATCACCGCCGCACTCGACCCCGAAATGGTGCGCGAAGTCTTGGAAGTGGTTTTGGAACTCGCCCGCGAAGGCATGAGCATGCTGATTGTTACCCATGAAATGGGGTTCGCCCGCAAAGTTGCCGACTGCATCGTCTTTATGGACAAAGGCGGCATCGTCGAATCGTCCGATCCCGAAACCTTCTTCTCCGCACCCAAAAGCGAGCGTGCCCGCCAATTTCTGGCAGGTATGGACTACTGATTGACCGCAAACCGTCCGAAACCCTTTCAGACGGCATTCTATTCCAAGCAAACATTCAAAAAGGAGATTCCCAATGAAACTGAACGCAAAATTCAAAGCGCTACTCGCTTCCGCCGCCATCGCCGTCGGTCTGACCGCCTGCGGAAGCGGCTCCGGCGACCCCCAATCTTCACAAAACAGCGGCGCGGCAACCGTTGCCGCCATTAAAGAAAAAGGCGTCATCCGTATCGGCGTATTCGGCGACAAACCTCCGTTCGGCTATGTTGACGCAAACGGCAAAAACCAAGGCTTTGACGTTGAAATTGCCAAAGACCTGGCCAAAGACCTGCTCGGCAGCCCAGACAAAGTCGAGTTCGTCCTGACCGAGGCTGCAAACCGCGTTGAATACGTCCGTTCCGGCAAAGTCGACCTCATCCTGGCCAACTTCACCAAAACCCCCGAACGCGCCGAAGCTGTCGATTTTGCCGACCCCTACATGAAAGTGGCATTGGGCGTGGTTTCCCCCAAAGGCAAACCGATTACCGACGTGGCGCAACTGAAAGACCAAACCCTGCTGGTCAACAAAGGCACCACCGCCGACGCCTTCTTCACCAAAAGCCATCCCGAAGTCAAACTGCTGAAATTCGACCAAAACACCGAAACCTTCGACGCGCTGAAAGACGGACGCGGCGCGGCACTTGCCCACGACAACGCCCTGCTGTGGGCGTGGGCGAAAGAAAACCCGGATTTTGAAGTCGCCATCGGTAATTTAGGCCCTGCCGAATTTATCGCACCCGCCGTCCAAAAAGGCAACGCCGATCTCTTGAACTGGGTCAACGGCGAAATCGCCGCCATGAAAAAAGACGGCCGTCTGAAAGCCGCCTATGAAAAAACCCTGTTGCCCGTGTATGGCGAAAAAGTCAAACCGGAAGCATTGTTGGCCGAATAAGTTTGTTTAACAAGAAAATCCGTATCCGCATTTGAAGGCGGGTGCGGATTTTTTCAGCTGCCACAAATATCGCAAATTCAAAGTAAAATCAACTATATCATTGTTTTTTATTTATTCCGTTGTTGCCGCTTGGAAGGGAATCCGCCCCGTTCGGTTTCGCTTGTTTTTGAATTTCGGGCAACTTTCAAATCGTCATTCCCGAAAATCGCTTCAGCCTTATGTTTCCGGATGACCGCTTTCGCGGAATGATGGCGGAGCGTTTCTGTTATTCGGATAAATTCCTATGGTATCGAAACGGCGATAAGGTGTTTTTCTTTATTATATAATTTCAAAGCGAAAATGATATTTTTTGAATAAGCGTGCCGCAAAGCCGGAAAAAATGTTCGAGCCGCATCGGCGGCAGACGGGATAAAAAATGACGTTTGACGAATGGTTGGGCTTGTCAAAACTGCCTAAAAATGAAGCAAGAATGCTGCTGCAATATGCTTCGGGATATACGCGCGTGCAGTTGTTGACACGGGGCGTGGAAGAAATTCCGGACGAAGTCCGGCAGCGGGCGGACAGGCTGGTGCAACGCCGTCTGAAAGGCGAGCCGATGGCCTATCTGTTGGGCGAGCGTGAATTTTACGGGAGACGTTTTGCCGTCAATCCCCATGTACTGATTCCACGCCCTGAAACCGAGCATTTGGTGGAAGCCGTGCTCAAACGCTTGCCGCCGCAAGGCCGCGTGTGGGATTTGGGAACGGGCAGCGGCGCCATTGCCGTGACCGTCGCGCTTGAACGCGTTAATGCCGA
This sequence comes from Neisseria sp. 27098_8_139, assembly GCF_041433195.1. Taxonomy (NCBI): domain Bacteria; kingdom Pseudomonadati; phylum Pseudomonadota; class Betaproteobacteria; order Neisseriales; family Neisseriaceae; genus Neisseria; species Neisseria sp. 27098_8_139. Next base: position 48,554 of record NZ_JAPWBA010000002.1, read on the forward strand.
TGTTCGCGCATCCGATATCAGCGTCGGTGCTTTAGATACTGCCCGTCAAAATGCGGCCGAATTGGGCGCAAAAGTCGAGTTTGCGCAGGGTTCGTGGTTTGATACCGACAGGCCGTCTGAAGGCCGATATGATGTGATTGTTTCCAATCCGCCGTATATCGAGGATGGCGATGAACATTTGTCGCAAGGCGATTTGAGGTTTGAACCGCAAAACGCGCTGACCGACTTTTCAGACGGCCTCAGCCATATCCGCCACATTACCCAAGAAGCTCCAAAATACCTGAAAGCCAACGGCTGGCTGCTGTTTGAACACGGCTATGACCAAGGCGAAGCAGTACGGAATATTATGTTGGAGAACGGTTTTGTCGAAGTGGCAACCGAACAGGATTTGGCTGGATTGGACAGGGTCACGCTGGGGCGTTTGCCTGCTTAGCGGGCATGATTTGTCGGAATATAAAAAAGGGCGTGTCGATCACGCCCTTTTGGTTTTTTGGTTTTTTGGTTTAGCTGTTCAGACGGCCTGGTTTAATGCCAAGCAGCGACGAACTCCGCCCAGTGTTGTTTTTCTTCGGCTTGTGCGGCCAGATAATGTTTGATGCGTTTGATTTCGACTTCGTATTCGTCGGCATCGAGCGCGCCGCTCATCATGCGGAAGCGTTGATACATGAGATAGGTATTGGCGGCATCGGTTTCGCAATAGTCGCGGATGTCTTTCAGACGGCCTGCATGATAGGCGTCCCAAACCTTGCTGCCGTCCATGCCCAATTTGCCGGGGAAGCCGCAGAGTTTGGCCATATCGTCCAAAGGCACGCTGGCACGCGGTTGGTAGAGGGCGAGCAAATCCATCAGGTCGCAATGGCGGGTGTGGTAGCGGCTGATGTAGTTGTTCCACTTAAAGTCGCGGCTGTCGCCAAAATCGCCGTCGCCCATGTCCCAATAGCGGGCGGCGCTGATGCCGTGTATCAGGGCGCGGTAGTGGAGGACGGGCAGGTCGAAACCGCCGCCGTTCCAGCTGACGAGTTGTGGCGTATAGTTTTCGATGACCTCGAAGAACTTGGCAATCATGATTTCTTCGCTGTCTTCGGGATCGCCGATGGTGCTGACGCGGATTTTGTCTTGCCCCCAGCGCATACAGCAGGAGATGGCGACGACTTGGTGCAGATGGTGTTGCATAAAGTCGCTGCCGGTTTTGGCGCGGCGTTGCTGTTGGGCAAACAGGACGACTTCGTTGTCGGGCGAATCGGCTGGCAAATCGTAAAGCTGGCGGATGCCGTTTACGTCGGGAATGGTTTCGATGTCGAAGGCGAGTATTGGAGTCATGGCGTGATCGGGTTGGATAAGGGATGATGTCATTGTGGCATGACGGCGCAGATAAAAAAAGAGGCAATCCCCCACAGGATTGCCCCAATACCTCAAATCAGAGATTTACGCTTCACAAACAATACAGGCTTTCACCTGCAGCTTTACAGATGCAGCTCAACTCTGCATCAGTAAACTTTCATTTCGGGTATTGCACCGAAATCCTCTAAAGATACCGCAATTTCTTGCAATATCAGAAAATTGCTTACAAAAGTATCTAAAACCGGCGAGGCCGTCTGAACGTTTTGTAATTTGATGTAGTGAAATTTACGCGAATTTTTACAGTTTGCCAAGTATTTTTTTCTGAAGGCTTGTTTTGGTATAAATTTCAGGTGTTGTCATATTTTTGCAATTATATTTCATAATTGTTCAAAAGTTAGGTATTTATTTTATTTTTTTAAATTTTAATTTAATTTTATTTCATATTTTGAATGATTAAAATGTATTTTTTCAAATGAACTATTTTGCAATATATTGTTTTTAAAAGAAATTAAATTTAATATATAAATGAAAAAAGTTATTTTTAAAGCATTTAAAGCGGAATATTATTTGATTGTTTGAACTCAAACATGAGTTTCGGTTTGATTCAATTAAAATGAAAAAGCGGCGAAAGAAAAATTTCGCCGCTTTTTGTATATTCAAATTGTAATTCAATGTAGTCAATAAAAGCTGCTTTCGCCTTCGGGACGGGTTTTGAAGCGTTTGTGCAGCCAGAAATATTGTTCGGGATGCTCGCGTACCCGCTCTTCGATGAAGTCGTTCATGCGCTGGGTGTCGGCTTCGACATTTTCAGTCGGGAAATTGTCCCAAGCCGGATGGAAGCGCAGGGTTACGGTATTGTCGGTTTCGCGCGTGGGGATGGCGGGAATGATTTTGGCTTTGGTCATGCCGGCGATACGGCTAAGGCCGGTAATCGTGGCCGTCTGAATGCCGAAGAAATTGACGAAAATGGAATCGTTGCGGCCGAAGTCTTGGTCGGGCAGATAAAGAAAGGGCGCATCGCTTTTGCGCAGGTGTTTGATGATGGCACGCAGGCCTTCTGTGCGGCCGATCAGGAAAACATTGTTGTAGCGGTGACGGCCTTTCAGGATTTGCTCGTCCAGGGTTTTGTTTTTTTGGTGCGAATACATACTGGTCAGCGGCACATCCTGATTGAGCGTGTAAACCGCCATTTCAAATGCGGTAAAGTGCGGATAGAGGATGATGACTTTTTCGCCGGCGGCGAGGGCTTCGTCAAGATGGTGTTTGTCTTGATAGCGTACCAACGAGCGCAGCTTGTCCGCAGGTGCGTACCAGTAGAGGCCGTATTCGAGCATCAGCTTTGCCATGTGTTGGAAGTGGCGTTTGAGCAGGGCAGTGCGCTGGCTGTCGTTCAGCTCGGGAAAGCATTTTTTAAGGTTGACCTCGCCGACTTTGCGGCGCGGTTTGACTGCGTAATAGGCGAGAATACCGATCGCGTCGGCAATCTTGTGCAACACGCAAAAAGGCAGCAGGCGGATGAGGTAGAGAAAAAGGAAGGCGGCTTTCATGAAGGCTCGCTGTATGTGGGCAAAGGGCTATTATAACCGAAAGGCCGTCTGAAAACGGGCTGGAACACTATTTCAGACGGCCTGAATGTCGGCTTACCATTGGAAGCGGCCGCGTTTGACCTGCAGTCCGTCGGGGTTGAGTTGCGAAGCCAATCCGTGATTGCGCAGGGCGTGGGTGAGGGCGACGGCGAGTCCGTCGGCGGCATCGGCTTGCGGCGTGCCTGAAAGTGCAAGCATTTGGACCACCATATGCTGCACTTGCTCTTTGGCGGCTTTACCCTTGCCGACCACAGCCTGCTTGACCTGAAGAGCGGTGTATTCAAACACGGGCAAATCGTGCATGACCAAAGCGGCAATCGCTGCACCGCGCGCCTGACCGAGCATTAACGTTGCGGCCGGATTGACGTTGACGAATACTTGCTCGATGGCTGCCTGATGGGGTTGATAGTGGCGGATGATTTCGTCGATATGGCGGACAATCACGGCGATGCGTTCGGAAAGCGACGCGCCGGTCGGCGTTTTGATACAGCCGGAAGCAACATAATGATGCTCGCGGCCGTGGACATCAATCACGCCGAAGCCGGTCACGCGGCTGCCAGGGTCGATGCCAAGAATGCGTGTGGGTTGGAACTGGGACATAGTGCGTGTTTAAAGTAATCGGTGTTTCAGGGCAGGCAGGCGCGTGCGCACGCTTTGCAGGCGCGCAGTATCCAAATCGGCACAAATCACGCCTTCGCCTTCCGGCAACGTCGCCAACACATCGCCCCAAGGGTCAATAATCATACTGTGGCCGAATGTGCGGCGGCCGCTTTCATGCAGTCCGCCTTGTGCCGACGCGATGACGTAGCATTGGTTTTCCACCGCACGGGCGCGCAGCAGCAATTCCCAATGCGCCTTGCCGGTCGTGTAGGTAAATGCAGCCGGTAACAGCAAAACATCAAACGGCTGCTGGGCGCGGAAAAACTCAGGAAAGCGCAAATCGTAGCAGACCCCGGCCGCCAGCGGAACATCGTCCACGCTCAGCTTCGGCACATCGTTGCCCGCCAATATCGTATCGGCTTCGGCGTAGCGTTCGCCCAAACCGGAAAAGCCGAACAGGTGCATTTTGTGGTAAAGCCCGACTCGGTTGCCGTCGCGGTCATACACCAGCATCGTGTTCATCACCTTGCCAGCGTTTGGGCTTTGCAGCGGAACCGTACCGCCAAACAACACCACGCCGCATTCCCTTGCCGTTTCGCTTAAGGCCGTCTGAAAACGGGGGTGGCAGGTTTGGCCAACTCGTCCATCGTCCAAAGGCTCGGCAAATGCCAGCTTATCCGTATCGTTTTTGCCCATCAGCGGCCAATATTCAGGCAGCAACACCCAATCCGCCCCTTGCTCGGCCGCCTCGCGGACAAGGCGCTTCATGGTGGCAATATTGGTTTCGGGGTCGGTGGACGACACCATTTGCACAGCGGCGGCGCGTAAAGAGCGCATCATCAAAACTCCTGTCAGATTTTGCAAGAATTGTAACTTGTTTACGTACAAGGCCGATACAATCGTCACACAATTCCTCTCCCAAAAAGGATAAACCATGAACTTGAAACTTCTCCTCACTGCCGCACTTTCCCCCGCCGCACTTGCCGCACACGCCGACGTACAGCTTTACGGCAGCATCAAAAGCGGCATCGAAACCTCGCAAACCCGTTTCGGCGGCCAAACATACAGCCGAACCGCCGTTGCCGACCAAGGCAGCCACATCGGTTTGCGCGGCTCGCATCCGATTGGAGGCGGAACGAATTTTATTTGGGAAGTCGAACAAGACACACCGGTCGGCAAAAGCGGCTCCATCCGCCAAGACTGGCGCGAACGTCGAGATAATTTTGGCCGTTAAGGAAAGATTGAATAGTAAAGGCCGTCTGAAAAATCAGGATAACTGGTTTTCAGACGGCCTGTTTTTTATTTTGAGAATAATTGTATAGTGTATTTTTTTAACTTACTGTTTTTATTGTTTTAAATGGCGATTTGGTGGGGTTGCATATACCTTTTTTCGTATTAAAGGATGTTTGAAAAAATAGAAAGGATTAAAATCATCTATTCTATGAAATTTATAGAAGCATAATAAAAGAACGGTTGTTTTTTTAAATTTTATCTTTGAAATCTGATTGATAATTATTTATTAGTACTAAGTTTTCAAAATGGTGCTAGAATATTGTGAGCAATAAAATATAAATTTATTAGTTTTAAAAATGGTTATTGCTATAATGGGCTAAACCATTACAAATGTAAGGAGTTTAAAATGAAAAAAGCATTGTTTCTCTCTATTTGCCTATTAGGGGCAGGTTCATGTTTTGCACAGGAAAATATAGAGCATAAAAAAGAAGTCTGTCCCAAAAGTGCGTTAGAAAATATTGAAAATGTTAGTTATGATTGCTTGGATGTTTGGGATAGCCGTTTAGAAAAAAAAATTGATGAAAAATATAAGATGATATACCGACGAGTAAAACAAAAAGATATGGCTCTACATGCTTTGCCTTCTTCTTATTTTATTAAAGTACGTAAAACTTGGAATGCATATAGAGAACAACTTTGTTCTGATCCTACAAATAATACAGATCTAAAATCTGCATCTGATTGGTATATTCTTCAATGCCGAATTGAGCAATCGCAAGCTCATTTGAAAGCATTGGAGCGCTTCTAAAAGGAATTTTGCAAAGGTCTCAGGCCGTCTGAAAGATTTTCAGACGGCCTATTTTTTATTTTGAGAATAATTGTATAGTGTATTTTTGACTTACTATTTTTATTGTTTTAAATGGCGATTTGGTGGGACTTGCATATACCTTTTTTCGTATTAAAGGATGTTTGAAAAAATAGAAAGGATTAAAATCATCTATTCAATAGGGTAATTTATTACAAATTTAAGGAATTTAAAAAATGAAAAAAGCATTATTTCTTTCTGTTTGCCTATTAGGGGCAGGTTCATGTTTTGCACAGGAAAATATAGAGCATAAAAAAGAAGTCTGTCCTAAAAGTGCGTTAGAAAATATTGAAAATGTTAGTTATGATTGCTTGGATGTTTGGGATAGCCGTTTAGAAAAAAAATTGATGAAAAATATAAGATGATATACCGACGAGTAAAACAAAAAGATATGGCTCTACATGCTTTGCCTTCCTCTTATTTTATTAAAGTACGTAAAACTTGGAATGCATATAGAGAACAACTTTGTTCTGATCCTACAAATAATACAGATCTAAAATCTGCATCTGATTGGTATATTCTTCAATGTCGAATTGAGCAATCGCAAGCTCATTTGAAAGCATTGGAGCGCTTCTAATTTGTTTTAAGAAAGGAATAAAGTATGGCAAAGAAAGCGAATCATAGCCTTCGTTTTACCGGTGGCGATCATTTAACCCCTAAAGATGGTTTTAAATATTATCTACATCAAGCTATGATGGTAAATGAATTGCGTGGGGGGTATGGTGCATATGAAATGTCTAATGCTGTAAATGGTTCTAGTGGTCCAAGCTTTGGTGGAATTCAATTTGATGTGGGATCTAATAAAAATGGCCAAAAGTTATTAGAAAAAATACTTCATCATGCCAAAGATAATGCAGGAAATTCTTTTTTATCAGAATCTGAGATGACGCAGCTTCATCGGATATACAAACCATTTAATGATGTCAAGACTAAGGAAGGAAAGATAGCAACTCGGGGAATGAGTGATGAAGATAAAGCATTCTACAAGCAAATCAAGCCCAAATTGGATGCTGCTCTATCATCCCCGACAGGAATAAAATTAATTAATGAAAACTATAATGAAAATTTAGATGATAAAATTTTAAAGGTAGAGGAAAAGATTAGTAATGTTAAAAATAAAGTAAATAGAGAATTTTTGAATAACAGCATGCAGGCAAAGGTCTTTATTGCGGATATTGGCAATCAATATGGTGCAAAAGTTAATGAGGCTCTTGTTAAGTTTATTGCACAAACAGAAAAAGACAATGGAGTCACTTTACCTGGAAATAGAACTGTAAAAGTGCATGGTCAGCTTGATATGGAAGATTTAAAAAATTTTCGTATGAGTACTGTATATGGAATCAAACACCCAGCAGATGCAAAACGTCGGGACGAAAACATCGAAAGAATCACAGCTCCAACTCGTCAGCAAGAACATTCCAAATCTTCTGAGGGTAATGACAGGCCAGCCGATAAACTTCAAGCTTTAATTCAAGGCTTTAAAAATGACAAAGATGGTACGTTCACAGCCAAAGCATTGGCTGACAATGCCGATGTGGTGGCAAATTTTAGAGATGAGTTGCGAGAGACCTTAAAACAAAATCAGGCTCAAGAAGTTGCTCAAAATACTCCACAAGTTCAAGAAGAGCGCAGCTATGGCGGTCGATCGTTTAGTTAGGAAATATTTAATAACCTTAAAACCCTAATAGGAGTCTTTGTATGCAGAAATTATTTATTCTAATATCATTAACTTTATCAGTTTCGGCTTGTGCTGTATCTCCAATGGAAGAAACTGAAGATGTGATAAATAGTGGATTATATAATATCGATTTTCGTGCCGGAAACGGTAAGATTTATTGCGGCGGTGATGCGAAAGTATCTGATTTGGCTCAGGGTGTATCATGTCTGACTGAAATTAAAGGTAAGCCTGTTTTACCGCGCCCCAACGATTGCGAACTTGAATGGGGTGGAACATTCTTCTTGGGTAAAACCGGTAAAGCAGATATGGTTTGTCATAGTGACTTTCCTTTTAATCCCAAAGCCCGTATCTTGAAAAATGGAGAAACAGTTAAAGGTAATGGCTGGCAATGTACGGCTTCCGGTTCAGAAGTAACTTGCATAAATCAAGATAAACATGGATTTAAGATTAGTCAGGAAGTGCAGAAGCTGTTTTAATACATCTTTAGGAATTTAATTTATTAAAGGAATGGTATATGGATACAAATAAAACTGGTAATCACAAGCAAGAAAATCAAAGAGACCAAGTTCGAGAACAGGTTATCAATGATTATATTGAAAATTTAAGGAAATATAATGGCTATACCGAAAAAGGTAAGGATAATACCATTTTTGGGGCTCATTATGGCATGCAAGGCCAATATTGGTGCGATATGTATGTTGATTATGTTATGGAAGAATCGTTTGGCAAACAAAATGCAAAAAAAATGTTAGGTGGATTTTCTGCAGGAACAGAGCTTAGCAAAGCTAATTATCAAAAAATAGGTAATTGGCATGATGCAAAAGATTATATTCCTCAGAAAGGAGATCAAATTTTCTTTCTTAATTCAACAAAAGATAAAAAAAGAACGGTTAATCATACAGGGGTTGTTATTGATGTTGATCTAGAAAAAGGTATTGTTTATACAATTGAAGGTAATACTAGTGCTAAGCCAGGGGATAGTAATGGAACAACAGTTAGGGAGAAACAATATCCTTTAGACAAAAATACAATAAAAGGGTATGGTACGCCTGATTGGAATATTGAAGTTGATAAACGAATTCAAGAAATAGAAATAAATAAATCATCCACTGTAAACGAACTTTCTTCAAAGGATAAATTGCAAAATTTGATAAACGGCTTTAAACACGACAAAGATGGTACGTTCACAGCCAAGGCATTGGCTGAAAATGCTGATGTGGTAGCGAATTTTAGAGATGAGTTGCGAGAGAACTTAAAACAAAATCAGGTTCAAGAAGTTGCTCAAAATACTCCTCAAGTTCAAGAAGAGCGCAGCTATGGTGGTCGTTCGTTTGGTTAAATCTTTCCCAAATTTGAAGAATGCTGATAGCACGTTTTTTCCTTATTCTTTCAATAGATAGTTACGCATGAATAATAACGAACTTGAGCAAGCACATAATCTTTTGCTTGAAACCGCCGAGGTAATGACACAATTTAGGCAAAGTACCCATCAGATTGTCCAAAATCTTGAAGATAAATTGGATAAATCACTTTACGATCAACGCAAAATGATTACGGAGATGGTGCGTGCGGAAGTGACGAAAGAAATGTCAAATTCGGTGGCAGGTTATGTGCGAGATATGGAAAAGGCACGCAACCAAATGGCTGATCAAGTACGTGAATTCAATGCATACTTGAATAAGGTAAATGAAGAAAATCAGAAGATTTCTTCACGTTTGGTATGGATTATTTCGCTTGCAATGGCAACATTGGTTATTGGCGGATTGGCATTATCTTTCTTTTATACAATGTTGATTGACCAAAAACGACAGGATGCGGATATGGTCGGTCGCATCAATCGAGCCAATATCGTGCGATGCGGCGATGAACTTTGTGCCAAGACAGGTAAAAGCGTAGAAAATGGCTATCGGGTTATTCAGCATCGATAGCTGAGAAACTAAAGGCCGTCTGAAAAAAACAGGATAACTGGTTTTCAGACGGCCTTTGTCTATTGTGAGGATAATTGTAGAATGTGCCTTTAGATCACAGTTTTTATTGTTAAAAATGAAGAATTTTAGGAGTGTATTACATACGCTCTTTTTTGTATTTAAGGATGCTTGGAAAAAATTAGTAGGCTTAAAATCATCTATTTTATGAAATTTATGGAAGCATGATAGAAGAGAGAGTGGTTTTTGGAAAGTTTTGTACATTGTCTTAAAATATGGCCGTTTGTCGTTTTATTTTATCTATGTTTGCGAAATACATGCTAGAATGTGAATAATTTAATGTAAACTTATTAATTATAAAGAAATAGTTATTATAATGGTTTAGATTGCTAAAAAGTTAAGGAGTTTTAAAATGAAAAAACTAGCTATTCTTTTGAGTTTGTCCCTTCTTTTGGCAGCTTGTGATTTAGGCTTTCCCAAAATGACTGTTAATTATGATAATTTGCCCCATGGGAAAATTAAAGAATATATTACTAAAACATTTCCAAATGAACCTGAAAAAGAAGCATTGAGCAAAATGATTTATGCTCAGTTAAGTGGTGATAAAAGTGCTGATAATATTAGAAAGACCGTTTCCCAAATGGGTATGACTTGTGAAGTAGAAAAAGAGATGTGCGAGTATTTAGGATATATTAAAACTAAGGTTGCCGGTATTAGCTCGGGAAGTGGTCGGGCAAAACGCATTTATCATATCGTTATTTTCCCTAAAAAAGGGATGGATTCTTTGAAGATTGAATATCAAATTGTAGAAGATACGGAGAAGGTGAATTAAATATGGAAAATACTGGGAACTATAAAATTGTGAAATCACAATTACCTCTTTTAGGAGGTATAGCTGGACATAATTTTATTGCTGTATTGGATCCTAATAATCGGGTAATTCATGAATTGAATGGACTTGCCACATCAAAAGATGGGGAAATTAAACCAATCGGTTATTTACCTTCTGATAAATTGTATGTTTACAATGAAAAAGAAGTAAAAGGATTTTTTTATAATTCATCTCAAAATCAAGAAGTAGTTTTTGAAGGGAATTATAAAGATGTTATGGATAAATTTAATTTAGGGTATGCGATAGGAAAAGAAATTAATAAACATGAATTCACATATCCATTCTTCGGTTTAGGAGATAATAGCGCAACTCTGTTGCCTCCACCTTATTAAAAGGTATAGGGTTAAATGATCCTGATTTAGGGCATGCTTTAACACCAGGAGAAGAGTCCTTATTGATACCTGAGGAACAGTTAAGGAATATTCGCCAAAATTGGGAGTTACAACATAAAAAGGTTAATCTTGGAGAAATAGGCGTAAATTTTGCTGAATCAGCTTTAACTGCAGCTGACAAACTTCAAGCTCTAATTCAAGGCTTTAAAAACGACAAAGATGGTACGTTCACAACCAAAGCATTGGCTGAAAATGCCGATGTAGTGGCGAATTTTAGAGATGAGTTGCGAGAAACCTTAAAACAAAATCAGACTCAAGAAGTCGCTCAAAATGTTCCGCAAGTTCAAGAAGAGCGCAGCTATGGTGGTCGTTCGTTTGGTTAAATCCTTCCCAAATTTGAAGAATGCTGATGATAGTACGATTTTCCCTTATTCTTTCAATGGATAGTTACTCATGAACAATAAAGCGTAGAAAATGGCTATCGGGTTATTCAGCATCGATAGCTGAGAAACTAAAGGCCGTCTGAAAAATCAGGATAACTGGTTTTCAGACGGCCTTTGTTCTTATAATAGCGGTTTATTGTTTTTACACACTCAGCAACGGAGTTTTCATGCAGTTTTCAGCATTCGGCGAAAAATTCACACAACACAGCGGTATTTTGCAGTTGATGGACGATTTGGGCGACGCGCTCAAAAGCGACAAGCCCGTCAATATGCTTGGCGGCGGTAATCCGGCGAAGATTGCTGAAGTCAATGCCGTGTTCGCCGATGTGTTTTCCAAGCTGGCGGTGGAACACGCTGTTGAGAATATCGGCAATTATTCCAATCCGCAGGGCGATGCGGCGCTGATTGCGGCTTTGACGGAGTTTCTTAACCATGAATACGGCTGGAATCTGACGGCGGACAATATCGCGCTGACTAATGGTTCGCAAAACGCGTTTTTCTATTTGTTCAACCTGTTCGGTGGCAAATTCAATCTTTCAGACGGCCAAACGGCTGAAAAAGCCATTTTGTTGCCGCTTGCGCCTGAATATATCGGTTATGCCGACGTGCATGTCGAAGGGCAGCATTTTATTTCGGTAAAACCGAAAATCGAAAATGTCGAACACGAAGGCGAAGCGGGATTTTTCAAATACCGCGTGGACTTTGACACGCTGGAGAGCCTGCCTGAATTGAAAGAGGGCAAAATCGGTGCGATTTGCTGTTCGCGCCCGACTAATCCGACCGGCAATGTGCTGACCGACGGCGAGATGGCGCGTTTGGACGCTTTGGCGCAAGAACACGGGATTCCGCTGATTATCGACAACGCTTACGGAATGCCGTTCCCGAATATTATTTACAGCGATGTGACGCTCAACTGGCACGAAAACATTATCCTCTGCTTCAGCCTTTCTAAAATCGGCCTGCCCGGCGTGCGTACCGGCATTATTGTTGCTGCGCCGGAAGTGGTCAAAGCCGTCAGCAGTTTGAATGCGATTGTAAACCTGTCGCCAACCCGTTTCGGCGCGGCGATTGCGGCTCCGCTGTTAAATGACGGCCGTCTGAAACAGCTGGCCGACCAAGTGATTCAGCCGTTTTACCGTCAGCAGGCGCAAACGGCGGTCTCCCTGCTCAAGCGTGAATTGGGCGCGTATCCGTTGAAAATCCACAAGCCTGAAGGTGCGATTTTCTTGTGGCTTTGGTTTGAAAACCTGCCTGTTTCGTCGCAAACCTTGTACGAAATGCTCAAGGCCGAAGGTACGCTGATTATTCCGGGTGAGCATTTTTTTGTCGGTATTGATAGGCAAGACTATCCGCATGCGCACGAGTGCATCCGCATGAGCATTGCGCAGGATGCGGAAACGCTGGAAAAAGGCATTGCCGCGATCGGTCGCGTGGTGCGCGGTTTGTACGATAAAAAATAAACGCTTTGAATAGACAAAGACCGTCTGAAACATGAGTAATCAGGTTTCAGACGGCCTTTTTGTCGGATTTAGATATGGTGGATAACCAGTTTTTTACCTTCGTAATCGAGGACGTTGACGTCCATATCGAATAGGGTTTTGATGTTTTCGGCGGTGAAAATATCGTTGGGCTTGCCCTGCATGGCGACTTGGCCGTTTTTCATGGCGACGACGTAATCGGCGTAGGCGGCGGCCTGGTTGATGTCGTGCAGGACGACGACGGTAGTGCGTTTGTGTTCGTCGGTCAGCCGGCGCAGGATTTGCATGAGGGAGCGGGCATGATACATGTCGAGGTTGTTCAGCGGTTCGTCCAGCAAAACGTAGTCGGTGCGCTGGCAGAACACCATGGCAATCATGGCGCGTTGGCGTTGGCCGCCGGAAAGCTCGGTCAGGTAGCGGTCGGCAAAGTCTTGCAGGTGGAACTCGGCGAGCGCTTCTTCGACGATGGTTTTATCAGTTTCAGACGGCCTGCCTTGATGGTAGGGATAGCGGCCGAACATGAGCAGATCGCGCACGGTAATGCGGCTCATGATGCTGTTTTCTTGGGTGAGGATGGAGAGCGTGCGGGCAAGTTCGGCGGTGGGGGTGGTTTTGATGTCTTTGCCTGCGTAGCTGATGTCGCCGTGTATCAAGGGCTGCAGGCGCGCCATAAAGGAGAGGAGGGTGGATTTGCCTGCGCCGTTCGGGCCGATCAGCGCGGTAATGCCGCCTTCGGGAATGTCGAGGCTGACGTCGTTGAGGATGGGATTGCTTCCGATGGTGTGGCTGACGTTGCGGATGGTAATCATAGGCGGATCCAAGTGGGAATTTGAGTTTCAGACGGCCTTGAGTTTTAAGGCCGCCTGAATTTTATTTCTGTATGGTGTGGTTAAATTTCGCTGACGGTGACAAATTCGGGATTGTCGGCTTGATCAATCAGGAAGGCGCGGACGCGTTCTTGCCAAAGCTCGCCGAATTGTTTGAGTTCGTCAGTACTTGCGCTGCCGCTGACGGCTTTGGGCATGATGTCGCGCATTTGCGACGCAAAGGGTTGGAGCGCGGCGTTGAGGCTGACGGCAACGGTTTTGCCGGTATCGCGGCGGCGGAGTGCGAGTGTGCCGTTGATTTCGCCTGCACCAAAGGACAAGAGATGGCGGCGGGCAAAGCGTCCGGCAGGGCCTACGCCGCCAAAGCCGGTTTCAGGTGCCGCGCCGGTAAGGAGTTGGACGACGGAAGCGGTAACGCCGGTCGTGCCTTCGTCACGTTCGCCCTGCATAAAGGCTTCGATGTCGCCGCGTTGCGGCAGCTCTGCGCCGTAAAGGGCTTTCAGGCCTTTGACCACCATCAGGTAGGCACCGGCGACGGTCGGGCAGGAGTGGCCGCACAGGCGCACGGCATCGGCGTAGCGGTAAGTGAGGATGCCGTTTTCGGCCGCGCCGAGGAAGTCGGCCAATGCGTCTTGGACGGTAATGGTCGGGGCGTCATCGAAGAATGAAGGAAGGCGTTCTTGTGTCATGAGGGTTGTCCTTTATGGGTTTGCTTAGGCCGTCTGAAGATTTCAGACGGCCTGAATTTATTTTTGCGAGCGTTTGGACACGTTTAATTTATTTCTTTTTCAACACCAAATATAAAAATACCAATCCGCCTGCAAATTCGACGACCACGCTCAATACGGCCTGCATGCCGAGGAAGTGCTCGAAGATGGTTTGTCCGCCGACCAACAGGATGCCGCCGACACAAAAAGTCATGGGCAGGCGGACGGAATGTTTGACCGACGGGGAAAAATAGTTGGCCAGCGCGGCAACCAGCAGGCCGAAAAAGCTTACCGGGCCGACAACGGCGGTCGCAGTTGCAACCAGCGCAGCGATCCACAACAGCAGCCATAAGGTATTGCGCGTGTAGTTGACGCCCAAATTGATGGCCTGATTGCGGCCGAGCAGGTAAACATCGAGGCGGTGGCGTTCGCGCCAGATCACGGCGGCGCTGATGAGCAACACGACTGCGCCGATACCCAACAATTCCGAATGGACGGTATTGAAAGTGGCAAACATATTCGCCTGCGCCGCGGTAAATTCTTCGGGGTCAATCATGCGCGAAAGCAGCGACGACAGGCTGCGGAACAAAATCCCGAAAATCACGCCGATTAAAATCATGCGCGACAAATCGCGTCCACCTTGTTTGATGAGCGTGTAGAACAATAGCAGCGAGCCGCCCATCATGACGACCAGTTCAAAGCCGAATTTGCCCGTCAACGGCAGGGAAGCATAGCCCACGCCGCCGAGCGTAAACACCAGCAAGGTCTGCAAAAACACATACAGCGAATCGAAACCCAAAATCGAAGGGGTCAGAATCGGATTGTTGGTCAGCGTTTGGAAGAGTTGCGTGGACACGCCGACCGCATAGGCAACCATCAGCAGCGCGGCAAGCTTGGTCAGACGCAGATGCAAGACAAAGTCCCAATCGCCTTTGACGTTGAGCGTCATAAACAGAACGCAGGAAACCAGCAACAGCGCAAAGGCCACCCACAACGGACGGCTGCTTCCTGCCATAAAACCGATATTTTTTTCAGACGGCATGAGCAGGTTTCCTTAATAAAAGCCATAAAAACAAAGCCGTCCCCATCACGCCAAAAACCGTAGAGACCGGAATTTCAAACGGAAACACAATCACGCGTCCGACAATATCGCACAGCAACACCAAAGACGCGCCCAGCAAGGCTACCGCAGGCAGGCTTTGGCGCAGCTTGTCGCCCATCAGGCGGCTGATGATGTTCGGCACGACTAGGCCGATAAACGGAATATTGCCGACCGTCACGACCACCAAAGACGTAATCAGCGCCACAATAATCAACCCCGACCACAGAATCGCCGTCCGGTTCAGCCCCAAGTTCACGCTCACCGTTTCGCCCAAACCCAAAATCGTCAGCTGGTCGGCAATCAAATAGGCAAACAAAGCCAAAATCCCCGTTGCCCACAACAATTCATACCGTCCGAGCAACACGCCGGAAAAATCGCCCTGTTGCCACACGCCTAGCATTTGCAGCATTTCGTTTTCATACGCGATAAAGGTGGCCACCGCCTCAATCACACCGCCGAAAATAATCCCGACCAAAGGCACCATCAGTTGCGCGGTCGGCGGCAGGCGGCGGATCAGCAGCATAAAGACCAACATCCCGATCAGCGCGGCAACGGCGGCAACCGACATTTTTGCCAGCAGTGGCGCGGCCGGAAGCAGCAGGGTCATCAGCAGCAAACCCAAAGCCGCGCTTTGGCTTGCGCCCACCATCGACGGTTCGACAAAACGGTTGCGCATCAAAATCTGCATAATCATGCCGGCCACCGCCATCGATGCACCCGTCAGCACAATCGCAAACGTGCGCGGCAGGCGGCTGATGAACATGACTTGCTGGCTGTCGGATAGCGAAAACAGGGCGGACCATTTGAAGTCGGCCACGCCGACCGACAGGCTGACGGCAAACAATATCAGCAGCGCCACACCGTTGACCGCATTTAAAAATGAAGGTTTATGAAACATAAAATGGTTCGGAAAAAATAAGGCCGTCTGAAAGAAGGGTTAAGGTATTTGGCAAAAAAGGCAGGTTTGCCCATCATAAAAACAGATGCAAACAGGCAAAAATTGTCCATTTGCACCATGTATTTTCAGACGGCCTAAATCCAATGACTTCAGATCAAGCAGCTTGACCCTGTGAATCATCAAACCCTTTAGGCCGTCTGAAAGAAGCGGGCGGCTATGTCCGCGCTGAATTACTTGGCCGCATTAAACGCATCGCTGACCTGTTTGGAAGCGTTCAGCAATTCTTGTGCGCCGCCGGCCGCCAGATAGGTTTCCGGCACGAGGTACACGACTTGGCCTTTTTTCCATGCAGTTGTTTCGGCAACCAAAGGATTGTTCAAAACATCTTTAGCAGCCTGACCTTCTTCACCGATGGCCGCGCCGCGGTCCAAAACAAACAGCCAATCAGGGTTTTTCTCTTTCAGGTATTCAAAGCTGATAGGCTGGCCGTGGCTGCCTTCTTTAATCGATTCATCAACAGCGGGAACGCCGATATCTTTATGCAACCAACCGCCCAAACGGGAAGAAGGGCCGAAAGCCGACATCTTACCGCCGTTGACTAATACCACCAAACCTTTGCCTTTGCCTTGCGCAGCGGTTTTCGCCGCTTCAAACGAAGCATCGATTTCCGCTTTCAGCTTGTCCGCTTCCGCCTGTTTGCCAAAGATTTGCCCCAGCGCGTCGATGCGCTCTTTTGAGCTTTCTTTCAGATTGGCGGTTTCGGCAGTCATCTCGATGGTCGGCGCAATGGCGTTCAACTTGTCAAATGCTTTGGCTGCACGGCTGCCGATGATGATGAGCTGCGGTTTGTAAGCGTTTAAGGCCTCGTAGTCAGGCTCAAACAGCGTGCCGGCAGGTTTCGTGGTTTTGAAATATTCGTCCAAGTAGGGCAGGCGGTTTTTGTCGACGGACAAACCGGTTTTCACGCCCAGTTTGTTTAAAGTGTCGAGCATGCCCAAATCGTAAACGGCGATACGCTCCGGATTTTGCGGCACTGTTGCCTCACCGCGCGTGGTTTTCACCGTCAGGCTTGCGCCTTCGGTTTGGGCGGCAGAAGCGGAAGCAGTTTGTGCCTGATTGGAAGCAGAATCTTTTGGTGAACACGCACCCAAAGCGAGGGTGCAGCATACGGCTAAAGCGGTCAAACGTAACATAGAGTTTCTCCGTAGTCGGAAATAAAGTAAATCGAAATGATAACTTGTATCGGATTATAAAGCTAGATGCCGTCTGAAAACTTTTGTTTTCAGACGGCTTTTTCAAGCTGATTGCTTAGAAGCGGTAGTTCACGCCCAAGCGTACATCACGTCCGGTACCTGGTAGGGTATTGGTCCAGCGTTGGCTGTGCGGATAGTAGAACTTGTTAAACACGTTGTTGACTGAAAGATTGACATTGAGCGTGTCTTTGCCCAGCGGTTTCCAGTTGGCGAAGACATCGTTCACACCGAAACCTTGGCGTACAACGTTTTCCAGTTTGCCGTCGCGACCTTTTTGACCCGCCACCAATATCGAACCCACGGCTTTTTGAACATAGCGTCCGCGCCAGCCGATTTCCAGATTCGGATTTTGGAAGCGGTAGGCAAGGGAGGCCGTCCAAGTGCGGCCGGTTTGTGCGCCAAACTCGGGGTTCGCGCTTAACAATTTATCTTTGTGCGTATCGTAAAAACGCGGTTTGCTGTGGCTTACGCCGACTTTGGCAGTCAGGCCGCCTGTACGGTAGGACGCGCCCAATTCGTAACCGTGGTTTTTGACGTAGCCGGCGTTGACGGCTTCACGGATGGCGACAGAGTCGTGGCGGTTTTGCGGATTGGCAAGCGCGTCTTTGATGGTCTGCCAGAAGTAGCTGCCGTTTGCGGCAAACGTGCCGTCGTTGTAGTTGAAGCCGATTTCGGTATTGCGCGCGCGTTCAGCTTTAGTGCCGTCGGCAATCGAGATGATGCCGCGTTTGCCGTGGGTTTGCAGCGCGTCATACAGGCGCGGGCTGCGGCTGGCGTAGTTGTGGCTTACGCTGAAGCTCAAGTTTTCGACAGGTTGGTAAATTACGCCCAGACTCGGGTTGACTTTGCCGTCTGAAACCGATTTGCCGTCATGGGTTTTGATATCGAAATGGTCGTAACGCAGACCGCCGGTCAGGGTAACATCGCCGATATCTTGGATGGCTTCGACATACACGCCGTAATCGGTTTTGGTCGGGTTGGTCAGGCTGTATCCGCGTACCAGACTTTGCAGGGCGGCATCGGTGCTGGTGTATTGCGAATTCAGGAAGGTATGAGGTTTGATTTCCTGATGGCGGTAGTTGACACCGTATTTCAACAGGGTTTTTTCGGCAAGGCGGCTGTCGAAGTTGATATTTGCACCTTTGGTGGTGATTTTGGTTGTGGTCGGACCTGCCACATTGCCTGCGTAACCGCTGCCGCTGTCATCGGCGGAATAGCGTTCGTTTTCCAACACATAGGCGTTGGCGTTCAGTTTTTCGACAAAGCCCAGGTTTTTACCCGTGTACTCCAAGTTGGTGTTGGATTGGGTAGTTTCACGGTATGAGGGTTTCTGCCTGTCTTTTGCAGGGTCGGACTCGAAGATTGTAAACTCTTCACGCACAGTACGGATGCCCCGGTGCTGGTCTTTCATGTGGCTCAACACGATGCGGTGGTCGCCGTCGCCGAAGGTTGTTCCGATTTTGGCCAGGTAGCTGCGTTTGTCCAGTGCGCTGTAAGGTACGGTTTTGCCGCCGTTGGGACTTTTGTAGCCTTTACCTGCTTCGTAATCTTTTTCATCGTTGCGGTTGTAAGAGAATAAGCCGTCGAAGTTGCCGGCTTTTCCGAACACGCTGGCGCCGTAGTTTACGCCGTCATTGCTGGCATAGCCGCTGCTGAGGCGCACGCCCCAGTTTTTGTCCAAACCTTTTAGCAAGTCTTCGGCATCGACTGTTTTAGTAATAATCGCGCCGTTGGTCGCGCCAATACCGGCAGATGCCGAGCCCGCGCCTTTCTGTACGGAGACGATTTTGACCAGCGCAGGGTCGATGATGAAACGGCCTTGGTGATACAGTATTTGGCTGTCGGAATAGGCGTTGTCCACCTTGATGTCGACAGAGTTCTGACCCATGCCGCGCAAGGTCATGTGTTGGGATGTGCCGTTACCGCCGCCGAAATCGATGGCAGGTTCTTCTTTTAACAATTCGCGCAAATCGGTTGATGTGCTTTCGTCTTTTTGACGAAGGGTGACGATATTGGTTTTGATTTTGCTGCCTTGGCGGTCACCTTTAACGGTAACGGTATCAAGCACAACATTGTCTTTGGCTTCATTTTCTGCGTGTGCAAAACCGGCTGCCAGTGTCAGTGACAGCAGGCTCAGTCGGAACAGGGGCGTATTCATTGAAAATGTCCTTAATAAAATGACAGTAATAAAAAAATAAAAGCAAATCAAAGAGAAATTATCTTTAAAAGATGCAATTAAGAATAATCATCATTTATAATAATGCATTAAAAAGGAATAGTTGTAAAGAGTTGTGCTGCATTTGTAAAGGAATTGTGTTGTTTTTAAACGAATTTTGCAGTTTGTATGTCAGGCCGTCTGAAAAATAAGTGATCGGGCATTTTTGCGTATGAAAATATTTGGAAAGACTGCATAGAAATTTTTACTTTTTCCCTTGAATTTGTCGCAAACAACCCAAATCTACCCGCCATTACGGCAGGCGTTCCATAAGCGTGCCGCTATTTCCAAGCAAACCGTGTCTGTCATGTCCGACAGACAATTGTTTTCAATCTATTTATTTATCGGAGCATTAAGACATGACCATCCGCCCTTTACACGACCGCGTAGTCGTCAAACGCTTAGAAGCTGAAGAAAAAACCGCCTCCGGCATCGTCTTGCCGGGCGCAGCCGCTGAAAAACCCGACATGGGCGAAGTGATCGCCGTGGGTGCGGGCAAAATCGGTAAAGACGGCGAACGCCGTCCGCTGGATGTCAAAGTCGGCGACAAAATTATTTTCGGCAAATACAGCGGTCAAACCGTTAAAGCCGACGGCGAAGAGCTGTTGGTGATGCGCGAAGAAGATATTTTCGGTATCGTTGAATAATTGTTGAATTAAGTTTCAGAACCAAAGGCCGTCTGAATCAAATATGAAGTTTTCAGACGGCCTCGAACAGATGTTTAATATTGATTTGGAGAATTTAAATGGCAGCAAAAGACGTACAATTCGGCAATGAAGTTCGCCAAAAAATGGTAAACGGCGTCAATGTATTGGCAAACGCCGTACGCGTAACTCTGGGCCCTAAAGGTCGCAACGTGGTGCTTGACCGCTCCTTCGGCGGCCCGCACATCACTAAAGACGGCGTTACCGTCGCTAAAGAAATCGAACTGAAAGACAAATTCGAAAACATGGGCGCGCAAATGGTGAAAGAAGTGGCGTCCAAAACCAACGACGTAGCGGGTGACGGCACCACCACCGCCACCGTACTGGCGCAAGCCATCGTAGCGGAAGGTATGAAATACGTGACCGCCGGCATGAACCCGACCGACCTGAAACGCGGTATCGACAAAGCCGTTGCCGCTTTGGTTGAAGAACTGAAAAACATCGCCAAACCTTGCGACACTTCCAAAGAAATCGCCCAAGTCGGCTCGATTTCCGCCAACTCCGACGAACAAGTCGGCGCGATTATTGCCGAAGCGATGGAAAAAGTCGGCAAAGAAGGCGTGATTACCGTTGAAGACGGCAAATCTTTGGAAAACGAATTGGATGTCGTCGAAGGTATGCAGTTCGACCGCGGCTACCTGTCCCCTTACTTCATCAACGACGCGGAAAAACAAATTGCTGCGCTGGATAATCCGTTTGTTTTGCTGTTCGACAAAAAAATCAGCAACATCCGCGACCTGCTGCCTGTTTTGGAACAAGTGGCAAAAGCCAGCCGTCCGCTCTTGATTATCGCTGAAGACGTAGAAGGCGAAGCCTTGGCGACTTTGGTGGTGAACAACATCCGCGGCATTCTGAAAACCGTTGCCGTTAAAGCCCCGGGCTTCGGCGACCGCCGCAAAGCCATGTTGCAAGACATCGCCATTCTGACCGGCGGCACCGTGATTGCCGAAGAAGTCGGCCTATCTTTGGAAAAAGCCACTCTGGAAGACTTGGGTCAAGCCAAACGCATCGAAATCGGTAAAGAAAACACCACCATCATCGACGGCTTTGGCGACGCTGCCCAAATCGAAGCGCGTGTTGCCGAAATCCGCCAACAAATCGAAACCGCAACCAGCGATTACGACAAAGAAAAACTGCAAGAGCGTGTTGCCAAACTGGCAGGCGGCGTGGCAGTGATTAAAGTCGGTGCCGCTACCGAAGTCGAAATGAAAGAGAAAAAAGACCGCGTGGAAGACGCGCTGCACGCTACCCGCGCAGCCGTTGAAGAAGGCGTGGTTGCAGGCGGCGGCGTAGCCCTGTTGCGCGCCCGTGCCGCTTTGGAAAACCTGCACACCGGCAATGCCGACCAAGACGCAGGCGTACAAATCGTCTTGCGCGCCGTTGAGTCTCCACTGCGCCAAATCGTTGCCAACGCAGGCGGCGAACCTAGCGTAGTTGTGAACAAAGTGTTGGAAGGCAAAGGCAACTACGGTTACAACGCAGGCTCCGGCGAATACGGAGACATGATAGAAATGGGCGTACTCGACCCTGCCAAAGTAACCCGTTCTGCGCTGCAACACGCCGCATCTATCGCCGGCCTGATGTTGACCACAGACTGCATGATCGCTGAAATCCCTGAAGAAAAACCTGCTATGCCTGATATGGGCGGCATGGGTGGTATGGGCGGCATGATGTAAGGCTGCCTGAACCCTTCAGATAAAAAGCAAAACCGCACGGCAAGTAGCCGTGCGGTTTTTTATTTGCCAGTAAGAAGCGTGAGATGTTATAGAGGGCATGCCATGATTTACAGGGAAATAAGGGCAGCCAGTTCCATTGAATCAGAAGCAATCAAATAAACTTCATCATCAAAAAAGGCCGTCTGAAACTTTATTTTGCGTTTCAGACGGCCTGATTAATGATTTAAACCGTTACTTTTTGCTTGAACGGCTGTATCGGACAGCTTGAGACAAGAGTTCTTCAATTTCTATCCACATAATGCCTCCTTACAGCAAACCGGGTTGACCTAAAGCCGGGTCGTTGGCTCGTGCCGCTTGGGCATCTTCGACAGTCAGTCCAAGGGCTTTGGCCACGCCTTCGCCGTATGCCGGATCGCAACGGTAGCAGTTGCGGATATGGCGGTATTTGATGAAGTCTGGTGCATCACCCATGGCTGCGGCGGTGTTGTTAAACAAAGCTTGTTGTTGCTCATTGTTCATCAGCTTGAACAAAGCGCGCGGTTGGCTGAAGTAGTCGTCATCGTCTTGGCGGTAATCCCAGTGCGCCGCATCGCCGCTGATTTTCAAAGGAGGTTCGGCGAAGTCGGGCTGTTGCTGCCATTGGCCGAAGCTGTTGGGTTCGTAGTGCGGCAGGCTGCCGTAGTTGCCGTCGGCGCGACCTTGCCCATCGCGCTGGTTGCTGTGAACAGGGCAACGCGGGCGGTTGACGGGGATTTGGCGGAAGTTCACGCCTAAGCGGTAGCGTTGCGCGTCGGCGTAATTGAACAAACGGGCTTGCAGCATTTTGTCGGGGCTGGCGCCGATACCGGGCACAAGGTTGCTCGGTGCGAAGGCGGATTGTTCCACATCGGCGAAGAAGTTTTCGGGATTGCGGTTCAACTCGAATTCGCCCACTTCAATCAGCGGATAGTCTTTTTTCGGCCAAACTTTGGTCAAGTCAAACGGATGATACGGTACTTTTTCCGCATCGGCTTCAGGCATGATTTGGATGTACATCGTCCATTTCGGAAACTCGCCGCGTTCGATGGCTTCGTACAGGTCGCGTTGATGGCTTTCGCGGTCGTCGGCGATGATTTTGGCGGCTTCTTCATTGGTCAGGTTTTTAATTCCTTGCTGGGTGCGGAAATGGAATTTCACCCAAAAACGCTCGCCTGCTTCGTTCCAGAAGCTGTAAGTATGCGAACCGAAGCCGTGCATATGACGGTAGCTGGCTGGAATACCGCGGTCGCTCATGACGATGGTAACTTGGTGCAGTGCCTCGGGCAGCAGCGTCCAGAAGTCCCAGTTGTTCGTGGCAGAACGCATATTGGTGCGCGGGTCGCGTTTGACGGCTTTGTTCAGGTCAGGGAACTTACGCGGGTCGCGCAGGAAGAATACGGGCGTGTTGTTGCCGACCATATCCCAGTTGCCTTCTTCGGTATAGAACTTCAACGCAAAGCCGCGGATGTCGCGTTCCGCATCGGCTGCGCCGCGCTCGCCTGCCACGGTGGTGAAACGGGCGAACATCTCGGTTTTCTTGCCAACTTCGCTGAAGATTTTGGCGCGGGTGTATTTCGTGATGTCGTGCGTTACGGTGAACGTACCGAACGCACCCGAACCTTTGGCGTGCATACGGCGTTCGGGGATGACTTCGCGCACGAAGTCGGCGAGTTTTTCATTCAGCCACAAATCCTGCGCCAGCAACGGGCCGCGCGGACCAGCGGTCAGGCTGTTTTGATTGTCGGCAACGGGGGCGCCGTTGTTCATGGTCAGGTGGGTTACGGGACATTTAGAGACGGTCATGATGATTTCCTTTGTGAAATGGTCAATGGTTTATAAAACGATTTGCCGAAAAGCATATTCGTAGCCGGTTTCTTGGCATTCATAAATTTCTTGTATCGACATTTTATTTCCTTTTGCTGTTAACTATTAAAAGAACTATACAGAAAGATTTTAACTATTGGAACTATGAAATCGATTTAGAATTAATATTAATCAATCAGAAATTAAATTCTATTAGTTTTTATCAATGATTAAGCTGTAAAAAAGGCCGTCTGAAACTTTATTTTGTGTTTCAGACGGCCTTATTTTTAGTCAAAACAAGGGATTATTTATCCAGTTTGGCTTTGCGTTCTTCCAACCAATGTTCCAAGTAGTGGATGCTGACGCCACCTTTTTGGAAGCCTGGGTCATTGAACAAATCGCGGTGCAGCGGTGTATTGGTTTTGATGCCGGTAATCGCCAGCTCGGCAAGGGCTACGCGCATTTTCGCCATGGCTTGGCCGCGGTCTTTACCGATAACGCAGATTTTGCCGATCAGGCTGTCGTAGTAAGGAGGGATGCGGTAGCCTTGGTAGATGTGGCTGTCGACGCGGATGCCGAAGCCGCCGGGCAGGT
This sequence comes from Neisseria sp. 27098_8_139, assembly GCF_041433195.1. Lineage (NCBI taxonomy): Bacteria > Pseudomonadati > Pseudomonadota > Betaproteobacteria > Neisseriales > Neisseriaceae > Neisseria > Neisseria sp. 27098_8_139. The sequence goes on from NZ_JAPWBA010000002.1 coordinate 72,724, forward strand.
GGCAGCTTTCAATCAGACCCGGGCTTGGAATGAAGTTGTATGGGTCTTCGGCGTTGATACGGCACTCAAACGCGTGACCTTCGACTTGAATGTCTTCCTGTTTGTATTGCAAAGGCAGGCCGGATGCGATGCGTAATTGCTCTTGGACGATGTCCACGCCGGTGATGAGCTCGGTAACCGGATGCTCAACCTGAACGCGTGTGTTCATCTCGATAAAGAAGAATTCGCCGTCTTCGTACAGGAATTCAAACGTACCTGCGCCGCGATAGCCGATGCGTTTGCAAGCGTCGGCACAGGCTTTGCCGATTTTGGCGCGTTCTTCTTCAGTGATGAACGGAGCAGGTGCTTCTTCGATAACTTTTTGGTGGCGGCGCTGCATGGAGCAGTCGCGCTCGGCGAGGTAGATGGCGTTGCCGTATTCGTCGGCAATCACTTGGATTTCGACGTGGCGCGGACGTTGCAGGTAGCGCTCCATGTAAACCATCGGGTTGCCGAATGCCGCGCCTGCTTCGGCTTTGGTCATTTCGACAGACTGGAGGAGGTCTTCTTTTTTCTCGACGACGCGCATACCGCGACCGCCACCGCCGCCGGAGGCTTTGATAATGACGGGATAACCGACTTTATCGGCGATTTTGAGGATTTCTTCGCCATCGTCTGGCAATGCGCCTTCAGAACCGGGAACGCAAGGCACGCCGGCTTCGATCATGGCATGTTTGGCGGATACTTTGTCACCCATCAGACGGATGGTATCGGCTTTCGGACCGATGAAGACAAAGCCGGATTGTTCGACTTGTTCGGCAAAATTGGCGTTTTCGGCGAGGAAGCCGTAGCCCGGGTGGATGCCGTCGGCTTCGGTTACTTCGGCGGCTGCGATGATGGCCGGGATGTTGAGGTAGCTTTGTGCGGATGCGGCAGGGCCGATGCACACGGATTCGTCGGCGAGTTTGACGTGCAGGCTGTCTTTGTCGGCTTCGGAATGGACGGCGACGGTGGCGATGCCCATTTCACGGCAGGCTCGCAGGACGCGCAGGGCGATTTCGCCCCGGTTGGCGATCAATACTTTTTTCAGCATGATAATCTTTCCGGATGGTTCAGACGGCCTCAGCGGCCGCCTAATGCGTTGCGGATTTTTTGGTCGGTTTTGTATTGGCTCAAGGCGTAAACCGACCACATGGCTGCCGGTATCCAGCCGATCAGCGTACATTGCAGAATCAGACAGATGATGCCTGCAATCGGACGGCCGATGGTGAAAAACTGCAACCAAGGCAAGAAAATAGCCAAAATCAGACGCATGGTTTGTCCTTAATGAACAGAAAAAGGAATTTCAGACGGCCTTAAAGATAAAGGCCGTCTGAAAAAGCGGATTATTCAATGATAAAGAGCGGCTCGCCGTATTCGACCGGAGTACCGTTTTCAACCAGAATTTCTTTAACGACACCGGATTTCTCGGCTTCGATTTCGTTCATCAGCTTCATGGCTTCGATGATGCACAAAGTATCGCCGGCTTTTACTTGTTTACCTACTTCAACGAAAGCAGCGGCGTTCGGGCCGGGAGCGCGGTAGAACGTACCGACCATAGGCGATTTTTGCGCGTTGGACAAATCGCGAGCGGCAGGGGCGGCTGCTGGAGCGGCTGCGGCCGGAGCAGCGGCAGGGGCGGCAACCGGAGCGGCTGCGGCAGGTGCCGGAGCAGCATAAATAGGAGCTGCGGCGGCAGTGGTACGCGTAATGCGGACTTTTTCTTCGCCTTCGGTAACTTCAATTTCTGCAATGCCTGATTCTTCGACCAAATCAATCAGTTTTTTCAATTTACGCAAATCCATTGCTTTTCCTTTTTAGCGCGGCATAAAGTGCATATTGGGTATGCGCCGCTGTGGTTTTAGATGATTTCCTGAGACGTCGGAAGGCGGGTTTGCCATCCGGCGTTTAAATAATGTCGGAACAGGACGGAGCCTGAGAAATGAATCTGGTTATTTTCCCGAACTTGCCGGTAAATGTCCAGTAAAAGATAGAAAAAAGGCGTTTTTCGGCGAAAAAAAGGATGGAACGCTGATTTTTATTAAAAAGCGATTTTCCCAAGAGCGTTTATTCTAATTTATTGGTTTTGCGACAAAACATGCCGTCTGAAAACCAACTTTGCGCGTATAATGGCGCCTGTTTTTTTAAAGTATGCACGACAATGGATATTTCCGATTTTGATTTTGAATTGCCCGAAAAACTGATTGCCCAGCATCCTCCCGAAGTGCGCGGCAGCAGCAGGCTTCTGGTTGCTTTGCCGACATTGCCGATTGAAGACAAACATTTCGGCGATTTACCCGATTATGTCGCACCGGGCGATGTGCTGGTGTTTAACAATACCAAAGTGATGAAGGCGCGCCTGTTCGGCCAAAAAGCCAGCGGCGGCAAAATCGAAGCCCTGATTGAACGGGTTTTAGACGCGCATACCGCATTGGCGCATATCCGCTCGTCCAAATCGCCAAAGCCGGGTACAGAATTGATTTTTGAAGGCGATATCCGTGCCGTCATGATGGAGCGTGCGGAAGAATTGTTTTGCCTGAAATTTGAAGGCGGGCAAACCGTTTATGAACTTTTGGAGCAAAACGGCCATCTGCCCTTGCCGCCTTATATCGAACGCGCTGCCGATGACGAAGACGACAGCCGCTATCAGACCGTGTACGCCAAATATCAAGGCGCAGTGGCCGCGCCGACGGCGGGTTTGCACTTTACCGATGAGTTGTTGGGCCGTCTGAAAGCCAAAGGCGTAGAAACCGTAGAAGTGACCCTGCACGTCGGTGCCGGCACATTCCAACCCGTGCGCGTCGATAAAATTGAAGAACACAAAATGCACAGCGAGTGGTTTGACGTACCGGCCGAGACCGTTGCCGCCGTTGAAGCCGCCAAAGCACGCGGCAATAAAGTGTGGGCAGTGGGCACAACCTCCATGCGCGCCTTAGAATCCGCCGCACGTGAAACAGGCCGTCTGAAAGCCGGACGCGGCGATACCGATATTTTCATTACGCCGGGCTACCGCTTCAATGTTGCCGACCGATTGATTACCAATTTTCACCTGCCCAAATCAACCTTGTTGATGCTCGTCAGCGCGTTTTCGGGCATGGAGCATATCCGAAGCGTTTACCGCCATGCAGTGGAACAGGAATACCGCTTTTTTAGCTATGGCGATGCGATGATTTTGGGGAAAGCGGAATAAATCGGAAGCAGATTGGAGCGTTTTAAACTGGTTATTTGGGTTGTCCCGAATCCAAATCAGTTGGAACGCTCTAAAATACTCGAATAAAATAAATGATTAAAGCAAACGTGCGAAGTGGTTGGAATTTGAGTTATAAGAAATAAAACAAAAAAGGCCGTCTGAAAATGGTTTTCAGACGGCCTTTTATATCCCCATGCTTAGGCGTCGATGTTTTGTGCCAGCAGGGCGTTGTTTTCGATGAAGGCACGGCGCGGTTCGACTTCGTCGCCCATGAGGGTGACGAAAACTTCGTCGGCAGCGATGGCATCTTCGATGCGGACTTTCAGGAGACGGCGGACGGTAGGATCCATCGTGGTTTCCCAAAGTTGTTCCGGGTTCATCTCGCCCAAGCCTTTGTATCGTTGGATGGACATGCCTTTTTGGGCAACGCTCATCAAGATGTCCAAAGCGCCTTCAAAGCTGTCGATGTCGTATTCGTTGTCGCCTTTGTAGAGCTTCGCCCCTTTGCCGACCATGCCTTTGAGTGCGGCGGCGGTTTGGGTAAGGGTTTGGTAGGCTTTGCTGTTGAGGAACTTAGGCTCGAGGTAGCTCACCATCACATTGCCGTGCAGCTTGCGAGTGATTTTGATGAACTGGTGTCCTTCGTGGCCCTCGATACGTTCGAGCGCGACTTCTTTTTCGTCCAAGAGGTCGCTCAATTCGGCAACGGCGCGGTCTGCGCTTTCTGCCGTGCTGAGGTCGACCGGCGAAGCGTGCAGCATGGCATGCAGGACGAGTTCGTCAATGATGCGGCTTTCTTGCTCGATGACGGTTTTGGCCAACAGGAATTGTTTGGCGGTATTGGCAAGCTCTTCTCCTTCGATGGTGCGGCCGTCTGAAACGATTTTGGCTTTTTCCAAGGCCAAACCGAGCAGCCATTGGTCTTTTTCCAGTTCGTCTTTGAGATAGCGCTCTTGTTTGCCGTATTTGGCTTTGTACAAAGGCGGCTGGGCGATGTAGATGTAGCCGCGCTCGACCAGCTCGGGCATTTGGCGGTAGAAGAAGGTCAGGAGCAGGGTGCGGATGTGCGCGCCGTCCACGTCGGCATCGGTCATGATGATGATGCGGTGGTAGCGCAGTTTTTCGGCATTGAATTCTTCTTTGCCGATGCCTGCGCCCAAAGCGGTAATCAGCGTGGCGACTTCTTGGCTGGCCAGCATTTTTTCAAAACGTGCTTTTTCGACGTTCAAAATTTTACCTTTGAGCGGCAAAATCGCTTGGAATTTGCGGTCGCGGCCCTGCATGGCGGAGCCGCCTGCGGAGTCGCCCTCGACGAGGTAGAGTTCGGACAGGGCAGGGTCTTTTTCTTGGCAGTCGGCAAGTTTGCCCGGCAGGCCCAAACCGTCCATCACGCCTTTGCGGCGGGTAATTTCACGTGCTTTGCGGGCGGCTTCGCGCGCGCGCGCGGCATCGACGATTTTGCTGGTGATGATTTTGGCTTCGGTCGGGTTTTCTTCAAGGAAGTCGGTCAAGGCTTGGTTGATGACTTCGTTGACGACGGGGCCGATTTCGCTGGAAACCAATTTGTCTTTGGTTTGCGATGAGAATTTCGGGTCGGGCAGTTTGACGGACAAAACGCAGGTCAGGCCTTCACGCATATCGTCGCCGGCGGTTTCCACCTTGGCTTTTTTAGCCACTTCGTTGGCTTCGATATAGTTGTTGATGGTGCGGGTCATCACTTGGCGCAGCGCGGTCAAGTGCGTACCGCCGTCGCGTTGCGGAATGTTGTTGGTGAAACATTGCACGCTTTCTTGGTAGCTGTCGTTCCATTGCATCGCGCATTCCACGCTCATGCCGTCTTTTTCGCCGAACGCGTAGAAGATTTTTTCGTGCAACGGCGTTTTTTTGCGGTTCATGTATTGCACGAAGCCGGCCACGCCGCCGGAGAGGGCGAAGCTTTCGTGTTTACCGTCGCGTTCGTCGGTCAGCTCGATGTCCACGCCGTTATTTAGGAAGGAAAGCTCGCGGATGCGTTTGGCAAGAATGTCGAAGCTGTATTCGACGTTGCCGAAGGTTTCCACGCTGGCGAGGAAGCGCACGGTCGTGCCTTTTTTGTCGGAATCGCCGACAACCCTTAACGGCTCTTCGGTTTCGCCGCGCACGAAGCGGACGAAGTGTTCTTTGCCGTCGCGGTAGATGGTCAGCGTTACCCAGTCGGACAGCGCGTTGACGACGGATACGCCCACGCCGTGCAGACCGCCGGAGATTTTGTAGCTGTTGTTGTCGAATTTGCCGCCTGCGTGCAAGACGGTCATGATGACTTCGGCGGCGGAGCGGCCTTCTTTCGGGTGGATGCCGGTCGGCATGCCGCGGCCGTTGTCGGCCACGCTGACGGAATTGTCGGCATGGATGGTTACGGTGATTTTGTCGCAATGTCCCGCCAGTGCTTCGTCGATGGCGTTGTCCAATACTTCGAACACCATGTGGTGCAGGCCGCTGCCGTCCTGCGTGTCGCCGATATACATACCGGGGCGTTTGCGTACCGCTTCCAAGCCTTCCAGCACTTGTATGCTGTCGGCGCCGTATTCTTCGTGTTTTTGGTCAGTCATGGTCTTTTCTTGCTGAATTTCAAGGAATTTTTCCGTGCGCGCAATGAAATGTTAAACGGGCGCGGCGGATGTGTTCCAAAAGGTCAAAATAATAGGCAATTATACCTGATTTTGCTGGAATATTCAGCGTTTTAAGTGCAAAAAGGCCGTCTGAAAGATGAAATTTCAGACGGTCTTTGTATCGGAAAACAGGTTTAGCGTTTGACGCCGCTCAATCGCGCCCAGCCTTCTTCGATTTCGGCAGGCTCGATGTCGAACCATTGGCTGTAAATACCGCTGAGTTCTTCGACTTGTTCGTCCAAAAGGCCGGACAAAACAATGCGGCCGCCTTGTTTGGTACGCGCGGCAAGCATTTCGCCGAGCATACGCAACGGGTTGGCCAGAATGTTGGCGACAACGACATCAAATTGACCTTGCGGCAGGCCGTCCGGCAGGTAGAACTGCGCATCGACGTTGTTTTGCGCGGCATTGTCTTTGCTGGCGCGGATGGCTTGTTCGTCAATATCTACACCGATGGCGGAGCCTGCGCCGAGTTTGAGGGCGGCAATGGCCAAAATGCCTGAGCCGCAGCCGTAGTCCAATACGCTTTCGCCGCCTTTGAGCTGCGTGTCGAGCCATTTGAGGCAGAGGCGTGTGGTCGGATGGCTGCCGGTGCCGAAGGCAAGACCCGGGTCGAGTTGCAGGTTGACGGCGTTGCCGTTGGGCGCTTCGTGCCAAGACGGGATAATCCACAGGCGGTCGGAAATTTGAATCGGGTCGAATTGCGCTTGGGTCAGGCGTACCCAGTCTTGATCTTCAAGGATTTCGCCGGTGTATTTCAAATCGTTCAAACCGCATTCCTGCGCGGCGGCTTCGATAATGGAAGCGGCGTCGTCGCTTTCGCCGAAAAGGGCAATAACTTTGCTTTGTTGCCAGATTTGTTCGGTCGGCATGCCCGGCTCGCCGAAAATGGCCTGCTCGTTTTCTGTACCGGCGTAGGCATCTTCAATGGCGGCAGACAATGCGCCGTGTTCCATCAGCGCGTCGGCAAGGCGTTCGGCGACGGCATCGTTGACGTTGATGGTAATTTGTTGATAGGACATGGTGGGGCTTTCTTTTTAATAAGGCCGTCTGAAAATCGACGTTGTGCTTTCAGACGGCCTTGTAAGGTATGAAACCTGATGATGCGGGTTTATCGGTTTTTCAAACCCAGTACGTCTTGCATATCGTACAGGCCTTTTTTGCCGTTTGCCCAAACTGCGGCGCGTACGGCACCGGCGGCAAAGGTCATGCGGCTGCTGGCTTTGTGGGTGATTTCCACGCGCTCGCCGTCAGTGGCGAAGAGGGCGGTGTGGTCGCCGACGATGTCGCCTGCGCGGACGGTGGCAAAACCGATGGTGGACGGATCGCGTGGGCCGGTGTGGCCTTCGCGGCCATAAACGGCGCATTCTTTGAGGTCGCGGCCGAGGGCGTCGGCAATGACTTCACCCATGCGTAACGCGGTGCCGCTTGGGGCATCGACTTTGTGGCGGTGGTGGCCTTCGATGATTTCGATGTCGTAGCCTTCGTTTAACACGCGGGCAACGGTGTCGAGGATATGGAAGGTTAGGTTGACGCCGACGCTGAAGTTGGCTGCGAAGACGACGCCTATTTTTTCGCCTGCGGCTTGGATGGCGGCTTTGCCTGCGTCGTCAAAACCGGTCGTGCCGATGATGATGTTGACGCCTTTTTCCACGCATTTTTGCAGGTGTTTCAGTGTTGGCTCGGGACGGGTAAAGTCGATGAGGACATCGCTTTGAGCCAGTACGGCATCCACGTTGTCTGAAATGGCAACGCCGGTTTTGAGGCCGGAGGCGAAGCCTGCATCCAAACCCAATACTTCCGAACCGGAATGCTCGAGTGCGCCGGAGAGAACGGTATCGGGATGGTTGTTGACCGCTTCAACCAATACGCGACCCATGCGGCCGTTGACGCCGGCAATGGCGATTTTCAATGCGCTCATGGGGCTTCCTTATTTCGGCTTGGTTTCGGTGGTCGGAACGACGTTTTGTCCGGCTTGAACGGCTTCGATGGATTTTTGAATGGCATCGCCTTCGGCGCGTGCGAGGACGTCGTTTTCAAAGTACAGGGTCAGGTTGCTTTGTTCTTTGATGATGCCGTTGCGGCTGGTGTTGAAAGTGTAATCCCAGCGGTCGGCGTGGAAGGCGTCGCGCAGGAGCGGCGTACCGAGCAGCAGTTGGACTTGGTCGCGGGTCATACCTTGGCGCAGGGAAACCACGGCGCGGGGATTGAGCTCGTTACCTTGAATGATTTTGAGTTTGTAGGATGGAAAGTTGGATACGCGCTCGGCACTGCATGAGGCCAGACCTAAGATAGCGGCGATGGCAAGGCATAAGGCTTTATTCACGGGCTTACCTTTCTGTGTCATTTCGGGAAAGATGTTTATCATCGCTTGAATATTTTTAAAAAGCAAACGATAATCATCTTCTTAATTTTTCTTTTCGCCGATTTTCAATTGCAAGACCGGCGGCAGATTGCCCCCCTTTAACGGCCCAATAGTGGGCAAACGGGCGGAAAGTGCGTATTATAACGGTTATTACCTTACAGGGATATTGAATATTATGGAAAAATTCAGCAACATTGCGCAATTGAAAGACAGCGGTTTGAAAGTTACGGGTCCACGTTTGAAAATTTTGGACTTGTTCGAGACCCATGCCGAGGAGCATTTGAGTGCGGAAGATGTGTACCGTATCCTGTTGGAAGAGGGTGTGGAAATCGGCGTGGCGACGATTTACCGTGTGCTGACCCAGTTTGAACAGGCCGGCATTTTGCAACGTCACCATTTTGAAACTGGCAAAGCGGTTTACGAATTGGACAAAGGCGATCACCACGACCACATCGTCTGCGTGAAATGCGGCGAAGTAACCGAATTCCACAATCCGGAAATCGAAGCGCTGCAAGATAAAATCGCCGAAGAAAACGGCTACCGCATCGTCGATCACGCGCTGTATATGTACGGCGTATGCGGCGAATGCCAAACCAAAACCAAACGTTAAGCAGTTTGTATGTTGATTTTTCAGACGGCCTTGGGCATTTTCAGCTTGAGGCCGTCTGAAACTTTATGGGCTTTGCGATGAAGATTCCTTTTCTTGCGCCACGGGATTATCGTTTCCCCGATCCGTCTTACGCTTTGGCAGAGTGTGACGGCTTGGTCGGCGTCAGCGGCGATTTGGATACGGGGCGGCTGTTGTCGGCGTATGGGCAGGGGATTTTTCCGTGGTTTAGCCGCGACGGTTGGTTTTTCTGGTATGCGGTTGCGCCGCGTGCCGTGATTGTGCCGGAAAACCTGCATATCGGTCGCTCTTTGACAAAAACCTTGCGCCACAAGCCGTATCGGGTAACGGTCAACCGCTGTTTTGAAAAAGTGATTGCCCATTGCGCCAATGTACCGCGTCCGGAACAGGATGGAACGTGGATAGAACCAGCGTTTCAGACGGCCTATTTAAAGCTGCACCATCAGGGGCATGCGCATTCGTTTGAATGCTGGCTACCTGATGAACAAGGCGAAATGCAGTTGGCAGGCGGATTTTACGGCGTGCAAATCGGCTGCGTGTTTTATGGCGAGTCGATGTTTGCCTTGCGTCCCGATGCGTCAAAGATTGCGTTCGCCTGCGCCGTCCCGTTTCTGGCGGATTTGGGCGTTGCACTGATAGACTGTCAGCAGGATACCGAACATATGCGCCGTTTCGGTTCGCAGTTAATGGATTTTGCCGACTTTCAGACGGCCTTGCAGGATTTGAACGCGAAACCGTTAAAGCGGAATATCGAATGCCGCGTGGTGGCTGAAAATCTGCTGTAAAAGATTGGCGGCAAAGATTGATTTATCGGCACGGCGTGTCGGCAGAATGGGTAGTCTGCATATTGAGGCTGGGAAACCGGTTGGAAAATAAATGCCATTCCATTCACTTGAACAGGCCGTCTGAAAATCTTGGCTTAACCGAAATCCGGCTGTGTAACGCTTGGTGCTAATTGTTAATAGCTGACGAAATTGCTTTTACATGGCAAAATAACAAGTTAAATATTTGTAATAGGGCGGCCTGAATAGGTTTCAGACGGCCCTGATCTCTTGAAGGAATCAACATGTCTTTGCAAAACATCATTGAAACGGCTTTTGAAAACCGTGCCGAAATCAATCCGAATACCGTTACCCCCGAAGTGCGTGAAGCGGTTTTGGAAACCATCCGCCAACTCGACTCCGGCAAACTGCGCGTTGCCGAGCGTTTGGGTGTGGGCGAATGGAAAGTCAACGAATGGGCGAAAAAAGCCGTATTGCTGTCTTTCCGCATTCAGGACAATGAAATCCTCAACGACGGTGTGAACAAATACTTCGACAAAGTGCCGACTAAATTTGCCGATTGGTCTGAAGACGAGTTCCGCAGCGCAGGTTTCCGCGCAGTTCCGGGTGCCGTTGCCCGCCGTGGCAGCTTTGTGGCGAAAAATGTCGTGTTGATGCCTTCTTATGTCAATATCGGCGCATACGTTGACGAAGGTGCGATGGTCGATACTTGGGCGACTGTCGGCTCTTGCGCGCAAATCGGTAAAAACGTGCATTTGAGCGGCGGCGTCGGCATCGGCGGCGTACTCGAGCCTCTGCAAGCCAGCCCGACCATTATTGAAGACAACTGCTTTATCGGTGCGCGTTCTGAAATCGTCGAAGGCGTAATTGTCGAAGAAGGCAGCGTGATTTCTATGGGCGTGTTCATCGGTCAATCCACTAAAATCTTTGACCGTACTACCGGCGAAATCTATCAAGGCCGCGTACCGGCTGGTTCGGTTGTTGTATCCGGCAGCATGCCTTCCAAAGACGGCAGCCACAGCCTCTACTGCGCGGTTATCGTCAAACGCGTGGACGCGCAAACCCGTGCGAAAACCAGCGTGAATGAATTGTTGCGCGGTATCTAATCGGATAACGATAACGCTGATTGAAGGTGGTATGCTCACTCTATGGTTAGTTTTGAACAAAAAAACAGGCAGAATGTTCTGCCTGTTTTTTTATGGCTTAAAGGCCGTCTGAAACGATTTCAGACGGCCTTTTGTTTTTGATGATGGGTTGTTTTAAGGTCAATTGAGGCAAGGGAAGGGTATTCCCTGTCTGGGACTACGCTTCCGGCCAGTCGGCAATAGATTTCTTCAAAAGGAATCTTGCCGTAATCGCACAACCACGGTTTGGCGCGTGTGGTGTAGTGGATAATGGGCGGGACGGTGTCGGGTTTGGGAAATACTTCGCTGAGGTTTCGTTTTTGGAAGTATTCGACTGCGCCGGTTTGGAAGTTCCAAGATTCTTCTAATTGCAGCCAGTTTTTTTGAAATACGGTGTTTAGAAAGCATTGGTCGCCATAGGGTACGGCTTCGTTGAGGCTGGCGGCGGTTTTCAGCAGTTGCGCCGCGATATTGTGTTCCCGCCATTGCACCAAGTCGGCCAGCAACATGCCTGAATTGAAATAGGGTGTGGTGTGCAGGTCGATAGGGTGTTTCCACTCGATGTGCGCCAAAACGGAATCTTGTACCGCCGCAACGGGATAACCGCGCATATCGAGGTTGAACAAATCATGCAGGGATTGGGTCACCACCATATCGCTGTCGAGATACGGGCGCGGTCGACAGGCAGTGCTGCATCACCAGGCGGAAAAATGCAGCATCCGAAATATGGGACAAGCGGCGATATTGGCTGAAGTCCATCTCGATTTTGACATCATTCAGACGGCTGCCGCTGGCTGCGAGCTTTTGGTTGGTATAGTCGATCCATTCCCGCCTGAAGGTATTGTGCATGAGGTAGAAATCGACATTTGTGTTGTGAGTACAGATGGATTTCATCAGTGTATGAACCTGCTCGGCATAGCCGGTATCGGCGGCAAGGACGATGGTGATGTTGCTCATTGTTAAATTCCTTTTATTTGCAATGTATTAAATTTTGTCAGTCATTTTCTTGGTCTTGTGCGGTCGGTAAGGCGGCATGATCTTCGTTTTCCGACATGGCTTTTTCTAATAAATCGCGTTGCAGCTGTTTGCCGGCTTTGATGCCCAATTTGCGCAGTTTTTCGGTGCTGCTGATGAGGTTGCCCCTGCCGGAAACCAAGCGGCCATAGGCCGTCTGAAACTGGGATTGAGCCTGAACAAGCGCTTTATTGATGCCGTCCATGCTTTCGACAAAGCCGACAAATTTGTCATAGAGTTTGCTGCCTGCCTCGGCAATCGCCAGCGCGTTTTGGTTTTGCTGCTCGTTGCGCCAGATATTGGCAACGGTGCGCAGGGTGGCGAGCAGGGTGCTGGGGCCGGTCAGCATGATGCGTTTGTCGAAACACTCTTGGAAGAGGTTTGGATCGTGTTGCAGGGCGAGGAGGTAGGCCGGTTCGACAGGGACGAACATAAAGACGAAGTCCAACGTTTTGACGCCCTCAAGGTCGGTGTAATCTTTCGTGGCCAAGCTTTTAATGTGGGCGCGGATACTGGCGACGTGGTTGGCAAGCTCGCGTTCTGCTTCTGCGCCGGTGCTTTGCGTATAGCGGACGTAGGCGGTCAGCGATACTTTGGAGTCGATGACGATTTGTTTGTTGTCGGGCAGATTGATGAGGACGTCGGGCTGGAGGCGGCGTTGGGTGCCGTCTGCTTCGTGGCGGACGCTGGAAGCTTGAACGATGTATTCGCGGCCTTTTTGCAGGCCGGAGTTTTCCAATACGCTTTCCAAAATCATCTCGCCCCAGTTGCCTTGGGTTTTGTTTTGCGTGCCGGTCAGCGCGGTGGTCAGCGCTTTGGCATCGTGGTGGAGTTGGGTGTTGAGGGTTTGCAGGCGTTTGAGCTCGTTTTCGATGGTCAGGCGTTCTTTGGCTTCTTTTTCGTAAGTCTGCTGAACCAGCTCGCTGAAGCCGTGTATGCGTTCGTTGAGCGGATTGAGCAGTTGCTGAAGATGGTCGTGGTTTTGCTCGGTAAAGCGGCGGCTTTTTTCTTCCAGAATAGTGTTGGCGAGGTTTTGGAACTGGTCGCTCAGGTTTTTACGCGCATCTGCCAGCAGGGCCAGTTTTTCTTCGGCAGCCTGACGGTCTTTTTCCGATTGGGTGTTGAGGCGCTCGTTTTGGACTTGAAGTGCGTGGTTTTGCTCCAAAAGGGCGGCGTATTCTTGTTTCAGACGGCCTTTTTCGGCTTCCTGTTGCTGTAAAAGGCTGTTTTTGTCGTCGATATTGGCTTTTTCTTGCGTTAGTTGTGTGGAGAGGCGTTCGTTTTGGACTTGCAGCGCATGGTTTTGCTCCAACAGCGTGTCGTAGTCTTGTTTCAGACGGCCTTTTTCCGTTTCTTGTTGTTGCAAAAGCGTATTTTTATCCGCACTCAATGCCTGTTCTTGAACCAGTTGCGTGTTTAGGCGCTCATTGTTGATTTGCAGGTTTTGCGCGCTTTGCTGCCATTTTGCACATTCGTGTTTTAAAGCTTCGGCTTCGGCCTCGCAATCTTGCAGATAGGCAATCTGTTTTTCGGCTGCGGCAAAGCGGTTTCCCGTCTCCTGCAATTCGTCTTGCAATTCCTGCACGGTATGGCGGCTTTGCGCCAAATCTGCCGCAGTTTGAGCCTGCACCTGTTCGGCAAACTCATGCAGGCGGCGGCTCTCGGCCAATTCTTGCAAAACAATAAAGTGTCGGCTTTGGGCTTGGTAGCGTGTTATCAGCCAAGCAAACAGCGTGCCGATAAAAAATGCGGCCGCGCCGGTCAGGATTAGGGTGTTGTTCATACTGGAAATAGTCAATACGCAGAATGTTTCACTATATCATATATTTGCAGCGCATTTTATGGTCGGATAGGCGCTAGAAACGTGTGTTTTCTTTAAAAGAAGCTATTAAAGGTATTGATTTTGACTAAGTGAAGATTTGGACTGTAAAAAAGATGAATTTGTAACATTTTGAATTTAAAATAATATTTAATTTAGAGTGCAATTTTGCAACAAAAAAGGAGGGATTTTATGGACGCAGCAAGATACGTTTGTAGTGTGTATGTAATTAAGACATCGGTGTCATTGAAAAAGACATCGGTGTCATTTTCAAAACAAAATATAAATTAACCAAAATCTTTATTATATATGTTTTTAGTATTTTATCTTTACGAAAAAGTTGTATTAATTAACGATTAACACGGTATGATTCGTCCTGTCGGCAGCGCAGATGCCGGCGAAAAAATGTGTATGTTGTTAAATAACATTTTGTATCTATGAAAAAGGACTACTTAAAATGGGACATTTAATAACGCTTGCCGCCACTTCTTTAATCGGCATGTCGGGGATACCGGCCTCCGCCCTCGGCGTCGCCTACAATATTGAAACGGTAGTACACAAATAATTCAATTATAAACGAATTGATTACAATACTTCAGAAAACGCAACTTAGGCCGTTTTTCGGCCGACAGACAAGAAAGTGAGACAAACAATGAAAACTTTAATCAAATTGGCAGCTGCCTCTTTAATCGGTATGTCCGGCCTGACCGTCGGCGCAACCAATATCGCCCACAATATGGCTGATGCCGACAAATAAAAAATACACAACACACCCTTAAATACACAGAAAAGAGTTAAAATGAAAACATTAATCAAATTGGCTGCGGCTTCTTTGATCGGCATGTCCGGTTTGACAGTTGGCGCAACCAAAATCGCAAAAAATATGGCAGAAGCTGCCAATAAATAAACGCAAGTGAAATTAGCTTGTTTTGGTGATAAAAAAGGCCGTCTGAACATTCAGACGGCCTTTGTATTTGATGGCAAACCGTTTTATTTGCCGATGCAGAAGCGCGAGAAAATCACGCCTAGCAAATCGTCGGCGGTAAATTCGCCGGTGATGGCGTTGCAGGCGTTTTGGGCGAGGCGCAGGTGTTCGGCAAGGAGTTCGGGTTGATCGTCGAGGTAGGGAACCGCGTATTCGAGTTCCATTTCGGCAATTTTCAGGGCGTTGAGGTGGCGGCTGCGGGCGAGGAACAGGCTTTCGCTTTCGCCCTGCCAGCCGACTTCCTGCAACAGCGCGTGTTTGAGCAAGTCGAGACCCGCGCCGGTTTTGGCGGACAGGCTGATGACGGTGTCCGCGCCGGTTTGTGCGAGGCCGTCTGAACGGATGGCGACGGGTTCGCCGGTCAGGTCGGCTTTGTTGTGGATTTCGATTTTTTTCAAACCTGCGGGCAGGCTGTTCAAAATGGCTTGAGTTTTGGCGTTCAAGCCTTCGCGCGGGTCAATCAGAATCAGGGCGACATCGGCTTCGGAGACGGCTTTGCGGCTGCGCTCGATGCCGATTTGTTCGACCACGTCGTCGGTTTCGCGCAGGCCGGCGGTGTCGATGATGTGGACGGGCACGCCGTCGAGGGTGATTTGTTCGCGCACGGTGTCGCGGGTAGTGCCGGCGATGTCGGTTACGATGGCGATGTCGTCGCCTGCCAAGGCGTTGAGCAGGCTGGATTTGCCGACGTTGGGCGCGCCGACAAGGACGACGTTCATGCCTTCGCGCAAAATCGCGCCTTGTTCCGCGCTGGCGAGGACGGTTTTCAGACGACCTTGCAGGGCTTGGAGCTTGCCGCGTGCGTCGGCGGCTTCGAGAAAGTTGATGTCTTCTTCGGGGAAGTCCAACGTGGCTTCGACCAGCATCCTCAGGGTAATAAGGTCGTCCACCAGCTCGTGTATATGTTGGGAAAACGCGCCTTTGAGCGAACGCAACGCCATGCGTGCGGCGGACTTGCTGGAGGCGTCGATGAGGTCGGCGACGCTTTCGGCTTGGGCAAGGTCAAGTTTGTTGTTGAGGAAGGCGCGTTTGGTAAATTCGCCCGGCTCCGCCATGCGCGCGCCCAGTTCGAGGCAGCGCGAAAGCAGCATGTCCATTACCACAGGGCCGCCGTGTCCCTGCAATTCAATCACGTCTTCGCCGGTAAAGCTGGCAGGGGCGGCGAAGTAGAGCAGGATACCGTTGTCTATCGGCTGCCCGTCGCCGCCGAGAAAGTCGGTGTAAAGCGCAGTGCGCGGTTTGGGCATTTTGCCGCCGCTGAGGGTTTGTGCCAAAGGCAGCAGGTTTTTGCCGGAAAGACGGATAACGCCGACGCCGCCGCGTCCGGGTGCGGTGGCGATGGCGGCGATGGTGGGTTGGGTTGCGGACATGAGAACTCGCGTATAGGTAAATTTAATGTGCGTATTATAGCAAAAGGCCGTCTGAAACTTTGGGTTTCAGACGGCCTTTAAATTAATACGATTAAACAGCGGCGACGGTAAAGCGTTCAAACAAATGCGCTTTGTTTTCCACATCGTCGGCGATGGCGACTGCCAAATCGGCCACGCTGATGCCTGCCGGAATTTCACCGTCCATCAGCAAATCGTCTTTGCCCAAGCGGTATTTGCCGGTTTTGTCTTCGCTGAAACCGCCGGTAACACCCAGTCGTGCAGGAGGGGAAACGAAAGACCAGTTCACGTCACGGCGCGGCAGGAGTTCTGCCAAGAGATGGCGTGCGGCATTGGCGCCGTCGAAAATTTCTTTCGGGAAGTCAGGCGTATCGACCACTTGCAAATCAGGCGCGGCATACAGGCTGCCTGCGCCGCCGACGATTAAGAGATACGGCACTTGCGCCGCTTTTGCCGCTTCGACGATACTGCTTGCGCCGCGTGTAAAATCCGCGCCAATATTGGGATTGGTCCAGCCGGGATTGAACGCGCTGACCACGGCGTCAAAGCCTGCCAGCTTGTCGGCGAAGTCCGCCGCATTGACATCTGCGGGTACGACGGCAACATTTTGCGCTTGGAACACTTTGTCTGTGTTGCGGGCGAAAGCGGTCACTTCATGACCGCGGCCTGCCAATTCTTGAACGACTGCGTTGCCGACATAACCTGTTGAACCGATGACTGCGATTTTCATGTTTGACTCCTTGTTGGGATGTGATTGATTAGATGAACGCATTGTAAGGTCGTCTGAAACGCTTGATAATCCCTGATTTGCTGTTATGATTATGAAGTTAAACTAAACAATCAAAATAGAAGGCCGTCTGAAAGCGTTTGGACTTCGTTAAAACCAAACTTTCAGATGGCCTCATCATAGAAGAATGCAAGACATCAAACCCCTGCTCGTTTTCGCCGCCGTCCTCGAACACGGCAGTATGAACGCCGCCGCTGCCGCGCTGGGCATGACACCGTCGGCGGTCAGCCAGCACATCAACCGCCTCGAAACCCTGCACGGCATCAAGCTGTTAAACCGCAGTACGCGCAGCCTTGCGCCTACCGATGGCGGCAGAGCCTTGGGCGAATACTGCCGCCGTCTCGCTACCACGCTCGCAGATACGCGTACCGTTATCGACAATCTGAAAACCGAACCCGTCGGCGAATTGCGTATTTCCCTGACTTCCACCGTCATCGAATCTCGCGCTTTTCAGACGGCCTTTTCGCGATTACAAACCGAGTTCCCAAAAATCTGCCCTGTCCTCAATTTCAGCGATACCTTGGACGACCTGCAACACAGCCAAACCGACATCGCCATACGCGGCGGCGACCGCGCTTTGGACGATCCCAATCTGGTCGCGCGTCATCTCGTTACTTGGCCGTACACTATTTGCGCCGCGCCCGATTATCTCGACCGCCATCCGCCCATTACCCATCCCTCGCAGCTTCATACCCACCGCTGGCTGCACTTCCTGCCTGTCCGCACGACCTTGCAACACGGCGGCGAAAGCTATTTTCTCGACGTCGCCGACAGCATTGCCTGCACGCATCTTGCTGCCGTCCGCAGCCTGACCGAATGCGGCTTCGGTTTGTCTTTGCAAGTGGGCGGCGAAGTGAGGGAGAAAATCGCCCAAGGCCGTCTGAAAGTGGTTTTGCCGGAATGGACATTGCCGCCGATCAGCCTTTATTTGGTGACGCCTTATCGTGTGCAGTCTGCCAAAACCGAGGCTGCCGTGCGCATTTTTACCGAGAGTTTTGCCAAGGAAGGGGATTTATGAACGCGGAAAATTGGAGCGTTTACCTGATTTTGTGCGAAAACGGCGCGTTTTATTGCGGCATCAGCAACCGTCCGCAAGAGCGATTTGCGGCGCATTTGTCAGGAAAAGGCGCGAAATACACGCGTTTAAACAAGCCTGTCGAGATGCGCATCGTTTCAGACGGCCTCTCCAAAAGTGAAGCACTGAAACGGGAAGTCGGCATTAAGAAATTGACGGCAGAGCAGAAGCGGGGATTATGGGCTGAAGCTGAAACATTGGCAAAAGACTAATGGCGGCAATGGATTAAATTGTAGTCGGGATATGAATAACCACATAAATAGGTAAGCCTGCTGGTGTCTTTTGGCATGGCCAAGCAGCAAATGTTTATTAACATGATTCAAAAAGGCCGTCTGAAATCTGATTGGGGTTCAGACGGCCTTTTTAGGATAAGAAGCGTTTTAATGCTTATGGTATTATCTGGAAAGTTTGTAAAAAGTTGAATTTAAAAAGAAACATTAAAAGCCAAGAGTATAACTGATTGAACAATAAAATGAAAATTATCACGCCAAATGACAAATGGGCGTAGATTTCTATCTGAGTAGAGGTGTGGTGTCAATATGTTTTTCCTGTTTTTGTGACAAAATCTGATTTATGCCAATATTTATTATAGTCTAAGTCGAATGGATTAGTTTCTATGCTAGAATTTTTAAGCTGTTTATATAAAACAGTGATTTAAACTAAAACTAAGGAAAGACAGAACATGAACAAATTACTGATTGCCGTAATGATGATGGCTGGTTTGACAGCTTGTTCCCAAGAGGCTAAACAGGAGACTCAAGAGGCTGCTCAAGCCGTTGCATCTGAAGTGAAAAACGAAGCCGCTTCTGCTGCCGATGCGACTGCATCTGCCGCTCAAGAGGCCGCCGATAAGGTTGAAGCTGCCGCCAGCAAAGCAGAGGAAGCCGCGAAACCTGAAGAAGCTGCCAAGCCTGAAGAGAAAACCGAAGCGCCTGCCGCTGACGCCAAACCTGCAGAATCCGCCAAAGTAGATGGCAAAGCTGTTTACGAAGTGAACTGTAAAACATGTCACGGCGGCTTGATTCCCGGCGCTCCTGCCGTAGGTAAAAAAGAAGACTGGGCGCCTCGCATCAAACAAGGCCAAGACACTCTGCACAAACACGCAATCGAAGGCTTCCAAGCCATGCCAGCCAAAGGTGGCAACGGCAGCCTGAGCGACGATGAAGTGAAAGCCGCAGTTGATTACATGGCCAACGAATCCGGCGCTAAATTCTAAATCGTACCGATTGAAACGCACCTTGCCACAAGGTGCGTTTTTTATGGGCAGGCGGATGAAAGTTGAAATAGGGCCGATAAACAGGCAAAGGCCGTCTGAAACATTTTATTTTGAAGCGCAATCGGCTAAAATCAGGCGAATTATTTTATGCAGGAGCAAACCATGAGCAATCAACACGACAACGTAGATGCCGGCGAAATCGCCAAGTTCAGTCAAATCGCCGACAAATGGTGGGATAAAAACGGCGAATTCAAGCCCCTGCATGACATCAACCCCTTGCGCCTCGACTATATCGACGGCTATGCCGGATTGGCAGGCAAACGCGTGTTGGATGTAGGCTGCGGTGGCGGGATTTTGTCGGAAAGCATGGCCAAACGCGGCGCAGAACACGTGACCGGCATCGATATGGCGGAAAAATCCCTGCAAACCGCCGCTGCCCATGCGGCCAGCCAACATGTTGCCAATATTGATTACCGCTGCATCCGCGTCGAAGACCTCGCCGCCGAAGAGCCGCACAGCTTTGACGTGGTAACGTGTATGGAAATGATGGAACACGTTCCCGATCCGTCCGCCATCGTTCAAGCCTGCGCGAAACTGATCAAACCCGACGGCATGGTGTTTTTTTCCACCATCAACCGCAATCCCAAATCTTATCTGCATCTGATTGTCGGCGCGGAATATCTGTTGAAATTTGTCCCCAAAGGCACGCACGACTGGAAAAAATTCATCACGCCGGCAGAGCTTGCGCGCATGTGCCGCCAAGCCGGATTGGATACCGTCGGCAGCAAGGGCATGACCTATAATTTGTTGAGCGGCCGTTATTCTCTGTGCGACTCGACCGAAGTCAACTATATGGTGGCCTGCCGTCCGGCGTAAGGTTACACGGATAAAGCACACGGGCTTGCTCGATATTTGAAACGGTATGTCGAAAGCAGCTCGATACAAATATCGGTAAGGTAAATCAGGCCGTCTGAAAAGAAAAAAGGCATGTGCGATACATGCCTTTTTTGTACGTGCAGAGAAGTTGTCGCCCTTATTCCGTCCAAGACGAATACGGATGTTTGCTCAGATACGCATTGGTGAATTTACCGTCTGCCGTGATTTCCTTGCCCAGCCAAGACGGTTTGGGAAACTCGGTATCTTCAGACGGCAATTCGATTTCCGCCACAATCAATGGCGCATTGTCGCCGAAATATTCGTCGATTTCATACACAAAGCCCTCAAATTCGACCCGATAGCGGTATTTTTCCATTTTAAACGGGCACATGTCCGCCATCATCGCTTGCGCGTGAGCCAGCGGGATTTCGTATTCAAACTCGCTGCGCGCCATGTCGGAAATATAGCCTTTCAGGGTCAGCCATGCTTGCGAACCGATAATCCGTACGCGGATGGTGCGCTCCTTTTCCACGCTCAAATAGCCCTGTTGCAACACCAGCGGCTCGCTTGCCGCTTCGCGCCAACTGTCATCCGCCAGCAAAAAGCGGCGTTCGATTTCGACCGTCATGAATTCTTTCCTTATTTACCAAACAGGCCGTCTGAAGATTAAAACGGCTTGAAAACCACCATATAAAGCGCGGCTACCATCATCAATACGGGGAGTTCGTTGAATACCCGATACCAGCGGTGCGAATACACATTGCTGCCGTTTTGAAAACGGCGCAGCAGCAGGCCGCAATAAAGCTGGTAAGCCAAGAGCAGCAGGCCGCACAATAATTTAACCGCCAGCCAGCCGTTGCCCCACCAATTGTTTACAAACCCGATGGCCGCGCCGAATATCAGCGTTCCCCAGCCCAAAGGCGACATAAAGCGGTACAGCCGCCGCGACATATCCGTCAGCCGTACATATTCCACGCTGCCAGGCTCTAATTGCGCCAGATTCACATAAATCCGCGGCAGATAAAACAGTCCGGCAAACCAAGAAATTACAAAAAATACATGCAGCAGCTTAAACCACAAATACATTTCAGACGGCCTCAAAACCTAAAACCATTATTTTATCCGCAATACGGCCCGAGCCAAAACAAAATAGTCAAAACAATCCGATTTAGTGCGCCGCAACAATGTGTTGCAGGCATGATTTTACCCAAAAACCAAATTGTAAATTTCGCAATAATATGCAAATTAAGATATGCACAATGCAAAAAACTTGCTAAAATCCTATGCTATTTAATTATAAAAATTCATTATGGACGGAAAACATGAAACAATTTGAAATCAGCAACAGCGTCAGGAAAGAGCTTAGCAACTACCTGAATACGCACAATCTAAACCTCAAAGCCGCCATGGACAACGAAACAACCAATGGCGAAGTCGCCGCCATCGTTCATGCAGGATTGCCGGCGATGATTCGGAAAATCTATTCTTTGGAAAAAATGAAAACCTTTTTCTGGACGAAAAAAGATTTGATGATGGAATTTATCAATATGCGCTTGGATGCCGGCGATAAAAAGGGCAAAAACTAAATTTAGCGTTGAGCAGGGGGAGATAGGGGTTTGAAATGCGGACTTCTGTTTTCTCGAAAATTTTATTAGGGATAGGGCTTACTTATTGTTCCTAATCAGTTTTGACAACCGAAAGGCCGTCTGAAATTCAAATAATAGGGTATGGGAACATGCCCTGTTTTTATGGGCGGCTTGTCTGCATTGGAATAATATTGAGCTTGGCAACTGTTGCGACGTTCCGCACTGGGTGGTTTTATCGGCTGAATGGTTTTATATTTGTTTTGCTGAACATATTGAATGGATTATAAAAAGGCCGTCTGAAACATTTCAGACGGCCTTTAGCGTTGAATCAGCAATTAAAACGGCGGATTTTCAAATCAAGCAGCGTTGTCGAAACCGCTGTGGCGGAGTAGGGCATCCAGGCTTGGTTCGCGGCCGCGGAAGGCTTTGAAGGATTCTGCTGCACTGCGCGAACCGCCGACGGCCAGTATTTCTTTCCAGAAGCGGCGGCCGGTTTCGGCAACATCGTCGCTTTCTTCAAAAGCGGCGTAAGCGTCTGCACTCAAAACTTCCGCCCATGCGTAGCTGTAATAGCCTGCGGCGTAGCCGCCGGCGAAGATGTGGCTGAAGCTTAAGGCAAAGCGGTTGTATGCCGGCGGCTGGGTTACGGCGACTTCTTGACGCACTTTGTCCAAGATTTGCGGCCATTCTTTCAGACGGCCTTCATCTTCCTGATGGTAGATTTCCATGTCGAAGAGGGCAAATTCCATTTGACGAACGAGGAACATACCGCGTTGGAAGTTTTTGGCCGCGTGCATTTTGTCGAACAGCTCTTTCGGCAATACTGCGCCGGTTTCTTCGTGCGAGGACATTTGCGCCAATACGTCGTATTCCCAAACGAAGTTTTCCATGAATTGGCTAGGCAGCTCGACCGCGTCCCATTCGACGCCGTTGATGCCGGATACGCCCACTTCGTCAACCTGGGTCAACAAGTGGTGCAGGCCGTGGCCGGTTTCGTGGAAGAGGGTGATGATTTCGTCGTGGCTCAAACGCGCTTCTTTGTCGCCAACAGGCGGGGTAAAGTTGCAGACGAGGTAGGCAGTCGGCAGTTGCAGCGTACCGTCGGCGAAACGGCGGCGGCTTTTATAGCCGTCCATCCATGCGCCGCCGCGTTTGCCTTCGCGTGCGTATAAGTCCATGTAAACGCCGCCGATGGTTTGGCCGTCTTGTTTCAGCTCAAAATAGCGCACGTCTTTGTGCCAAACGGGGACGGTTTTTTCAGCCAGCTCGATGCCGTAGAGTTTTTTGATTTGGGCAAACAGGCCTGCCAATACTTTGCTGATAGGGAAGTATTTTTTCACTTCGGTTTCGCTGAAGGCGTATTTGGCTTGGCGCAGTTTTTCGGCGGCGTAGCTCAAATCCCAAGATTGCGGATCTTCGATATTCAGGCTCTCGCGCGCAAAGGCTTTGATTTCGGCAAAGTCTTTTTCGGCAAACGGTTTGGCGCGGCGGGCAAGGTCGTGCAGGAAGTTCAGAACCTGTTCGGGCGTATCCGCCATTTTGGTTGCCAGCGACAGCTCGGCGTAGTTTTTGAAGCCGAGTAGTTTGGCGGTTTTCAGCGCGTTTGCAAGCGTTTGTTCGACGTTGGCCGTGTTGTCGAATTTGCCTTCGTCAGCCAATTCGCTGGCACGGGTAACGTAGGCGCGGTAGATTTGTTCGCGCAGTTCGCGGTTGTCAGCGTATTGGATAACGGCGAGGTAGTGCGGAATCTGCAGGCCGATTTTGTAGCCTGTTTTGTCTTCGCTTTGCGCGGCGGCGGCAAACATGGCGATGGAGTCTTCGGGGATGCCGGCAAGCGACGCGGCATCGTCAAAGTAAATGCCGAAAGCGTCGGTCGCGTCTTGGACGTTTTGTGCGAATTTGACACCCAGTTGCGCGCCTTCGGTTTGCAGTTGCGCCAGTTCTGCCTGCTGTTCGGGCGGTAATTCGGCACCGCTGAGGACGAAGTCGCGCAAGTCGTGGTTGAGCTTGGTTTGCTGCGCTTGGGAGAGGGTGTTGAATTCGGCAGAATTTTTGATGATTTTGAAGCGGTTGTACAACTCGATGTCTTGACCGATTTCGGTGAAGAAAATGGTGATTTCAGGCATCAATTCGTTGTATACGGCACGCAGCTCGGGCGTATCGACCACGGAGTTGAGATGGGAAACCACGCTCCAAATGCGGCCGACGCGTTCGGTAATATCGGTTAGTTTTTCGACGGTGTTGGCCCAGTCGGTATGCGTTTGCGCTTTGATGGCGGCGATTTGTTCGCGCGCTTCGGCGATAGCGGTTTGCAGGGCGGGTTTGATGTCTTCGGTTTTAATTTGGTCGAAACGGGGTTCTTCGCCCAAGTGGAGCAGGACGTTGTCGCTCATATGGTTTCTCCTGAATAAGATGGATTCAGACGGCCTTGTGGCCGTCTGAAAAGAAAACGATAGGCGTTATATGGTGGCAGACAGGCAGAATTAAAGTGTCCCGCCTGCCTGTCGGCCAATCTTATTCTGCGCCGCGCGGATTGGCGTGCAACGGTGCAGCCAGTTCGAGGCGCATCGGCGTGCCTTTCGGGGCAAATACGGCATTGGCAATATTGGTTTGCAGGGATTCGGCAAACGAGCCGCGATACACTTTTGCGCCTTGGTGGGTCAGGTTGGATTGTACGTCGACGTACACTTCTCCGCCGATTTGACGCCAGAGGTGGCAGAAGGTGTAGTCTTCGGACAGATAGCGTTTGCTTTCCGGATCAACCATGCAGTCGAAGAATCGGTAGTGTAGGCCTTTGTCTTCTCTGTTATAGTCACTGTCGGAGATGTAGTTCAACTCGGGGTAGGCTGCCATCATTTTTTCAAATACGCTGCGCTTGATAACCATAAAGCCGGTTGGCGCATCATGAACTTTCATAAAACCGTCTTCATCGACTTTCAGTACGATTTCACCGTTTTCATTTTTTTCGCTGGTGTTGACGGTATAAGAAGTGTACATGCGCTCGAAGTCGGCTTGTGTCGTGCCGGCCGGAACGCCTTCTTCAGGCCAATTCTCGCATTTGAGCGGATAAATGCCTGCCACAACATCTTTGTCTGCCAAAAGCAGGCGGTAGAATGAATCGGGAGAAAAGCCGATGTCGGAGTCAATCCAGAATAAATGCGTCCATTCTTTGTTTTCTAAGAATGTAGCCACGCAGTTGTTGCGCGCGCGCGTAATCAGGCTTTCGCCACGCTGCATCATTACTTGAAGCGGCAGGCCGTGCGAGGCGTTGGTGTGGACGATGTTTAGAAGCGAGAGGGTGTAGTTGTGGAAATATTTGCCGTCATGGCTGGGGGTCATAATGACGGGGTACATTTCGGCAAGAGCTGATTCGGGCAACATGATTTTTCCTTATTGTTGATTGTGAATTTGGGTATTGTAAGGGATTTGATAGTTTATATAAACTTGGCTATTTTAATTTATTGATTAATTGGTATTGCGTGCGCAAGAATTCGTCCAAAACCGCCTGTTGGATTTCCAAGCGTTTGACTACGGGCGAGGCAAAGCGCACGATGATGTTGTACACCTTATCGTCATGTGGCACGCGGGATACACGCGGCTGGGCGGCGGGCGTGATAAACAATTTTTGGGTTTGCACGTTTTCCAAATGCTGTTTGATGGCAGGGACATAAGGCTCGCACAAGGGCTCAAGAACGTCTTTCAGACGGCCTATGATTTCGTCCGAATCCAAATGAATCGGCACGGGAATTTCCACCGTATGAATCACATAATCGCCCAAAATATTGTCGCGGCGCACGGTGTGGCTCAGAAGTAAGCTGTTGGGAAACGAGAGCGTTTTGCCGGAAAGCTGGCCAATCAACGGATTTGGGCCTATTTGCATCATCAGCGTGTTCAGCATATTGATATCGACCACCCGTCCGCGCAGGCCGTTAATTTCGATGTAGTCGCCGATGGAATATTGTTTGGTTACCGAGCGCAGGATGCTGCCGGACAAACACATAATCAATTCTTTGGTCGCCACCACAATTGCTGCGGCTACCGCAAACATTGACAACGCCAAAGTTTGAATCTGCGCCGCCCAAATCATCGCCAGCCCGAACAAGAGCAGCAGCATGGTAATGTTGCGGCTGACCACCAGCGAACGGCGTTTGTTTTCAATGCTTAAATCCGGATGGCTGCGAAAATGCGCCGAGAGCAAAATGCTGCGTCCGGCAATGACGGCCACAATCATCAATACCGACATCAAAGCCGATTTGATGATTTCTTCGCTGACAGGCAAAGCGTTCAGCCATTCCTGTATGGTGTTCCACATAATGCTGTTTCCTTTCCCTTTTTAGGCCGTCTGAAAACCCACGCGTTCAAAAATTTCTGCCGCACACGCTTCCGATACCGCAAACAAAGTTGCCACGCTGCCCAAAGCCCGTTGTGCTGCCACGCTCAAATCGTCGCGGCATACTTCGCCCAGCCACTCAACCGGCCGCACCAGCGACATTTTCTCATCATCCCATTGCGGACAATGCACCGCTCCGCCTGTAATCCTGCCGACCCGATAACGGCGCAAAGCAGGCGAGTAGGTCAGTACGCCATCTCCATCAGCCAATTCGTTGACAAACCGCCACATTTGGGCCGCGCCCGATTGCGCCGTTCTCAATTTCACATCCGGCACGGCCGAACGGTAAATATCCGTCAGCTCCTCACGGCCAAAACCTTTTGCCGCCGCTTCTGCCAGCATGGGCCAAGCCAACGCCGCCACGCCGCGCTCGAAAAATACGTCATAAAGCACACCTTGAGT
This sequence comes from Neisseria sp. 27098_8_139, assembly GCF_041433195.1. Classification (NCBI taxonomy): domain Bacteria; kingdom Pseudomonadati; phylum Pseudomonadota; class Betaproteobacteria; order Neisseriales; family Neisseriaceae; genus Neisseria; species Neisseria sp. 27098_8_139. Next base: position 99,017 of record NZ_JAPWBA010000002.1, read on the forward strand.
GCTGCGAACCATATAAAGTCTGGCTTGTTTTCCCATTGCAGTACCTGTTTGTTTGAAGAACCCATCCCTTTGTTTCTATGTTACCTGTTACGGCTGAAAAATTCGATATTTTGAATGGTCGGAAGGGTTTGAAGTTCTCGCTGAAAATAAATGAATTATAAATGAAAGGCCGTCTGAAGAAATAAAATAGGCTGATATATCAACAGATGATATATCGTAACAATATATTAATAACTGTAAAATTTTTTATGTTTGTATCAGAAAAAGATAAGATGAAAGAATCAATCGAGAAAGATTGCTATTCACTGAACATTAGGAGAGAAAAAATGACCTGCAAAACCCACGAACATCATGACCACGTCCACGGCGCAAACTGCGGACACACTGCCATCAAACACGAAGGCCACGTCGATTATCTGCACGACGGGCACCTGCACCATGAGCACAACGGCCACTACGACGAGCATGCTCTGAGTGTCAATGAAACCAATCCTGACGGCTGCCATCCGGTTGACACCTGCCACGGCCACGTTCACAGCGAAGGTTGTGGCCACGAAGCCGTACCGCACGGCGATCACGTCGACTACATCGTCAACGGCCGTCTGCACCACCAACACGGCGACCATTGCGACGACCACGGCCCTGTTGAAATCGTTAAATAAAACTGTTTTTCAGACGGCCTTTAATATGGGGCTTCTATAGAAAAAGGGGGTGTATTTTCACTCCCTTTGTTTGGTTTGCCCTATATTTAAAACTGCTGTGGCTTACCGCCTCAAAAACTGTATTAAACCAATGTATTTACTGGGTGCTTGACATTGTTTCGGCATTGTCGCTCCCCTTTGTTGTGGGCTATCTTTCCTTATTGGTCAAAGGCTTTATGCAATAAACTTTTCAGATAACCGTTCTATACAATAAGGTCGTCTGAAAGCCGAATATTGATTTATGTTTTTAAAGCGCTTTTTAAATTAAAGGCCGTCTGAACGTGTAGTTTCAGACGGCCTTTAGTTTTACCAATTCACACGAACTGCCCTGCTGCCGAGCAATGTTTCCAGTTCGTCAAACAAGGCGGTGCTTGGCGTTACCATCCATTTGGGCGCAATTTTCAATTTGCCCGATGCTTTGCCGTTGCTGTACGACAGTTGCAGCGGGATGTGCGACGTGTCGGGCAGGCGGTGTGCGGTGAGGATGGTGGCGAGGCGTGTTATGTCGTGGCCGGGTGCGAGGGCGAGGCTGAGACTGCGGGCGTAACGTTCGCGCGCCATTTGCAGGGTCATGACTTGGTTTGCCATGATGCGTAGTCCGTCGCCGCCGCCGTAGTCGTCGCGGCTGACTTTGGATTCGATAATCAGCACTTGGTCGGATTTGAGGTAGTCGGCGCAGTTTTCCAGCGTCTGGCCGCTGACCATGATTTCAATCTGCCCGCTCAAATCTTCGAGGCTGACGAAGGCGATTTTGCCGCGCTTGCCCATCATGGTGCGCACGGCGGTCACGAATCCGGCGAGGCGCACGCTGTCTTGCGGTTTCAGACGACCTAATTTGGTCGGGGCGATTTGGCGGACTTCTTGGGCATATGGGCCGAACGGGTGGCCGGAGAGGTAGAAGCCGATGACGGTTTTTTCTTCGGCGAGTTTTTCCGATTCGCTCCACATGGGCGCATCGATGAGCTGCACCGGTTCGATGGCGTCTTCCATCATGTCGAAAAGCCCGCCCTGATTGGCGTTGGCGGCTTTTTGGTCGGCGTTGTTCATGGCGAGGTCGATGTTCGCCAAGAGCATGGCGCGGTTGGGTTCGATGCTGTCGAACGCGCCGCCGCGTATCAGGGCTTCGAGGGTGCGGCGGTTCATGTGTTCTTTGCCGACGCGCTCGCAGAAGTCCAAGAGGCCGGTAAACTTGCCGCCGCTTTGCCGCGCGGCGATGATGGATTCGACGGCGGCTTCGCCCGTGCCTTTAATCGCGCCGAGTGCGTAGCGGATTTTCATGTTCGGATACGGCGTGAAGCGGTAGTCGGATTCGTTGATGTCGGGCGGCAGGAACTCGATGCCGTTGGCGCGGCAGTCGTCGTAGAAATGCTTGAGCTGGTCGGTGTTGTCCAATTCAGACGACATGGTTGCCGCCATAAATTCGGCGGGGTAATGGGCTTTGAGCCATGCGGTCTGGTAGGAAATCAGAGCGTAGGCGGCGGCGTGGGATTTGTTGAAACCGTAGCCGGCGAATTTTTCCATGTAGTTGAAGATTTCGTCGGATTTTTCGCGCGAAATGCCTTGTTTCGCCGCGCCTTCGGCGAAGATTTCGCGGTGTTTCACCATTTCTTCAGGTTTTTTCTTACCCATGGCACGACGCAGCAAGTCCGCGCCGCCGAGCGAGTAGCCGCCGATAATCTGCGCCGCCTGCATCACTTGTTCCTGATACACCATAATCCCGTAGGTTGGCGCGAGGATGCCTTCTAGCAGCGGGTGGATGTATTGGAATTCCTGACCTTTCATGCGCGCAACGAAGTCGGGAATGTTATCCATCGGGCCGGGGCGGTAGAGCGATACGAAGGCGATGAGTTCTTCAAACTTGGTGGTGTGCGCCGTTTTCAGCATTTTTTTCATGCCGGTCGACTCGAACTGGAAGACGGCGGTGGTGTTCGCATCGCGGAAGATTTGGTAGGCGGCTTGGTCGTCGAGCGGAATCTTGCCGACATCGACGATATCGCCTGTGGTGTTTTTGATGTTGTTCTGCGCCATTTCGATAATGGTCAGGTTGCGCAGACCCAAAAAGTCGAACTTCACCAAACCCACGTCTTCCACGTCGCCCTTGTCGTACATGGATACGGGCGAGGCGGATTCGTCCGCCTGATACACGGGGCTGTAATCGGAAATCTTGCCCGGCGCAATCAACACGCCGCCCGCATGCATACCCAGACCGCGCGTCAAATCTTCCAGCTTTTTCGCCAGCGTAATCAGTTCGTCCGCTTCTTCCGCTTCGATTAATTCCTGAATTTGCGGCTCGGCCTTCATTGCATCGTCCAGCCCCAGAGGTTTGTTGGCTTCCAACGGAATCAGCTTGGACAGTTTGTCGCACAGCATAAACGGCAGTTCCAGCACGCGCCCCACATCTCGGATGACCGCTTTGGACGACATCGTGCCGAAAGTCACAATCTGGCTGACCGCTTCCGCGCCGTATTTTTCGCGCACATATTCAATCACGCGGCCGCGGTTTGCCTGACAGAAGTCCACGTCGAAGTCAGGCATGGAAACGCGTTCGGGGTTTAGGAAACGTTCGAACAGCAGCGCGTATTTCAGCGGGTCGAGGTCGGTAATCTTCAGCGAATACGCCACCAGCGAACCTGCGCCCGAACCACGGCCCGGTCCTACCGGACAGCCGTGCGTTTTCGCCCAGTTAATAAAGTCTTGTACGATAAGGAAATAGCCGGGGAATTTCATCTGGATGATGATGTTCAGCTCAAAATCCAAACGTTCCTGATATTCCGGCATTTTTTCTGCGCGTTCCGCTTCGTTGGGATAAAGCTGAACCATGCGTTCTTGCAAGCCTTCGTTGGACAGTTTCACCAAATAATCATCCAGCGACAGGCCGTCCGGAGTAGGGAAGAGCGGCAGAAAGTTTTTGCCCAATGTGATGTGCAGATTACAGCGTTTGGCGATTTCTACCGTGTTTTCTAGGGCTTCAGGCAAATCGGCGAAACGTTCGGCCATGGTTTCCGGTGGAATGAAAAACTGGCTCGGCGTAAAATCGCGCGGACGTTTCTTATCCGTCAATACCCAGCCGCCAGCGATACATACCCGCGCCTCGTGTGCGTTGAAATCATCGCTGCTCATAAACTGGGTCGGATGCGTTGCTACCACCGGCAAACCCAGTTCCTCCGCCAGCTTCACGCTGCCGGAAACGCAAGCCTCCCATTCGGGGCGTTCGGGCAGGCGTTGCAGCTCTAAATAAAACGCATCGGGAAACCACGCCGCATACTTCAACGCCGCCGCACGCGCTGCGTCTTCGTTGCCGTTCAAAAGATTCACGCCCACTTCGCCGTAATGCGCGCCGCTCAAGCAAATCAAGCCGCTGTTGTCGCCGCTTTCCAGCCATTCGGGATTAAGTTCCGCATGATGGATATTGCGGTCTTTGCCGACATAAGCCGCCGTCAAAAGCTCGCTCAAGCGCAGATAGCCCGCATCGTTGCGGATAATCAGCATGGCGCGAAACGGCTTGTCGGGCGCATTCGGATTACCTATCCATACATCTGCCGCGCCGACGGGCTTAATCCCCGCGCTGCGGCAGGCTTTATAGAATTTCACCAAACCGAATTCGTTCATCAAATCGCTGATGCCCAAAGCAGGCAAACCATATTCCTGCGCTTTGGCAATCAGTTTTTTAATCCGCACCATACCGTCGGTAATCGAAAATTCGGTATGCAGGCGCAGGGGGATGTAGGTCGGCTCGGTCATGGCAAAATCGGCGTGAACAATAAAAGGCGTATTGTAGCAGGGTTGGCAGCTAAAGGCCGTCTGAAAACCAAATGTAATGAGTTTGGATAAAGCAAATAAAACAGAAGGGGGCTTTCTTTCAGACGGCCATGTTAAAATATCGCCCTTATTGAAAAGGATTGAATGATGGAAGCAACAGTCTATCTTGAAGACAATGAATACATCGCTTTATGCGACCTGTTGAAACTGGCCGGCCTAGCCGAAAGCGGCGGACAGGCAAAAGCGTTTATCGCCGAAGGGCTGGTGTTGCGTAACGGCGAAACCGAAACCCGTAAGACCGCCAAAATACGCGGCGGCGAAGTGATTGAATTTGACGGCGCACGCTTGGAAATTGCTGATGGATACGACCCTGAAGAATAAAGCCGAAGCCATCTTGGGCGAGCCGCTTTTAGATGAACCTGTCCGCCCCGAGTCGTGGGAATGTTGCGGCAGCGAGTGCGGCGATGCCTGTATCCAGACAATGTATTGGGCGGAAAAAGCACGCTATGACGCGCAACGGCGGAAATTGAAAGAAGCGGGTTGGACTGATGGCGAAGATGAGGCAAAGGCCGTCTGAAAACGATTGGGCTTGATAGAAGCTGTGTTTCAAACAATGCTGCATTAAAGCCAATGCCGTCTGAAAGTTCCAGACGGCATTGGCTTTTTTAAAGTTTAAATTAAGATTTTGTTACCTCGGAAGCGGTTGCATTTTCAGGTGTGCCAGGTGCAGCATCTGCAGGAGCCTGATAATCTGTATTTTGCGATGAAGAGGGCTCGGCATTGTCATAGTTATCATGTTTATGATGCTTATCATGTTTACCAAAGTGTCGTTTGTCTTGATCGTCATCTTGTGCTACTGCCAATACTTTGCCGTTTTGAGCATCAACCAAAGCTTCGTATTCGACGCCGTCTTTCAAGATTTCTACTTTGTAACGGCCGCCCAAATGTTGTTTGTATTTGTAATCGACATCTTTAACGACGCCACCCACTTCTGCTACCGCTGCTGCGGCTGCTTGCTGGCCGGAAACCTTTGCAAACATACCTTCTTTGAAAGCCATGGTACCTGCTGCACCGGCAACGCCCAAACTTGAAGTAATAATACCGGCAATGATGAGTTTTTTTGAAATAAAAGCGTTAATGCGTTTCATAATTTTCTTTCCTACTGTGTTGTTGAACGATGAATGCATTCTATGCCTCAACAATTAGCTGAATATGAGCAAAACGCTAAGATGTGTAATGGGTTGCAATACTAAAATTAACACTTTAATAATGGAGATCGAAGCCGCGCTTTCAGACGGCCTTGCTGATATGTTGTGATGGCATATTTGGCGCAGATTGTGGTTTGCATGTGAAAACAAAAAAGTGTGATGAAAAAAGGGCATGTGTGAGACATGCCCCCGGATTAAATGGTAAATGCGATGGTGAGAAACCAAATGACGGAATAAGATTTGCGGTTGGTCAACTCATTTCATCCCGCCTTGTTTTACAATCACTCAGGCTATGTTTCGCCTGCAAAATTCTCGATTTCTTTGCAATGCGCGTCAAACCATGAGCCGACCACTTGATTGACTTCGTCCATGCCTTGTTTTTTCAGGCTGGAGAATAATTGAACGCTGATTTTTTGGCGTTCGGTGTAGGGTTTGAGTGATTTTTTTACTGCGGCCAACGTTTTAATCTGGTCGTTTTTAGATAGCTTGTCTGCTTTTGACAGCAGGATATGCACAGGACGGCCGGTAATGTGGAAAAAGTCCAGCATTTGAATGTCTAAAGCTTTGAGCGGATGGCGCGAGTCCATAATCAAAATCAGGCCGATCAGTTGGCGGCGTTGTTGCAGGTAGTCGCCCAAGAGTTTGACCCAGTGCGTACGGATGGCCTCCGGTACTTGCGCGTAGCCGTAGCCGGGCAAATCGACCATGAAATTGCCGTTTTCCAGTTCAAAGAAATTGATGTGTTGGGTGCGTCCCGGTGTTTTGGAAACATAGGCAAGGCGCACATGATTGGTTAAAGTATTGATGGCGCTGGATTTGCCGGCATTGCTTCGGCCGACAAAGGCAATCTCGGCTGGCGTGTCGGGTAGGTCTTTCAGATGGTTGACCGTTGTAAAGAATTTGGCGTTTTGAAAAAGGTTCATTAGTATTTCCTTGCATGGAAACAAAACTGCAACATCATAATTTGTATCGGGCATTTATGTTGCAGCAGTTTGGTAATTTGAGTAGTAATTTAATGTAAACTTGGTATAGAATAGCACGTTTATAGAATTATCGGTTTTAATCGGGAAAATTCCCCGGTATTTGAGTATAAAAAAGGCATTGACGCGGTACGCAATGCTGTAATCAGGAGCACTCCATGAAACGATTGACTTTATTGGCCTTGGTATTGGCTGCCGGCGCGGTTTCCGCTGCCCCTAAAGCAGATGCTGAAAAAGGCAAACAGGTAGCGACTACTATCTGTGCGGCGTGTCACGCAGCCGATGGTAACAGCGGTATCGCAACTTATCCTAAACTGGCAGGTCAGGCTGCGGCCTACACCTACGGCCAAACCATGGCCATCAAAGACGGTACCCGTACCCACGGTGCTGCCGGCGTGATGAAACCGATGGTGATGAATTTGTCCGAACAAGACATCCGCGACGCTGCCGCCTACTACGCCAAACAACAAGGCAAACCGGGCGAAGCCAATCCTAAAGAAAACCCAGAGTTGGGCGCGAAAATCTATCGCGGCGGCCTGAGCGCTAAAAAACTGCCGGCATGTATGTCTTGCCACGGTCCTAGCGGCGCAGGTATCCCAGGCGGCGGTACTGAAATCCAAGCCTATCCTCGTCTGGGCGGCCAACACAAAGCTTACGTTGTCGAGCAAATGAAAGCTTACCAATCCGGCCAACGCAAAAACGCCATCATGGCCGATATTGCCAACCGCCTGAGCGAAGAAGAGTTGAACGCAGTAGCCAACTTTATCCAAGGTTTGCACTAATTTCGTTTTAAAACGAGCTTATTGATACAGGCCGTCTGAAAACCCTTCAGACGGCCTTAGCCAATATATGCCGATAAGCCTGATTGTTTTTTTCAAATAGCGACAGTAAGATTTTGACTACAATATACAGTATTCTTCCTTTCGCATCATAACGTCCATCGCAGCCCGATTGATTGGGTTGTTCAAAGCCGACAGTTGAAACATGAGTAAATCTTCATCATCCGTCCCACTCATCCGCAGACCATGGTTTGCCTTTTTCAGCTCCATGCGTTTTGCCGTCGCCTTGCTCAGCCTATTGGGCGTGGCTTCGATTATCGGTACGGTCTTGCAGCAAAACCAGCCACAAGTTGATTATTTGGTGAAATTCGGCCCGTTTTGGTCGCAGATTTTCGGTTTTTTGGGCCTGTACGACGTGTACGCCTCGGCGTGGTTCGTTGTCATCATGATGTTTTTGGTGATTTCCACCGGATTGTGCCTGATTCGCAATGTTCCGCCGTTTTTGCGCGAGATTCGTTCGTTCCGTGAAAACGCGAAGGAAAAATCGCTGGCGGCAATGCGCCATTCCATCGTTTTAGACGGACAGGTAACGCCCGAAGTCGCGCAACGGTATTTGGAAGTACAAGGCTATGGCTGCAAAACCGTTACGCGTGAAGACGGTTCGGTTTTGGTGGCGGCGAAAAAAGGCGCGATGAACAAATGGGGCTATATCTTTGCCCATGCCGCGCTGATTGTGATTTGTTTGGGCGGTTTGATAGACAGCAATATCCTGCTGAAAATCGGTATGCTCACCGGACGAATCGTGCCCGACAATACGGCGGTTTACGCCAAAGACTTTAAGCCAGAAAGCGTGTTGGGTGAATCCAACCTGTCGTTTAGGGGCAATGTCAATATCGCGGAAGGGCAGAGCGCGGACGTGGTGTTTCTGAATGCGGATAACGGCATGCTGGTGCAAGACCTGCCGTTTTCGGTCAAATTAAAGAAATTCCATATCGACTTTTACGATACTGGTATGCCGCGTGATTTTGCCAGCGACTTGGAAGTAACGGACAAGGCAACCGGCAAAGTCAGCGAACACACTATCCGCGTCAACCATCCTTTGACGTTGCACGGTATTACGGTTTATCAGGCAAGTTTTGCCGACGGCGGCTCTGACTTGACGTTTAAAGCGTGGAATCTGGCTGATGCCGACCGTACTCCGGTTAAACTCAAAGCAACGTCTATGCGCGAGTTTCCGCTGGATTTGGGCAAGACCTCTTATAAACTGGAATTTGACCAGTTTACTTCGATGAACGTCGAAGACATGAGCGAGCCGTCTGAAAAAGAGCAAAACTTGAAATCCGCCATCAATGATGTTCGCTCTGTCCGTCAAGAAGGCAAAAAATACACAAATATCGGCCCGTCTATCGTTTACCGTATCCGCGACAAAGCAGGGCAGGCGGTCGAATATAAAAACTATATGTTGCCGGTAAAACAAGATGAAGACTATTTCTTTATTACCGGTACACGCAGCGGCTTGGCGCAGCAATACCGTTGGTTGCGCATTCCGATGGATAAAAACGGCCAAATCGACACCTTTATGGCTTTGCGCCAATATCTGAAAGACGATGCGGCACGCCGTAAAACTGTTGCCAACGCCGTTAAAGGCGCACCTGCCGAAATCCGTGAGCAATTCATGGCGGCGGCGGAAAACACCTTGTCTATTTTTGCCAAAGGCGGCTATTTGGCTTTGGACGAATTTGTTACCACCAACATTCCGAAAGAGCAGCAGGAAAAAATGCAGGGCTATTTCTATGAGATGCTCTATGGCGTGATGAATGCCGCTTTGGAAGATACGATCAGCACATACAATCTGCCGGCTTGGCCGCAGGATGAAAAACGCAACCGCTTCCTGTTGCACGCAATGGATGCTTACACCGGTTTGACCGAATATCCCGCGCCAATGCTGCTGCAACTGGAAAGTTTTGCCGAAGTACGCTCTTCCGGCCTGCAGATGACCCGTTCGCCGGGCGCATTCTTGGTGTATTTGGGTTCGGTATTGCTGGTGTTGGGTACGGTATTTATGTTCTATATTCGTGAAAAACGTGCTTGGCTGCTGTTTTCAGACGGCCGTATCCGTTTTGCCATGTCTTCCAGCCGCAACGAACGCGACTTGCAGAAAGAATTTCCGCAACACACACGGCAATTGCAGCAGCTTGCCAAGGATTTGAACCATGAATAACAAACATCAGGCCTTGCCCGAGCATGAGCTTCTGACACATAAATCATTTATCCGAAACCTCAACCTTTTCGACTGGGCATTTGCGCTGCTGATTGCAATCGGTGCGTTTATTGCCCAAACCCAGGCTGGTCTGCACATGGACATCTACGAAATGGTAATTTTGTGGGTGAGTGCCGGTATTGCCGTTTTTCTGGGTTGGTTTTTCAAACCGATGCGCTGGTTTATCCCTTTGGGCGTGTGCTTGGCGTATTTGGCCGTTGATTTGTATGGTGGCGACATCAAACGTGCAGACGGCTTCTTGCTCAAATACCTGTTAAGCAGCCAGTCGGCGATTATGTGGCAATGCGCGTTTGTGTTCTTCGCCTTGTTTACCTATATCGTCGGCGCGATAGCGGCGGTGCGCAAAAATGTGCCGTCCAATACGCTTTTGGGCATGGGTACCGTGTTTGCATGGGTTTCAGCGGTGGCGGGTTTTGTCGGTTTGTTGGTGCGCTGGCATGAAAGCTATCTGCTGCGTCCCGATGCCGGCCATATTCCGGTTTCCAACCTTTACGAAGTATTTATCTTGTTCTTGGTCATTACGGCGCTGATGTACCTCTATTACGAAGGCCGTTTTGCCGTACAAAAACTGGGCGGCTTCGTCTTCAGCTTTATGGCGATTGTGGTCGGATTTGTCTTGTGGTACAGCGTTTCACGCGAGGCGCATGCCATTCAGCCGCTGATTCCTGCTTTGCAGTCTTGGTGGATGAAAATCCACGTTCCGGCCAACTTTATCGGCTACGGCGCATTTTGTATCGCCGCCATGCTGGGTATTGCCGAACTGCTGGCACTCAGAAAAGAAGATGCAGGCAAAAAATCATGGCTGCCGCACTCGCAGGTCATTGAAGAAGTCATGTACAAAGCGATTGCCGTCGGTTTCCTGTTCTTTACCATTGCCACCATTCTCGGCGCATTGTGGGCGGCCGACGCGTGGGGCCGCTATTGGAGCTGGGACCCGAAAGAAACTTGGGCATTTATCGTTTGGCTGAATTACGCTGTCTGGTTGCATTTGCGACTGGTGGCAGGCTGGCGCGGCAGGGTGTTGGCTTGGTGGGCGGTCATCGGCCTGATCATTACCGCCTTTGCCTTTATCGGCGTGAATATGTTCTTAAGCGGCCTGCATTCTTACGGCACTTTGTAAGCAGCCTATCCCGCACTTTATTTCAGACGGCCTTTTTCCGTTTTCGGAGAAAACGCCGTCTGAATCGTTTTTAATCATTTTTTCAGACGGCCTCAAACCATGTTGGTATTAGGAATTGAATCATCTTGCGACGAAACCGGCGTTGCGCTCTATGATACCGAGCGCGGCCTGTTGGCGCATCATTTGCACACACAAATGGCGATGCACGCCGAGTACGGCGGCGTTGTCCCCGAATTGGCCAGCCGCGACCATATCCGCCGTGTCGTGCCATTGACGCAAGGTTGCTTGAAGGAGGCAGGCGTAGGCTATGCCGATATCGACGCGGTTGCCTTTACGCAAGGCCCGGGTTTGGGCGGCGCGTTACTGGCCGGTTCAGGCTTTGCCAACGCCTTGGCATTTGCCATCGGCAAGCCCGTTATCCCCGTCCACCATCTTGAAGGCCATTTGCTCTCACCTTTGTTGGCAGACGACAAGCCTGAATTTCCATTTGTTGCTTTGCTGGTGTCGGGCGGACATACGCAATTTATGGCTGTACGCGGTATCGGCGATTACACCTTGCTGGGTGAGAGCGTGGATGATGCGGCGGGCGAGGCGTTTGATAAAACGGCCAAGCTTTTGGGTTTGCCTTATCCCGGCGGTGCCAAATTATCCGAGTTGGCCAAACTTGGCACGCCTGATGCTTTCACATTCCCACGCCCCATGCTTCATTCGCACGATTTACAGATGAGCTTTTCCGGTTTGAAAACCGCCGTTTTGACCGCTGTCGAAAAAGTCTGTGCCGAAACCGGCAGCGATGAAATTCCGGAACAAACACGCAACGACATTTGCCGCGCTTTCCAAGATGCGGTGGTTGACGTATTGGCGGCCAAAGCCAAAAAAGCGTTGTTGGATACCGGCTTCAGAACTTTGGTGGTTGCCGGCGGTGTGGGTGCAAACTGGAAACTGCGTGATGAATTTTCGCGCTTAACCGTTAAAATGCCGTCTGAAAAAGGCCAACCCAAGCCGCAGGAAGAAAAAATCAACGTCTATTTCCCACCGATGGCATACTGTACCGACAACGGCGCAATGATTGCCTTTGCCGGCGCGATGCGTCTTGCCGAGCGTCAGGCTGTCGGTGCATTCAATGTCAAACCGCGCTGGCCGCTGTCGGATATTGTGAAACAGGGCTGATGTATTAGACTGCTTCGATGCAATGAAAGGCCGTCTGAAATGACGAATTTATCTAAAGGTTTGCTGGCGGCCATAACGTCCAATGCATTGTTTGCTATGCTGTTTCTGTACGGCGTATGGATGCAGCCGATGAGCGGCACGGAAATTTTTGCGTGGCGTATGGTGGCGATGCTGTCGGCTTTATGCGTGCTGATGACAATGGTCAACGGTTGGCAGGCTGCGGCGCGGTTTGCGAACAATATCGGCCGTGATTGGAAGCGGTGGCTGTTGATTGTATTGCCGACGCCGATATTTGCCAGTCAGTTGTGGCTGTTTGTCTGGGGGCCGGTCAACGGGGAAGGGGTAAACATCGCCATGGGTTATTTCCTGTTTCCTTTGGCGATGATGCTGGGTGGACGGATTTGGTTTAAAGAGCGTTTAAACCGGTTGCAGAGGGTTGCCGTTGCATTGGCCTGTGCAGGCGTGGCATGTGAATTGGTACGGTCGGGTGCGTTTTCGTGGACGACTGTATGGGTGTTCGGTACTTATCCGTTTTATTATCTACTGCGCCGAAAACTGGGCGTGCCTTCTTTAATCGGTCTGGCCTTTGATTTAATGATGATTACGCCGTTTGCGTTGGCGTATATTTTGCTGGCAACGGATACGCCGGCGATGATAGCGGCCAAACCGGCATTAATCTTTTTTATTGTGTTGCTGGGCTTTAATAGCGCAATATCCATGCATTTGAATTTGAAGGCAAATCAGTTACTTCCGGTTGCGGTGTTCGGTATGTTGAGCTATTTGGAACCTGTATTGCTTTTTATTGTGTCGATTGTGTGGCTGGGCGAGCCGGTGCAAAAAGGCGCATTGATCGGTTATGGCCTGATTTGGTCGGGATTATGCGTGATGATCGTCAATGGCTTGTTGGGAATGAAGAAAGAAAAGAAATTGGCCAAAGCTTGATGATAGATTAAGGCCGTCTGAAAAATGGGTTGACCAATTTTTTCAGACGGCCTTTGATATTGAAAGGGACGTATCGGATACGCCCCTTTTGTTTTACCAGCTTTGGGCAATACGGTCGGCTTCTTGCAGGCGTTCGACTGTGCCGACGTCCAACCAAAGGCCGTTGTGGTGTTCGCCGCTGATTTTGCTTTGACTCATGGCCTGACGCAACAGGGGGGCAAGTTTGGCAGCTTGGTGCGCCGGGGTATCTTTGAAAAGCGCAGGATGATAGACACCTACGCCGCTGAAAGTCAGGGCTTGGCCGTCTGTGGATGAGGCGGAAACCAGGCCGTCTGAAAGCAGGCCGAAGTCGCCTTCGGGATGATGGGGCGGATTGTCCACCAGCCACAAATGGGCGAGAAGGTTGTGTTCCTGCATACGCTTGGCAGCCAGTTGTGCAGCTTGGAAATCAATGTCGGTCAATACGTCGCCATTGACGACCAAAAACGGCTCGTCGCCCAAAAGAGGCAGGGCGGTGGCAATGCCGCCAGCGGTTTCCAGACCTCCGGCGCGTTCGGGAGAATAGGCAATGCGCACGCCGTAGTCTGAACCGTCTTTCAAGGTATCTTCGATTTGCTGGCCAAGCCAGGCATGGTTGATGACGATTTCAGTGAATCCGGCCTGTTGCAGGCGGCGCAAGTGCCAACCGATAAGCGGCGTGCCAGCTACTTCGAGTAAGGGTTTGGGCGTGTGGTCGGTCAGGGGGCGCATGCGTTCGCCGCGACCGGCGGCCAGGATCATTGCTTTCATGGGTGTGCCTATAATGTGTGAAACAGAAAAGGTCCCAGGCCGTCTGAAAAATGAAACCGATGTTTCAGACGGCTGAGACCTTTATTTATGCCAAATATTTGAATTGCCTACGGAAATACAGCAATGCCGGTGCTTGCGTGTCGGTATTGCGGATTTCATTGAGCTGAACGAAAAAGACGTAATGCGTGCCGATTTCGCGTTGATCAACAATGCTGCCGTGCAGGTGCGCCAGCGCGCCTTCGACTTCGAGCTGCCCGGTTTGCCCTCTATGCCAAATATGGTATTCGAAGCGTTCTTCGGGCGAGAGGTCGGTCAGTCCGGCAAAGTGTTCGGCGATATCCTGCTGGCTGTCGTTGAGCGTGTTGATGCACAAATCATGGTTGCCTTGCAGGATGGGAATGATGGCGGATTGGCGGTTGATGCACAGCATGACCGTCGGTGGCTCGTCGGTAACGGCAGTGACGGCAGTCATGGTAATGCCATAGCGTCCTGCTTCGCCGTCTGTCGTGATAACATGCACGCCGGCGGCACAGGAGGCCATGGCATCTCGAAATGATCTCTTGAGTGTGTGTGTTGAGTCTGTCATCCGGCTTTCTTTATTTTAATGCCTGTTCGATTTTTGCCAGCTCTGCTAAGAGTTCTTTGAGTTGTGCCATTTTTTCTTTGGATAGAACTTTTTCAATCGCATCGTAGCGTTCGTCAACCAATGCACCGATGGATTCATAGAGTTTCTCACCTTCAGGCGTCAGTTTCAGGTAGACACGGCGTTGGTCGTTGGAAGGCTTCAGGCGGACGGCCAAACCTGCTTTTTCCAAGCGGGTCAGAATGCCGGTCAGACTGGGGCGAAGGATGCAGGCCTGATTGGCCAAATCTTGAAAGTCGAGTGTGCCGTTTTCCGCTAAGAGCCGGATAATACGCCATTGCTGGTCGGTAATATTGGCTTGGTTCAGAATAGGGCGGAATTGGGTCATCAATGCTTCCCGCGCCTGAATCAGACCGATATTGATAGATGCATGTTTAGATTGGTTGGGCATTACTAAGTCTCCGGTGTTATCAAAAATCAAACCGTTGAAGCGTGAGGTAGATTGATAAAGGCGAATATTGCTGTTTTAAGGCTGCCGTCGGCAGCCGGGTCATGGGAACAAAAGCATCACTGCCACAATATTAGATGAAGATCTCTAACAGTTTGTTTTGATAATAATGTTTCCAATTGTTCTTATGGTTATATCTTAGTCTATTTTCCTTATAATCTCAACAAAATCATATGTTATTGGGAAAGAGATAGTTTATTTATTTATGAAATCGAATTGGTTGAATATATTCAGGTGAAATTATTCTTTAGATTTTCTATTTTTGGTGGATTTTCAATGAATTTAGCTGAAGATATTTGCCAAGTAAATTCTGATTTTTAATCCGATATAACTGGAAAGTCCGGATGTGTGATGAATCATTTTGCCATCTTTTAATATGATAATGGTCGGCGTGACGGCTATATTCCATTTTTGAGCCATCAGGCCGTCTGAATCATTGAAATTTGGAAAGGATAGATTGTTTTGTTGCATATGGTGGGCAATGTCTGCGTCGCTTCCGGAACGCAAGGCTATGCCCAGTGTTGGGATATTGTCTTGGTGCAGCTTTTCTATGGTGGACGATGTGTATGAACAAATACGACACCAGCTGCCCCAAAAATAAACAATGGCAACCCGATTTTGGCTGAAGGATTGGAGGGAGGTGGTTTGCCCATCGGTTAAAGTGATGGTTTGTGCTGCTGATTGTAAGGGTTGGTTAGGCTTGCGCACCCAGTCGACAATCAGGGATAAGAAGATGAAGATAATCACAGCCTGAAGCAATGATTTGGCGTAGTGGATCAGGGTTTTCATCATATATTGCGGGATATTGGATTATTGTTTTATAAATGAAAAAAAGCCTTGCATAGCAAGGCTTTTTGATTCGATTCTGAAAACGTATTAACGTTTGGAGAATTGTTTTGCGCGACGTGCTTTGCGCAAACCAGGTTTTTTACGTTCAACTTCACGAGCATCGCGAGTAACGAAGCCTGCTTGAGACAGAGCTGGTTTCAGAGCTGCATCGAAGTCGATCAGGGCGCGGGTAATGCCGTGACGGATAGCGCCGGATTGACCGGTTTCGCCACCACCGGTTACGTTAACTTTGATGTCGAAAGATTCGGCATTTTCAGTCAGAACCAGAGGTTGACGTACAACCATGCGGCTGGTTTCACGTGCGAAGAATTCGTCAACGGGACGGCCGTTTACGATGATTTGGCCGGTACCTTTAGTCAAGAATACACGAGCCACTGAACTTTTGCGGCGGCCTGTGCCGTAGTAGTATTTACCGTTCATGTCGTGTCCTTATTATTTCAGTTCCAAAACTTTAGGTTGTTGTGCAGCGTGGCCGTGTTCGGCGCCGGCGTACACTTTCAGTTTTTTGATCATGGCGTAGCCCAGAGGACCTTTAGGCAACATGCCTTTTACGGCTTGTTCCAAAGCGCGGCCTGGGAATTGCTCTTGCATTTCGCGGAAAGTACGCTCGTAGATGCCGCCTGGGAAACCAGAGTGACGGAAGTATTTTTTGTCTTCGAATTTAGCACCGGTCACGCGCAGTTTGTCTGCGTTGATGACGATGATGTAGTCGCCGGTATCAACGTGAGGGGTGTATTCGGGTTTGTGTTTGCCGCGCAGACGGTGTGCGACTTCGGCTGCGACACGACCCAGAATTTTGTCTTCTGCGTCAATGACGAACCATTCGCGCTTCACCTCGTGGGGTTTTGCAGAGAAGGTTTTCATGGTTGGAATCCAGATATATATAGAAAGTTATGGATTTTAAAGAGGAGATTGGCTTTTGTCAATCTTAATTGAGTGTGTTTGATGCATGAATATGCGGTTTTTTCAGACGGCCGGAAATCTTTACGAAAGTCTTTACTTAGAAAGGGAAAAGCCACACCTGTCGGTATGGCTTTTTTAGGGAATCCCCACGAGTGCCGTTTAGGCTGAATCCGCTTGAACCTTGCTGACAAGGCGGTCACCTCGGGTAGTTTCGGGTGCGTCCGATAAACGGACACTCGCGCCCACTACAGCTCCCGGCAACCTAAAGCGAACGTATTGGTTCAAAGGAATATATGCCTTCGCGAACACCGCAGGGAAAAGGGGAAAATCAGTTTTGCTCCAAGCGCGCCAGTGCTTTTTGGCACGCGTTGTTCATGTCGGTTATTTTACGCTCAAATTCACCGATTGCCAAATCGTCGTTGAGGGTGGTTTTCAAGAGGTCGTGTACGACGTTGAGGGCTGCCATGACGACGATTTTGTCCGTACCGACGATGCGGCCGCTTTCTTTAATCGCGTCGCTTTTTTTGTTGAGCATTTCAACGGCTTGCAGGAGGGTGGCTTTTTCTTCACTCGGCGTGTTGATGGTGAAGTTGACATTCATGATGTCGAGATTGACTTGTTCGATACTCACGGGGCGTCCTTTTATTGTTGTGTTTCTTGGGGCAATCGGGCAATGAGGCTGCGGATTTGGTCTGCACTTTGGGCCAGCGCATTGCGGTAGTTTTCTTTTTCGGCAGTCAGGTTGTCAATTTTGCTTTGCAGGTCTTCTTTGAGTTTGCCGACTTGAACCAGCAAGGCTTCGCTGAGTTCGTCAATGGCCGCGTCGTGTTGGCGTTTTTGTTGCTCTTGTTCGAGTTTGAGTCTGTCGATTTCTTCGTTGAGGCGGCGGTTTTCTGAAACCAGCGTTTCAAATTTTTGGACAAGTTGGTAAACGTTGATTTCCAGATTGTTCAGTGATTGGTTCATGTGTTTCCCTTCAGACGGCCTTATGGCCGTCATATTGTGTGTCAGGCCGTCTGAATGGCAGACGGCGCAACAGTTTATTCGAAGCGTGCGCTTCGTTCCATCAGTCGTTCAACGACTTGCTGCGGGGTCATTTCTTTGCGGATGAGTTGCAGCAGGGTTTGAGTGATGGGCATATCGATTTGGTATTTGGCGGCGGTGTTGAAGACTTCTTCAATGGTGCTGACGCCTTCGGAAACGTGGCCGATTTCGACAAGCACTTGATGCAACTCTTTGCCTTCTGCGAGGCCGAGGCCGACACGGCGGTTGCGCGAGAGTGCGCCGGTACAGGTCAGGATAAGGTCGCCGATGCCTGCCAAGCCCATCATGGTTTTGGGTTGCGCGCCCATGGCGATGGCAAGGCGGGTGATTTCGGCAAGACCGCGTGTTACTAAGGCTGCGCGTGCATTGAGGCCGTATTCGAGGCCGTCTGAAAGGCCGGTGGCAATCGCCATGATGTTTTTAACGGCACCACCCACAGCGACGCCGATGACGTCGGTGCTGCCGTACAGGCGCATTACGTTGGTGTTCAGTTGGGCAGTGGTTTCTTCCACCCAGTCTTTGTTTTCGGAAGCAAGCACGATGGCGCAAGGCAGTTGGGCTGCAAGTTCTTGGGCAAAGCTCGGACCTGAGAGAACGCCGATTTTTTTATTGTTAGGCAGGACTTCTTTCAGTACTTGGAAAGTCAGAAGGCCGGTATCTTGTTCAAAACCTTTGCAGGCGGCGAGAACGGGAATATCGGCGGCGTTATGCTGTTTGAGCAGCTCGGCGCTGCTTCTGAGGCCGGCTACGGAGGTAACGATCAGGGCAAGTTGGCTGTCTTTCAGCGCTTCGCCCAAATCGGCGTGAACGGTCAGGGACTCAGGGAAAGGGAAGCCGGGCAGGCCGCGTTTGTTTTCGCGATCTGCTTGCAGGGTGCGGATTTGGTCGGGATTGCGTGTCCAAAGGGCAACTTCATTGTTGTGGTGCGCAAAGTGCAACGCGAGAGCTGTACCCCACGAACCTGCGCCGATGACAGTAATTTTCATGTTTCTCTTCCATATGGGAACGGGGCTTACTTTAAAACAAACGGCTTTGGGGTGCAAGGGCAGCGTTTGTGAAAAATATTTTGTGCCGTTTAAAAAGCCTTAGGCCGTCTGAAAGTTCAGACGGCCTGCTTCGGTTTATGATTTATTGTTACCGGAATGGTAGGCATCGTAGGCGTAGTAGTCGTAGCTGTTGTTGGCTTCGCGCTTCATGCCGTTGAGGACGACACCTTTGATGTTGATGTGGTTTTGTTTGAGGCGTTCAACGCTGGCCTCAAGCTCTCGTGCACGCGTATGTGCATAACGGCTGATCATCAGGACGGTGCCTGCATGTTGGCCGATGATGACGGCGTCGGTCACGGCCAATACGGGCGGCGTGTCCAAGATGACGTAGTCGTAGCGTTGGCTAGCGTTGGCAAGCAACTCGTTGAAACGGTTGTCCATCAAAAGCTCAGACGGATTGCTAGGATAGCTGCCGCTGCTGATGAGGTGGAGGTTTTCAATGCCGGTTTCTTGTACGGCTTTAGCCGGAGCTGCTTTGCCGTTGAGGATGTCAGACAAGCCGAACTCGGGGGTAAGGCCGAAGAGTCGGTCAAGGTAGCCTTTGCGCATATCGGTATCGATAAGCAGAACGCGTTTGCCTGACTGCGCCATTACGGTGGCAAGGTTGGCGGAGATAAAGGATTTACCTGCTTCAGGCGCAGCACCGGTAATCATGAGGATGTTGTTAGGTGCGTCCAGCATGGAGAAGTAGATATTGGTGCGCAGGGCGCGGATGGCTTCGACGGCCGTGTCGGCGCGGTCTTCGCTGGCCAGCAGATAGTTGGAACGGCCACCGGTTTTCTTGAATTTGCTTTTGAAGAAGTCGCGTTTTTGCTGGGTTTTGGAGTGTGGAACAAGAGCGACGACTTCCAAATTGAGGTTTTCGATTTCTTCAGATGACGTAATGCCGTTTTTCATGCGGTTGCGAATCATCAGCCACAAAGCGGTCAATGAACCTGCGGCAAGTGCGCTCAGGAGTGTGATGACAGCTTTGCGCGGGGCAACGGGGTTTTCAGGGACATAGGCATAATCAACGATGCGGACATTACCTTGCGCGCTGGCTTTCATGATGTTGAGTTCTTGTTGTTTGCTCAACAGTTGGACGTAGGTTGCTTGGTTGGTTTCTACGTCGCGGGTCAGGCGGATAACTTCTTGTTGGGTATTCGGCAACTCGGCAATTTGTTGGTTGATTTTGTTTTTAGCACGCTCGAGAACGGCAAGTTTGTCCAATACGGCTTTATAGGAAGGGTGTTCCGGCGTGTATAGCTCGGCCAAGCCTGCTTCTTCGGTTTTGAGCAGGGTAATTTGGGTTTCGATGCCGGTCAGGCTTTCCAATGCGCCTTTGGACTCGAGCGGAATGTCGAGGGAGCCTGATTGTTGGCGGTAGGCATTGAGTTTGTTTTCAGCGTCTTGCAAGGTTTCTTTCAAGCGTGGCAATTCTTCGCTGATGAAGGCCAAACCGCTGGATGCAACTTGGACGTCGCGTTCGCGGTTTTGCGCAACGTAGTTGTCGGCAATGCTGTTGAGGATGACACTGGTACGTTTAGGGTCAGTGCCGGTAAAGGTAAGGTTGATGATGGGGCTGGTTTTACCTTTGCTGATGACCGCCAGTTTGTTTTGGATGTTTTCGATGGCGCTGATGCGCGAGAACTTGGTCAACGCAAATTCTTGACCCGGATTGGCTAAGATTTGATCGATTTTGAGGGTGGTTTGATTGTTGATTTTCAGAGGTACGCCGACCTTGCCTTCTACAACGCGTTTGTCAGGCAGGGTAAGGGTATAGGCTTTGTTGCTCTTGGCGGTCAGCGTGAAGGTTTTGTTGAACCATTCGTCTTGTACGGTAAAGCTGCCGACGGTCAGTTTGGGATCAGGGTCGCCGCTGACGTTGTGCATCAGGCTGCCGATAACGGGTGTGTATTTGGCTTTGACTTCTTGGTCAAGCTGAAGGTCGTCAACGGTTTTACCCAGTACCAAGCGTGATTGAACCAGCTCGACTTCTGCTTCAGACGGCGTGGTTTGGTTGTTGAAGATGCTGTTGATTTCGGTCAGGATTTGGTTTTGTCGCGTTTCAATTTCCAGCATGGCGTCGGCACGGTATTGCGGAGTGGATGCCAGGCTGAAGGCTGCGCCAAGAATGCCGCCTGCAAGCAGGGCGGCGAGGATTTTGTATTTATTTGTCCAAATTACGCGCAGCTGTTGGCCGAAGTCGATGTCGTCGTTGTCTGCGCTGTAAGGTGTGTAGGTCGTTTTTTTCATTGCTTGCTTTCTTGTTCATGCCGGTTTTATACCGGTTGAGTTTTTCCGTTTAGTTTGGTTTTCCAAGTGTCTGCGGCAGCATTGAGCTGTTCAAAAACGGCTTCAAACATTTCGCTGCTTTGTTTGTATGGGTCAGGTATGGTTTTTTTAGGCAACCATTGGGCAAACAGCATGGTTTTGCTGCGTGCCGGCGGATGGATGTCGGCCACCATGTCGATTTGACTGGGCTCCATGACGAGAATCAAATCGGCCTGTTCGCACATCGGGGCGGTCAGTTGGCGTGGCGTATGGCCTGCAACGATGACGCCGTGTTTGAGTGCGGTTTTAATGGCCTGGAAATCGGCATCCTTACCTGCCAGTGCTTTTATGCCGGCGCTGCTGATTTGATGGCCGGGTAGTTTTTTCTGCATGATCCGCTCTGCAGTGGGGGAGCGGCAGATGTTGCCTAGGCAGACGATGAGTATGTTGTGGTACATGATATTGTTTTCGGTTTATGGTCTGAAAAAAACGTGAGTCAGACTATAAGATACTGCTTTTCCGTTTGTGCGGTGTGTACGGCTTTTGTATGCCGTTTATGTAATTAGCTTGGATTGTGCGTGATTTTGTATCCTGCTGTCAAACAAGGGTCTGACAGCAGGAACCACTGTTTATCTAAACGTATTGTCGAGGGTGTTGACGTTGCTGATGGAGTTGGTAATTTGTGACATTACGCGGTTCCAACGGGTAACCGGGGCGGCGGTAACGTAAACGGTATCTTCCGAACGCAGTTTGAATTCGCTGCCCAATGCGTAAGAAGTCGCATCTTTCAGGTTGAGCTGATAGATGTGGATAGGTTTGGCCGCGTCTTCTGGTGCGCGGCGGATTACGAATACGCCGGTTGCGTCAGCATAGTTTTGGTTCATACCGCCGACTTCTCCGAGCGCTTGGGTCAGGTTGAGGCCGTGATTGCCAATCGGCAGTGTGGCTTGTTTGCCGACTTCGCCCATGATGTAGATTTTGTTGTTGCTGCTGTTAGGAACGTAAACGATGTCGCCATGGCTGAGGAGATGGTTTTGCGACATATCGCCGTATTGCAGCATGTCTTGCAGGGAGATGGTGCGGTCGACGCCGTTGTGCGTCCATTTGATGTGTTGGGTGTCGGCACTTTGGGTAACGCCGCCTGCTTGGTTGATGGCATCCAAAATGGTCATCGGGATATTGGTAATCGGCAGCTGACCTGCTTGGTTGATGGCACCGGATACTGAAATGCGTTGCGAACGGAATTCGGTAACGTTGATGGCTACTTGAGGGTTTTTGATGTAGCGTTTCAGAAGGTTGGTCAGGGTGTTTTGCAATTCGTCCAAAGTTTTGTCTTTGGCTTGAATTTTGCCTGCCAGCGGGTAAGTAATATAACCGCCCTCATCTACCCAGGCCCCGCGGCTGACTTGGTTGGTTTGCGGGTTGCTTTGCTGGATAGGGGAGTTAAGGTCGGAGTGCGCCCAAACCATGATATTGAGGACGTCGCCGCTGCCGATGCGGTAGCGGTAAGCGCTTTTGCTTTGCTCCAAACCTTGGTTGTTTTGGGAAAGTACAGGCGGCTTACGCATTTTTTCAATCAGGTTGGGCGTGATGGGGTAAACGGCAACGCGGCTGTCGAGGTTGGTGTCGGCTGCGGTGTCGGTATCGGTGTAAACAATGGTTTTGGTTCTGGTTTTGATGGTTGAACCAGGAATGACTGTCGTGCTGTTACAGGCAGTCAGTGCGAATAGAGTAAGCAGGGAGAGCGTTTTTTTCATGTAGTAGTCCTTGCGGGATGGTGTCCGGGCCGTCTGAAAATGTTCAGATGGCCTTATTGTTTTGTTGCCAAACCAAGTCGCAGATACCGTCTTTAGATACGAAGCCTGTCGGTGCGCGCAGCAGAAGCTGGCGCAGGCTGTTTTGGTCGCTTTGGAGACAGGCAGTATGGAGTTCCGACAGTATGTCAGATAATTGCGTCCATGGAAGCATTACTTCACTGGCGGTCATAATACGGGGATGAGTGGTTTTTTGTACCTCGTTGCCGATGAGCAGTTCTTCATAAAGTTTCTCGCCCGGGCGCAGGCCGGTAATCTTGATTTCGATGTCGCCGTGTGGGTGTTGCTCGTCTTTGACTTTGAGGCCACTGAGGACAATCATTTGACGGGCAAGGTCGATGATTTTGACGGATTCGCCCATGTCGAGGACGAATACGTCGCCGCCTTTACCCATTGCACCGGCTTGGATAACCAGTTGCGCTGCTTCGGGAATGGTCATGAAGTAGCGGGTAATGTCTTGATGGGTCAGGGTAATCGGACCGCCTTCAGCAATTTGTTTTTCAAATACAGGGACAACGGAGCCGGACGAACCCAATACATTGCCGAAACGTACCATGCAGAAGCGTGTTTTTTGTTCCGGTTCGGCGGCAAGGGCTTGCAGGCAGAGTTCGGCCATGCGTTTGCTGGCGCCCATGGTATTGGTCGGACGGACGGCTTTGTCGGTGGAAATCAAAACAAAGGTGGAAACGCCTACATCTACGGCAGCCTGCGCGCAGCAGAGTGTGCCGAACACGTTGTTTTGAATGCCTTCGATGGTGTTGAACTCGACCATAGGGACGTGTTTGTAGGCCGCAGCATGGTAGACGGTGTCGACGTGATAGGCCTTCATGATGCTGCTAAGGCGTTCTTTGTTTTGAACCGAACCCAAAAGCGGTACGACTTCGACTTGACTGCCTTGCGCGGCTTGGGTTTCGCGCAATTCTTTGTCTATGCTGTACAGGGCAAATTCGGACAATTCAAACAACAGCAGTTTGGTCGGACGGCAGTTGAGAATCTGACGGCAAAGTTCGGAGCCGATAGAACCGCCTGCGCCGGTTACCATCACGGCTTTGTCGCTGATGTCGGCGCTCATCAATTCAGGGCGCGGTGCCACAGGGGCGCGGCCGAGCAAATCGACCACAGAGATTTTTTTCAATGAGCTGACGTTGATTTTGCCGTCTACCAAATCTTTCATGCCCGGAATGGTCAGGACTTCGCATTTGTATGCTTCGAGGCGGCGGATGATGTCTTTGCGTTCTTCCGGCGTAGAACTTGGAATCGCCAGCAGAATTTTGCGGACGCCGTAGCGGCTGATCAGCATCGGGATTTCGTTGGGGTTGTGGACGGCAAGGTCATAGATGACGGTACGTTGGATTTTCGGGTTGTCATCGACAAAGGCGATGGCCGAGTATTCGTTAACCTGTTTGATGGCTTCCAACAACTGGCGGCCGGATTGGCCTGCGCCGTAGATGATGACGGGGGTCATCTGTTTGCGGTGATGGTCGGTCAGAATCGCGCGCAGGATCATGCGCGAGCTGGTTACGCCGACTACCAAGACCAAGAAATAGACGATGGGCAGGGCAAGATGCAGTTTTTGTTCAAAAATCAGGGTGGTCAGGCAGAACAAGATCGCTGAAATGATGCTGCCGAATGCGGCTGAAGTCAGGACGCGGATGCTGACGAAGCGTGTGACGGCGCGATAGAGGCCGATACGGATGAAAAGGATGATGGTCAGCACAGCGGTGCTACCAAAAGCCAGCCAGTTGGCGATGCTCAACCATTCGTCGGAATATTGTACTTTGAGGCTTTGAGCAAACCAAAACGCCACGAATATCATCAAGATATCGTGGATGACGAAAAAGGTTTTTTTAAGGTTGCGCGGCAGAGCCAGCAGGGTTTCCAAGTTCATTTTATATTTCTTGTGTCTGAGTGTTGTAATGTGGCTTGGTACGGATTGTTTGAAGCAGGCTGTTTTATTTTTTCAGACGGCCTGAAGTTGCAGGCCGTCTGAAAATGATTATGCTGAGGCTTCAGTCAATACGGCTTCGATGTTTTCTTTGCAGAACGCAATTTCTTCATCGGTCAGGGTTGGGTGTACTAAGAACATCAGGCTGGTGTCGCCCAACTCTACAGCGTTTTTCAAACGCTCTCTCGGACGCCAAGGCGTGTTGTCGAAGGCTTTTTCCAAATACACTTCGGAGCAGCTGCCTTGATAGCATGGGACTTTGCGCGCGTTCAGTTCGTTGACGATACGGTCGCGTGTCCAGCCGTCTTTTAAGTGTTCGGGTTTGACAAAAACATAGAACTTGTATTGCGCGTGTTCGATGTAGTCGGCTACTTCAACCAAACGGATGCTGGCAAATTTGCCCAAGCTTTCAGCCAGTTTGGCGGCGTGAGCTTGGCGGCGGGCAGTCCATTCAGGCATGCGTTTGAGCTGGATGCGGCCGATGACCGCCTGCATTTCCATCATGCGCCAGTTGGTGCCGAAGCTTTCGTGCAACCAGCGGAAACCGGGTGCGTGTTCGCGGTGGTACACGGCATCATAGCTTTTGCCGTGGTCTTTGTACGACCACATTTTGCTCCATAGCTCTTTGTCGTTGGTGGTGACCATGCCGCCTTCGCCGCCGGTGGTCATGATTTTGTCTTGGCAGAACGACCATGCGCCGACGTGTCCGATGCTGCCGACGGATTTGCCTTTGTATTTCGCGCCGTGCGCTTGGGCGCAGTCTTCGATCACCCACAAATCATGTTCTTTTGCCAAGTCCATGATGCCGTCCATTTCGGCGGGCATACCGGCGAGGTGAACCACGATGATGGCTTTAGTGTTTGGCGTCAAAGCGGCTTTGATGGTTTCGGCGCTGATGTTTTGGCTGTTCAAATCAACATCGGCAAACACCGGATTTGCGCCGGCGGTCACGATGCAGGATGCGGAAGCCAAGAAAGTACGCGAAGTGACAATCACATCATCGCCTTGGCCGGTGCCCATTGCTTTGAGGGCTACGTCCAAAGCCAACGTACCGTTGGAAAGGGCAACGGCGTATTGCGTGCCGACAAAAGCAGCAAATTCTTTTTCAAATTCACGACATTCCGTACCTGTCCAGTAGTTGACTTTGTTGGACAGCAGGACTTTGGAAACGGCATCGGCTTCTTCTTGAGTAAAGCTTGGCCATGGGGAGAGTGATGTATTAAGCATTTGTTTTTCCTGCGAAAAGACTGGTTGAGCCTTTGGGGGCGATTTCTTCCAGCAATTGGCGGTTGATCAGGGTGTATTTCTGACCTTTGATTTCGACGTATGCGCCGTCGTAAGGCGGGAACCAAAACGCACGGATTTTTTTCTCCACATCGTCGCCGTCGCGGATTTGCTTCATGGCTTCCATCTCATCACGGCTGACGTAGCGGCCACCGATGTTTGGCGTGGTTGGCAATTTGGTTTTCGACTCGATGGCGCGGGTGATGATGCGTCGTGCGAAATCTTCCAATGCCTGCATGGTTTTGCGTTCGAGCGATTGGGCGGTTTCTGTTTCAGCGTCAATAGGGAAGCGGTCCACTTCGATAATTTCGCCGGTATCGATGGAAGCATCAACGTAGTGGGCGGTATTGCCCCATTCGTTCAGCTCGTCCATGATGGCCAGATTGTAGCCGCCCGTGCCTTTGTATTCGGGCAACAGCGCAGGGTGGAAGTTGATCGTGCCTAAAGTCGGAATGCTCAGGAATTCATCACGCAGCTTGCGCCAGTAAAGGACGGACAAGCCCAAATCGTATTTCAGACGGCCTTCTCGCATTGCTTCCAAAGCCGTATCGAAGGTGTACAGGGGCAAGCCCAATTCCTGCGCGGCTGCCGTGGTCGGCGAGCCTTGCAGATGGCTGTCGGTCAAGACACCGACGATTTCGATATGGTCTTGTTTGGTCAAAAAACGAAGCAGGTTGGCGGAAACCTGTTTACGACCCATAAATAAGATTTTCATGGAGAAATGTCCCTTATGCATTTGCTTTTTCGGTGGCGGAAGTTGTCAGTGTAGTCAATTCTTCCAGGGTGTTTATCCAAAGGGTGGGCTGGTATTCATGACCGTATTGCTCGGGATCGGCTTGATGAATATTGTGCGGCTTAGGCATGATGCCAATGGAGAGCCACCCCAGTTTGTTGGGTGCGACAAAATCTTTTTTGATGTTGTCGCCGATGTAGATGAAATGTTTTGCAGCCGGATATTTGTTTTGCAGGAAGACAAAACGCTTATCTTCGGGTTTTTCCGATTGCATGGCTTCCGAAATCAAAATGTCGTCAAACAAATCGGTCAACCCCAAGGCCTGTATTTTCAAACGCTGTGTCAGACTGCGGCCGTCTGTAATCAGGGCGCGTGCGGCAAAAGGGCGCATCAGCTTCCGTAAAAAAGACGGTTCGACATAGGGTCGGATAACAGGCCTGTGTAGTCGATATTGCCACAAAAGTGATTGTTTCTCTAATTCGTTTAATTTGCAATGATGGCACAAATTATCGAGCCAGTCTTTACTTTTATTGTCTGCAATTTCATTTAGTACGTCAGCATTGTATTGAGGATAAAGCGACGTAATTATCCCTACAACTGCCTGTATTCCGGAGCATTTGTAGTCGTACTCAGAGTAAAGCGTATCGTCAAGATCGAAGACGATGACGGATTCTTCCGGCTTAATCATGTTCTCTTACCAAAACTTTAGCATCGTAACGAAGCATGATTAAATTGTTTTCCCAGTCGTCGGAGAAAGGGATGTCTTGGCCGCCGATGTATTCTTGAATCAGCCAGCCCGGATAGTTGCCGCCTGCGGCGTAAGTCAGCGGGAAGCCGCCGCCGAAACGCGGGTTGATTTCCACACCGTAGGTCGTGTTGTCGGTTTTGCTGACGAAGAATTGCGCGGTAATACAGCCGCGTGCGCCTTCCAATACGGCCATTTTTTCAACCAGCTCTTCATATAGGGCATTGCGTCGGGTTGCGCCTTTGCTGACTTCGCCGGTACGCACTTCCAAACGTTCGCGAGGAATGGCGCATTTCAGACGGCCTTGACGGTCGTAATACATATCGACGGTAAATTCGGAGAAAGTATTCTCGATATCGATGTATTGGGCGAACATCATTTTCGGGTCTTCGGTAATGTCGACAGTCAAATCAGCCGGTGTGTTGATTTTTTTCGCACCGATGGCTCGGCTGCCGTCATAAGGCTTGGCAAAACATGGGAAAACCAGGCGGTCCCGTTCGTAAATTTCAGGCGAACGGATACTGTATTGTGCAAACAGGCCTGCGGTCAGGCGCTTGTCGCAGCACAGGGTAATCAGCTTTGCATCGGAAATGACAATATGTATTCCTTCAGCTTCAAAACGGTCACGTGCTTCGGCCAGTTTGAGCAGCTCGGTATCGATAGTTGGCACAATCAGACCGATGTCGTGTTGTTGGGCCAGCTCGAGAATGCTGTCAATGTATTCGGCTGCATCGATACGCGGCACGCTGAAAGCGCGGTCGGCAACATGGCAGGCAGAAGACATGTGTGGGTTGAGGTCAGTGGCAAAAACGCCGATGCCGTCTGAAAAACGTGCGGCTTCGGTTTGAAAGTCCTGCACCAATTCGACACGGCGACCTGCCGACAGAATCAGTATGTTATTTTTTTTCATCAGTTTTATTACCCGTGAAATAAGGCATGGTGGCTTCTCCTTCGGCTGAGATGCCTTCTTTGACGAAGATTTTTTTAACCGTCAGGAACAAAATTTTGATATCCAGCCAAAAGCTGAAGTTGTCGATGTACCAAACATCGTGGGCAAATTTCTCATCCCATGAAATGGCGTTGCGGCCATTGACTTGAGCCCAACCGGTCACGCCCGGTTTCATTTCGTGGCGGCGGTTTTGGAAGTCGTTGTACAACGGCAGGTAGTGCATCAGCAGCGGACGAGGGCCAACTAGACTCATCTCGCCTTTTAAGACATTCCATAATTCAGGAAGTTCGTCCAAACTGGTGGCACGTAATTTTTTGCCGAAATCGGTCAGGCGTTCTCTGTCCGGTAGCGGGTTGCCGTCTTTATCGATTGCATCGCGCATGGAGCGGAATTTAATCATTTTAAACGGCTTGCCATCTTTGCCCGGCCGCTCTTGGATGAAGAACACGGGCGAGCCTAGGTTTTTGCGGATGAGGTACACCAAAATCAAAAACACAGGCGACAGGATAATCAGCCCTGAAGCGGAGGCAACAATGTCAAACAGGCGTTTGAAAAATTTATTCATGAGCTAATCTTTCAATCAGGTTGACGATTTTTTGATAGGCAACGTCGCGTTTGAAGCGGCGGACGATTTCTTCGGACTGAACGGGATCGTTTTTGCGCTTCAAAATATCTTTGGCGGCTTGAACGAAACCGTCCACATCGCCGGAACGGTAGTTCGCATGCGGCAGCAGGGTAAGGACTTCGGCAACTTCGTCGTTGACTTGGCTGTTCAGAATCGGTTTTTGTAAAGCCATATAGTCGGACAGTTTGTTGGTAATCGACTGCATGGCGTAAGAATGGATGGCGTTGACGGAGATGTCGCAGCCTTTGGCGACCGACATCATTTCGGCGTAAGGAATGTAGCCGTAGAACTTGATGCCGTCGCAGGCGTATTGTTTGAGCCTGTCCAAATCGGGGCCGCCGCCCATGATGTGCAGCTCTACATTTTCGCCGTCGCCCAAAAGTTTCCGAACGCCTTTGCACACGGTTTCCACGTCATAGCTGTAACTGAGCGTGCCCAAGTAGAAAAAGCGGGTTTTATCGTCGCCAAAATCTTTGGCAGGCGCGGCATCGAGTTTGGGAAAGTCAGCACCGATATAGACGACTTCACCGGGTACGTTCGGATTGGCTTCTTTGGCGCGGTCGAGATAAGTCTGCGATACGGCAACCAGCGCGTCGGCGTAGCGGTAGGCGCGGTTGGCGCGGGAGGAGAAGGGCAGCAGGTTGTGCGGGATTTTTTTCAAAAACGGCACGACCGAGGAGAAAGACTCCGGCCATACGTCCTGTACGTCGATAATCAGCTTGTAGCCCAAACGCGCTTTGTGTTCGCCCAAAAGCAGGTTGGTGGCGATCAGCGGGTAGGCGGAAAAGATGACGTCTTGCTCGCCCGGACGGCAGTTGTTCAGCCATTGCTCAAAATGTTTGACGAACACATGATGGCTTTTGACGCGGTCCAGCGAGACGTTTTTACCGTAGCCGCTCTCTTCCAGCAGCATGACTTTCAGACGACCTTGCGAGGCAGATTCGGCATCTTCAGGTCGTCTGAAAGATTTGTCGTAGTGTTTGAAATTGCTGGTAATCAGCAGCACGTCATGAGACTGCGACAACAGCTCGGCAAGATACCAGAAGCGGTTGAAGTGCGGCTCGGACGGCAGCGAACAGTAGGGGGCGACGATGGTGATGTTCATATTTTCAGACGACCTCACATATCGTAAGCGGCCATTGTGGTGCGATAGATTTCATCATCGGAACACAAGGTCTCAACGTGTTTATGCAGGGCTTTGCCCATCTTTTCGCGCAACTCGGGCTGCTTGATGAGTGTATCGACGGCTTCGATAAACGCTTCGTCATCGCCAAAAGGAATGCAGTAGCCGGTTTGGCCGGTAATGACCATTTCGGAAATACCCGCCATGTTGTAGGTCACGACAGGCGTGTCGTAAAGGCCGGCTTCCAAAATATTGTTGCCGACACCTGCGCCGTGGTCGCCCACGCAATGCGGCGTGTTCACCAAAATATCGACTTCTTTGAAGTAGCCGGTCAAGTCGCGGACGCCGCCGAGGAAGGTGACTTTGTCTTCAATGCCCAAACGTTTGGCTTGGGCTTTGAGGTTGTCCATTTCTTCGCCGATACCTGCAACGTTGAGGCGTACAGGCATACCGCGGTCAACCATTTTCTTCAAAATATCCAACATCAGATGCACGGCGCGGACGGTGTCCAAGCGGGAAAGCGTGCCCAGTTGGACATAGTCTTTGACTATTTTTTCAGGAACGTAATCCGCTTTGTGCAGGGCGTTGTAAGTGTAGGTGATGCGGTTGGCAGGGAAACCATAACGGATGAGTTTTTCGCGTTCGTGTTTGCAGTTGCCGATGATGTACACGCCCAGCTTGTCGAAAAGCTTGGCAATTTTTGGATAAGTTTCCGGATCAAGGCCGCGCGCGTGGTAGAACACTTTGGTTTTCGGCGAAGCGAGCTTGGCCGCAATGGCGCAGGCTGGAACGATACGCGCCATTTGGCAGTGAATCACATCAGGTTTTTCTTTTTTCAGCAGCTTCATATAGGCAAACATGCCTTTGACGTAACCCAAAAGACCGCCTTGGTAAAAATCAATCGGCTGCCAACGGATGCCCAATGCTTGCGCTTCCTGAATCAGAGGGCCGTCTGAAGAGGCCAATACGATATCGTGTCCGCGTTGTTTGAGCAGGCGGCCGAGGCGGAAAGTGGCGTTTTCAGTGCCACCGAGACCGGACATGGAGGTAGTCAGGATGATTTTCATGATGGTTTCTTCGTATCGTATAGTGTTTCGTTGTATGCGTAAGCAGCCATATCTTTCAGCTTGGGCGCAACAAATACGCTGTAAATAAAAATCAGCAGGCAGGGCAGCCAGATAAACGGCATACGCAAAATGGTGGATGGAATAAAACCGGCCAGCAGGAAAATGCCCAAGGCAACCCAAGCCAGTACGCGTGATTTATTGGTTAGTGCACGGCTTGAGGCAGTGTAGAGGAAATAAAACGCTACAAATGCAATAAAGCCGAGCAGGGAAATTATGCCGAAACCCAAATACAGTTCGATGATAAAACTGTGCGGATTTTCAAAACCCACGCTGTTACTCAAGTGGCCGCCGAAATATTCGCGGAAGTTTTTAGGACCGTAACCAGTCAGCAGCAGGGGCGGATTGTTCCAGAAGTAGTTGTAAATCTCCTGACGGTAGGACACGGAGTTGTCGCTGCCCAAGTCGTACAGGAAGAGGTACACGCGGCTGGAAAAACGTTCCAAAAACTGGTTGCCGTTGAGCGACAGCAAAAATTCCGCAATCGCGCGTGACGGAATCATCGACAACACTAACGCCAGCAAACCAGCTACGCCGACTGTAATAAAACCGTTTTTGCGATAGGCCGTATAAACCAGCAAAATCAACAGGTAACAGCCGATGGCGGTACGCGATACACTGGCGAAAATGGCCATGCCCAACAGCAGGAACAAACCCCAGCCCAGTAGTTTTTCTTTGTGTTTTCGTCCTTGGAGTTGGAAGAAAAACAAAATGGCAGGTGCAAGGCAGACTGCGGTGGCGGCAAGGTTGTTCGGGTTAAAGAACAAGCCTTTGAGTGAACCTTCATCAATAGCCAACTCATCGCTGGCGCTCACAAACTGAATGCCGGTGGCCAACTCTGCAAAAGGCGGCACGGCGATAAACAGCGTAAATACGATAAGGAACTTTTGAATCGTTCCCAAAGGGTCGTCGGCGCGCTTCAATACTTGGTAAAACAAGTAGAAGAAAGCCGGAATCGCCATAAAAAACAAAATATCCATGTACTGCGTCGGCGTCAGTGACGTAATACCTATGTGGATGGCAGGCCAGATGCACATGGCGGTCAGGGCGCAGAGCATGGCAAAAATCTTGCGCGGAATATGCTTGCTTTCCAGAAAAAATACGACAAAACCAAGCAGTACAAATATCAGGGTCAACGGGTTGTCGATACGCGGCACGCCGACCTTAAAGGACAGCACAGGCCCCAGCATATAGGCTGCGAGCATGATGTATAGGATGTAAGTGTATAAGTTCAGACGTTTTATTTTCATGGTCGTTCTGTTGTTGTCGTAGAGACGTGAATCTCAGGTTGGCTATTTTGCCGAACGGTTTAATTTGGCTTTGATTTTTTCGGTTGCGGCAAATAGTGCGTGTTTGTATTTTAGGAACAGGAAACCCAGTCCGACTGCCCATACCAGCGCAAACCAAATGTAGTTGTCGCGCGTACCCAGCCAAGTGTAGGCAAGGCAGATTATCAGGCAGAGCGTTGAGTTGGTATAAATCTTCAGGCGCGGCAAAGGCTGCCACAGGCGTGAAGAGAATTCGGTTTTAAAGATGAAAAACAGCCAAAAAGCCGTTGCGCTGGCCATAGCCGCACCTTTTGCACCAAATTTCGGCACCAGCAGATAGAGCAGGGCGGTATTGGCGATAAAGGCAACGATGTTGATGGCGGTAATCAGCCAAGTCGAGCGGACGACGTTCAAACCGATGCCGCTGACTTCGGTCAGCGTGTAAAACAGGGGGAAGAGCATACACGAGAGCAGGATAAATTGAACCTGCGTGTATTTTTCCGGCAGTATCCAAGTCGCCATCGGCGAGAAAATCCCGATAAGGCAAATCATTGCGCTGATGAGGACGGTCATGGAAAGCGTGATGTCGCCGATTTTGTCCAGATTGGTTTTTTCTTCTACCCATTTGAACACCAAAGGCGCCCAAATGGTGGAAAACACGCTTTGGAAAATCAGGGCGACGGCGCCAAAGCTGACCGCCATCGAATAAATACCCAACTCGTCCAAGCCCGAGATGTTTTTGAGGACGAAGCGGTCAATCGAAGTCAGGCCCCAATAGGCCAGGTTGCCGAATGCCAGCGGCAGGCCGTAGCGCAGGCCGTCCCGATGCAGCTCGGACGACCATTTCGCATGGGAAACAGCTTGCAGGTCTCGGCGCAGTTGATAGATTAACAGCACAACGGTCAGCACTTGGGCTGCGGTGTAGGCAAAAACCAGCGAAGTGGTATTGGCGGGCAGGCCGGAAGCAATCACGGCAAAAACCAACACCAGAATCAAGAATTTCGGCGCAAGCTGGCTGACGGAAAAAGCCAATGCCTGCTCTTTCATCCGCAAAATCAGGGCTAAAAAACGGGTAATCAGCGTGGTGACCAAGAAAATCAGAAAGAGAATCCCCAAATTTGCACTGGTGATGTCAAAAATGATTTCAGACGGCCATGATGCGTTTATCAGTAACACTAAAACCACAACCGCCACCGTCAGAATCAATGGCGATAAAAAAACGGATTTGAACAGCGCGGCCTTGTCTTTAACGGCGTAATAGTCGCGAATATAGGATTGGTCCAGTCCCAAGCCCAAGAGCAGAATGCTCAGTCCGGCAATGGTCTGCAAGAGTACGATACGGCCGATGTCTTCCGCAGGGAAGTACCATGAGATGAGTGGCAGGGAAAGCAGGCCGAAAGCGGCGCTTCCTACCGGGCCCAATGCGAAGCCGAGGATTTTTTTCGCGTTCATATTATTTGTTTTCAGACGGCCAGAAGTTCGAGCTGAGCGTTTTTCGTAAGGTATGTGTTGTTACCGTTGCCGGTTTGCCAAGGCCGTCTGAAAAACAAATGGCCTTGGGAAACCGGCCGCCGTGCCGGTTGAGGAAACCGGGGCAGCCGGATGCGTCTGAAGCAAGATTATGCTTTGATGACTTTAGGATTTTTTACTGGGAATTTGCCGCGTGTATCGACAATCAGCTTGGCATGTTCAGTAATCATGTCATAGTCGAATTTGTCGTGATCGGTGGTCAGAACCACGCAATCGTATTGGGCGACAGTTTCAGGGGTCAGCGCTTCGCTCTTCAGGTCGAAGTAGTGGTGGCCGGGGATGTGCGGGAACTCTGGAACGTGCGGGTCAGAGTAGGAAACCACTGCGCCCAGTTTGTGCAGGCGGTCCATCACTTCCACAGACGGGCTTTCACGCATATCGTCCACGTTTTTCTTGTAGGCGATACCCAATACCAAGATTTTGCTGTCTTTGATAGAACGGTTGTGGTCATTCAAAGCCAGGCCGACTTTTTCGATAACGTAGTCGGGCATATGGGAGTTCACTTCACCAGCCAGCTCGATGAAACGGGTGTTTACGCCGTATTCGCGTGCTTTCCAAGTCAGGTAGAACGGGTCGATAGGGATACAGTGGCCGCCCAAGCCAGGGCCCGGGTAATAAGCAACGAAGCCGAACGGTTTGGTTGCAGCGGCATTGATGACTTCGTGAATGTCGATGCCCATTTTGTCGGCAACAATTTTCATCTCGTTCACCAAGCCGATGTTTACGGCGCGGTGGATGTTTTCCAAAAGTTTGGTCAGCTCGGCAGCTTTGGTGGAGCTTACTGGAACAACTTTATCGATGGCAGGTTGGTACAGCGCAAGGCCGACTTCCAAACAATCAGGGGTGTGGCCGCCGATGACTTTTGGAATGGTACGGGTTTCAAAGTTAGGGTTACCAGGGTCTTCACGCTCAGGAGAGTAAACCAAGAATACGTCTTGACCAACTTTCAAGCCGCCTTCTTCCATGCGCGGCAGCAATTCTTCTTCGGTAGTGCCGGGGTAGGTGGTGGATTCCAAAGACAGCACTTGACCGGCGCGTAGGTAGGGTTTTACCGCATCTGTAGTGTCGATCACAAAGCTCATGTCCGGCTCGCGGTATTTGTTCAGCGGAGTCGGTACGCACAAAATAACGGCTTCTACTTCGCCGATGCGGGAGAAGTCGGTCGTTGCTTCAAACAGGCTGTTGGAAGCAGCGGCAATTTTGTCGGAAGGGATATGCTCAATGTAGCTTTCGCCTTTGTTGAGCTTGTCGACTTTGTTGGTGTCAATGTCGAAACCCAAAACTTGGTAACCGATATCCACATAGCGCAACATCAGTGGTAAACCGACGTAGCCTAAGCCAACGATGCCGATTTTTGCGGTCTTATCGGCAAATTTTTGTATCGTAATGTTTTTCATGATGTCTTTCGTTTAATGAATGAGTAAATCGAGATGTTTGCCCGATGCCTGAGTTGTTTGCTGCAACCGCATAGCCATAGCCGGCTGCCGTATTGTGTGAAGCCTTAAAACCATACTTATAATTACATTAGACAAAATCATAAGCACTTATCTGATTCGTCTCAATCAAAAAAGTTTAATGGTCGTTCAGACGGCCTCTATGGTATGGAAACGGTATTTTTGAATACTTAATTTTTAGAAATTACATTCAACCACATGTTTTGATTTTAGATATTGTTTTGTCAAATGCATGGTTCATGAAATGAAACTACCGTTTATGCCGTTTAAAACCCTTCTAGAATAAAAACTTTTAATAAATTTTCGTGGCTTAACTTATCTTAATAATCCATTATTTCGTGATGAAAAAAAGGAAAACTTGTCGACAATCAGCTTGAGGATAGTTAACTTAAGTCAAAGTTTTAAATTGGAATACACTAAAGTCATTATAATATATTGACGAAAAAATTACATTTATTGCTATGTAAATAATATATATATTCTATTGAAAGTAATTTTATTATTAAGTTTAGGCAATTAGATGGATTTTTTCCGGAGAACCCATTTAATGTCCTGTCCGATGATTTCTACTGATTGACTTTGCCAAGGGCTGTCTGAAAGTAGGACGGCCGGATTTTCAGAAAGGGAGAAAAGAGGTTTGCCTGCGCCTAACAGTTTCGGCGCTTGGTAGAGGACGATTTCATCTACCAAGTCATCCTTCAGGAAGGCTGAAGCAAGTGTGGAGCCGGCTTCTACCAGAACTTCGCCAAAGCCAAACTCTGCCAGTTGCGGCATGAGTGAAAGAAGATTGATACGGCCGTTGATGTGTTCAGACGGCCTGATGATGCGGATATGTTCAAATGTGCGTAGAGCCTGCAAACGTTGTTCGTCTGAGGAAAGGGTAACGATAACGGTCGGGCTTTCGGTATCGGTAACGAGGTGGCAGTCTAAAGGAGTTTGCAGTCGGCTGTCCAAGACGATACGCGCAGGTTGGCGTAGAGTGGGGAAGCTGCGAACGTTGAGTTTCGGGTTGTCGGCAAGTACGGTACCGATACCGGTCAAAACGGCGCAACTTTCGGCACGGAGAATTTGTACGTCTTCGCGTGCTGCTTCGCCGGTAATCCAAAAGCTGCGGCCGTCTGAAAGGGCGGTTTTGCCGTCTAAACTGGCGGCGCATTTGAGGCGGACAAACGGTCTGCCGCGTTCGATACGCGACAGGAAACCGCGGTTGAGTTCGCGCGCCTGAGCTTCCAACAAACCGCTTTTGGTACGTATTCCGGCGGCTTCCAGCATAGATAAGCCTTTGCCTGCGACCAACGGGTTAGGGTCAGTCATGGCGGCGACCACGCGCGTTACGCCGGAATGAACCAGCGCTTCGGCACATGGCGGTGTGCGACCATAATGGCTACAAGGTTCCAGCGTGACATAGGCGGTTGCGCCTTTTGCCGCCACTCCGGCCTGCCTCAACGCATGAACTTCAGCGTGCGGTTCGCCTGCTTTGACGTGGAAACCTTGTCCGACGATTTGGGCACCGTGTGCAATTACGCAGCCGACGCGGGGATTGGGGGAAGTAGAAAACCGCCCAAGCTTAGCCAGCTCGAGGGCGGTTTGCATCATTTGGGTATCAAGTGCGGAAAACATGGTTTCAGACGGCCTTATTTGGCTTTGCATTCGGCGATGACTTGGGTGAATTCGGAAACGTCTTTAAAGCTTTTATAGACAGACGCGAAGCGGACATAAGCGACTTGGTCGATTTTTGCCAGCTCTTCCATCGCCATTTCGCCGACGATGTGCGAAGCGACTTCTTTTTTGCCCAAACGGTAGAGGCGTTGCTCGATAAGGGCAACGGTTTCATCGATTTGTTCTTGCGTAACAGGGCGTTTGTGCAGCGCGCGCTCAAGGCTGGTCTGCAGTTTGTGCGGATTGAAGGGAACCCGTGTGCTGTCGGATTTGATGATTTGCGGCATCCGCATTTCAACGGTTTCAAAGGTGCTGAAGCGTTGACCGCATTCCAAGCATTTGCGACGGCGACGGATGCTGTTGGTGTCTTCCAGCCATCGCGAGTCGGTTACTTGTGTGTTGGGGTGTTGGCAAAACGGGCACTTCATCGGGTTTCCTTGTCATACGCTCGGCAAGGTCGCTAAGCAATTGAATTTATTGTTTGTGACCTATTATTGTAGCGGATTGCGCTATTTTCGTATAGTAAAGGCTTTTTCGCTGGATTAAGTATAAAAAGGCCGTCTGAAAGGGCAACTTGAGTGAAGTTGAGCTTTTCAGACGGCCTTGAGTTTTTCAGTCAATCAACCGTTAAACCGATACGCCGACGGCGCGGGCAATTTCCAAACCTTCTTCCGCACTCATATAAACCGGATTTTCGGGGCGGTCGCTGCGGACGATATCGCCGTCTTGAAACATCACCAATTCATTGACTGCCAACTGCGACCAAGTTTCATCGCGCGTCAGGGGCAGGGTGGCGATGACGGAGACCTTGTCGTTTGGCGTGGTCACTGTGGAAAAATCAACCATCACGTCATCGTCCAGCAAACGCGCTTTGCCAAACGGGGCTTTGCGCACGATGTAGTGCAGTAAGGTACTGGCGTGGGCAAACAGGCAGTCGCCGTTGGACATGACGAAGTTGAACAAACCGAAGCGGCGGATTTCATGGGTTAGGCCGGCAATGGCGTCAAACAAAACTTCAGGTTTGGGCTTGGTGGCAAAGCGGCTGCGCAGGCGGTTGAGGATAAAGCAGAACGCGCGTTCGGAATCGGTTGAACCGACGGCATGGTAGTACTCGCCCTGCTCGGGGAAAAAATCAATCAAATGGCCGTTGTGTGCAAACAGCCAATATTCGCCCCACATCTCGCGCATGAAGGGATGAGTGTTCGCCAACGAGGTCTGGCCTTGTGAGGCCTTGCGGATATGGGCGATAACGTTTTCAGATTTGATTTGGTAGGCGCGTACCAAGTCGGCAACGGGCGAGTTGGCGCTGGGCTTGTCGTCGTGAAACAAGCGTACGCCTTTGCCTTCAAAAAAGCCAATACCGAAGCCGTCGGCGTGGTGGTCAGTAATGCCGCCACGGCGGCGGAAGCCTTCAAAAGAGAACATGATGTCTGTGGGAGTGTTGCAATTCATGCCGAGCAGTTGGCACATGGCGTTAACCTTTGTTCTGGGTATTTATAGGGTTATTATGGTGTATCGGGCAGGCAGTTTCAATATATTCTTTGCCGTTTGGGGGCAGGTGATATAGGTCGTATCGAATTAAAAATAAATATTTTCGCCTTATTGGAGATTTTTAGGATATTTGCTAATTCTGTGCTAACACTTCCCCTATAAAATGTTTTGTAGAACAAAAAGACCTCCTCACATAACGATATGTTCTACTCACAACGAAAACATAATTTTCCCCACCATCGTTTTACCTCAAGGAGTGTTCAATGAAACTGAATCTGCAAAAAACCACCGCTGCTGTTTTGGCTGTTGTGTTCAGCGCAGGCGCATTTGCCGCTAATAATGCCTATAACCCATTCGAGTATGGCTACAAAAATCACAAATACGGCAAAAAATGGGGTAAGCCTGCATCTGAAGCCGAAGGCGAAAAAGTGATGAAAAATGCAGCCTACCGTTCAGGAGTGTATTACACCAACGTAAACCGCATTCCGGCAAAAGCAGACCGCAACGGCGTGAAAACCGTACAGGTTAACGACGCATACACCCGTCAAAACCTCGGCCGCTATGCGTTCAACACCATCAAGAGCGGCGGCTCTGAAGTGTACTACGGCGAGTGGGTCGGCAAAGAATACGCTAAAGGCACCAAATCGCGGCGTTTTCTATTCTGGCGACAAACGCGCTACCTCTATGCCGGTATCAGGCGTAGCCAACTACGCAGTTAAAGGTATCAACAACTACACCGGCAACAACTCGATGGTGGGTACTTTGCGCGCAGACTTCGGTCAACGCGTCTTGGCGGGTTCTATGAGAAACAACGCGGTAAACATGGATGTCCATGCCCGCATCAAACCGTCCAGCGCATCGTTTGAAGGCTACGCCCGCGCCAACGGCCACTTCGGTAAAACCGAAGGTCACTTCTTCGGTCACAACGCAAGCGCGCTGGCCGGTGTTGCCAAATTTAAAACCGACCGCAACTTGGATACGGCATACGGCGGTGTAAAACGCTAAAATCCCTAGTTAAGTAAAATGAGTTAAGTAAAATAAAGCCTGCTTCACGCAGGCTTTTTTAAACACCAGCCCGCCAACCTTCTCAAGGTCGTCTGAAACCGCCGACCGGAAAGCCGACACCATGTACAAACCGTCTGCCTGCCTTATCCTCTTTCTCGCCGCCCCCGTCCTTGCCGCGCCACGCTCCGACTTTTCAGACGACCGTACCGCGCAACGCCTGTGGCAGGACACCCGCCAAACCATGCAGGAACAGGAACAAAAAGTGCGCGGATACCGTCTCGACATTCCCGCCGAACACATCGGGCAGACAGCCGAAACCGACCCCGAAGCCGACCAAGGCGAAGCCCTGTTTAACGCCGTCAACCGCAGCGACTGGCAAACCGTGCGCCCGCTGCTCGAGCGTTATACCCAGCAAACCGAATACGACCCCGACATCGCCCTCTTTGCCCGCGCCTCGCTCGCCCGCGGCGAAGGCAGGTGGAAAGATGCCAAACAAGACTACGAAACCCTGCTGCAACGCCATCCCGACTTCACGCGCGGACGGCTCGATTACGCCCGCCTGCTCTTTGAAGGTCGTCTGAACCGCGAAGCCACTTCCGAATTTATGCGCCTTCAAAACGAAGACCTGCCCGAAGCCGTCAAAGAAAACATCGGCCATTTCCGCGACTCTCTAAACCAACGCCAAAGCTGGCAGGGCAGCCTTTCCGTCGGCGCCGTCCACAACAGCAACATCAACGAAGCCAGCGGCAAAGTGTGGTGTAAAACCCAAATCGCCGGCGAATGCTGGGAAGAATTTTCAGGCGACCAGCCCGTTTCCGCCAACGGCATCAAATACGAAGCCGCCGCCGTCCGCCGCTGGCAGATTAAAGGACATCACGGCATCGCCGCCCGCGCGCTCGGCTACGGCCGCTTCTACCGCGACCATAAAGACTTCAACGAACACACGCTCAACCTCAGCGCCGGTTATCAGTTTGAAAACCACCGCCACACCTTCGCCCTCGCCCCGCTTGTCGAATGGAACGGCAGCGGCGGCAAAACCCTCAACCGCGCCTACGGCGTGCGCAGCGAGTGGAACCTCGACAAAGGCAACTGGACGTGGAACACCGAAGCCGAGTGGAAACACCTTTCCTATTCCGACAAAACCCGCCTGCTCGACGGCAGCCTCTTCTCCGTTTACAACACCCTGTCCTACTTCCCGCGCAACGACATCATGCTCTATGGCGGCATAGACTGGCAGCAGCGCAAAGCCAAAGAACCGGTGGACAGCTACCGCCTCATCTCCGCACGGCTGGGCGCGGCAAAAATGTTTGAAGCCGGCTTCGACGCCTCCGCCTCCGCCACCTTCGGCATCCGCAGCCACCGCGAAGAAAACGCCGTACTCGAACAACGCCGCCGCGACAAAGAGCAAACCTACCGCCTCAGCATAGGCGTGGACCGCTGGAAATTCGTCGGTCTCAAACCCGTCCTCAGCTACAAACACCGCTGCGTCCACGGCAACACCGACTGGCTGTACAGCTACAAACAAAACGAAGTCGGTCTGTCGCTGGTCAAATCGTTCTAACGCAGGACGCAGAAACACAAAGGTCATCTGAAAATCGGATTTCGGGTTTTCAGACGACCTTTGCCGTTTTTTATGTGCCGTATTTCTGCCCGTATCCCATTCCCTGCCTTTCAGATAGAAAGGAAACGGACAACGTGGCGCGGATAGAGGTTTTGGCTATAATCAAAGCATTAGGTGTTATTTAGCCTGCGTCAGCCCGTTTGCTAAAATCCTTTATCCTGCCGCTTGTTTTGGCGGCATTTTTTCATAGAAACAAACCATAACCATGACACACACACAGCAAAAATCCCCTAACCTTTGGCTGGTTATCACTGCTGCCGCCTCCATCCTGCTGATTACCATCGGTATGCGCATGACTATGGGGCTGTTTGTCCGTCCGGTCGTCGACTCTACCGAGCTGAGTATCCAAGAGTTCAGCCTGATTATCGCCGTTTTCCAGTTGATGTGGGGCTTGTCCCAGCCGCTTTCCGGCGCGCTTGCCGACCGCTTTGGCGCGTTTAAGGTGTTGGGCGGCGGTGCGCTGCTGTTGGCATCTGCCTGTCTGATGGTGCCGCAGATGCCGACTTATTGGGGGCTGATGCTGGCAATTGGGCTGCTTTTTGCATTCGGAACGGGCGCGGGCGGTTTCTCCATCATCATGGGGCAGGTCGCGGCGAAAGTACCACCGCACAAACGCGGTTTGGCTTCAGGTCTGGTCAACGCGGGCGGTTCGGCGGGGCAGTTTTTGTTTGCGCCGCTGGTGCAGGGTTTGCTGGTGTTGCCCGCCGTCGGCTGGACGGGAACGTTTTACGTTTGGAGCGGCATCGCACTTCTGATCCTGCCGATTTCGTGGTGGCTGGCGGGCGGCAAAAACGCTGTCGCCACGCACCACACGTCGTCTGAAAACGGGCAAACGCTGGGGCAGGCGGTCAAAACCGCGTTTAAAGACCGAAGCTACATCCTGCTGCACTTGGGCTTTTTTACCTGCGGTTTCCACATCGCGTTTTTGGTAACCCACCTGCCCAACGAAATCGCGCTCTGCGGTCTGCCCGCTTCGGTCGCTTCGACTTCGATCGCGATTATCGGCTTGGCGAACATCGCGGGCTGCATTTTTTCGGGCTGGTGTACGGGGCGGTTTTTGGGCAAATACGTTTTATCCGGACTCTACGCCTCGCGCGTGGCGATGGTGCTGATCTACCTTGCCGCCCCGAGAACCGACGTCAATTTCTACATTTTCGCCGCTGCGCTCGGCTTCACTTGGCTCGCCACCGTCGCTCCGACCGCTGCAATTACGGGCAAACTGTTCGGCACGCGCTATCTGGCGACGCTGTTCGGGCTGACCATGTTGAGCCACCAAATCGGCGGCTTTTTAGGCTCGTATATCGGCGGCATCGTGATTTATCAATTCAACGATTACGGCTGGATGTGGTATGCCGATGCGGTGCTGGCGGGGGCGGCGGCTTTGCTGAACCTGCCGATACGCGAAAAGAAAACGGCGTAACCCGCTTAAACCAAGCAAAGAACAAAGGTCGTCTGAAAACGGAAAAACGGTTTTCAGACGACCTTTTTCTATCATTAGTGGGAAACGGTCGATGTGTTTGGCAATCATGGCTTGGGCGGTTTGCTGAAAGAAGGTACTCATGAAAAATCCCCTAAATGTCTTGGTGGGAATTTAGGGGATTTTGGGGAATTTTGCAAAGGTCTCAATTAGCGTGCAAATGTGCTTGCAGTGAAAAAATATTGGAAATAATATCAATGCAAGTAATAATTTTTATCAAGAAGGAGATGAGTGTGAAATTTTTAGCTGCTTTGCTGTGGCCGGCCATGTTGCTGCCCATTTTGTC
Source organism: Neisseria sp. 27098_8_139 (assembly GCF_041433195.1). Lineage (NCBI taxonomy): Bacteria > Pseudomonadati > Pseudomonadota > Betaproteobacteria > Neisseriales > Neisseriaceae > Neisseria > Neisseria sp. 27098_8_139. The sequence goes on from NZ_JAPWBA010000002.1 coordinate 142,065, forward strand.
TCATGCCGATAGCGGCATTCAGACGGTCTCTGTTTCTCAAGCATATGCGGATGACGCAACGGGCTGCGGGCAGCTTTATCCTGTAGAGAGCTTCGAGAATTTGTTCAGACAGATGGCCGGCACGCTGCATAGTGCCTGTTTGCTTGATATGCCGCCTGAAGATTTAGCGAAAAAGTGGCAGATTCCCGTGTACCGGCGCTATCTGCGGCTTTCCGGCCGTTTGCGGCCTGACGGAGAAAAACAGGCGGTACTCAGATGGAAAGACAAGGCAGAGCGGCAGAAATGGCTCAAACACAGGCGGCGTAAGCTAAAACGGCCGACCGACGGCTTTACGGTAGTGCATCAGACCGACTACGACGGCAGCACTTTTTTAGAAATCGAAGCAACGCCTGATTATATAAAACGATACCGTTCATTGTTTCCTGACGACCGTTATCCTGATGATTTGCCGAAACCCTATGTTTCATCTCATATCCTAAGCCCGGTCAGCGTATGCTTTAACAATGGAACAGAACAAGTTTTTCCTAGGTATACGGTAGTAAAACAAGTAGCAGTAGATGAAAACAACCATTTGATCGGGAGTGATAGACATTTGGTTATAAGGGAGGAGAAAGGTGCAGGAATATTATTTCAGCATCCAACAGACAAATGCATTAATGATATTTCCAGCATCTTTCTTATCAGATAGTCGATAGTATTTAATTTTAAAGGTATATGGTATGGCTACAACAGCACAAATCCGGCAGCATTTTTTAAAATTAGGGATGCCTGTTTCGGAAGTTAATCAGATTATTCGGGATTCAATTTTACTGGGGCAAACCCATAACTTTATCAATCAATGGGGGTTAGGGAGTATTCAAGCAAACACTAAATATTCCGGCATATTTTTCCAAAGCAAACTAATTGGCAGTAAAGAAAATAGAAGTATTGTATTCGGTACGGCAGACAAAAGATATCTGACTGCTTCTGATTGGGCTCATGAGTTAGGACATGGTTTGTCGAAAACAATTTCCAAGCTTGATCTTGATATTGATGGAAATCGCAATATAACAGCGAATGAATATGCACGAAGATTTGTTTATGAAGAAGGAAAAGCCGAATACAACCGTTTTCAGTTTGATTTGCGGAACAACCCAAAAGAAACCAAATACGGATCGGATACGGCAGCAATCAAGGCGATGAACCAACAACAGGCTGTTGATTATTTTGCCCACAAAATGAAAACCCAAAACCCCAGCGGATAGCCCAGCCATACTTATTGGACATGGGCGAAATCTGTATTCCTTAAGGAAACCAATCCAAACCTGCTAAACGGTAAAACTCCAGCCGAAAAGCAAAAAATTCTGCAATCAGGAATGGATGAAGCAGCGCCTGACCATCCCAACAGACTGTTTGGCGTAGGTGACGAGCGGGTTCGCTTTCAGAAAACCGATCCAAATATGCCGCTTAGTCTGATGCCGATGATGACACGTGGAAATCCTATGTTGATGGTGGTATTTGTACCTGCAAACAGCCGTTTGGCAGACGGTACGGTAACGACGGCTGCAAGAACAGCGTTATATTATTCTTCAGGCGGAAAGCAGGGGGCGATTGAATTCGGTATCGGTAGCGCGGGCAAGAGTGTCAGCTTCAACGATAATTTAGTAAATTACTCAAAAAGTGCGTATGCGGCACTGATTACTTCAGCCAGCAGGCTTCATTCCAATGCAGTTAACCGCTTGGCTGCTTTGGTCGAACAGCAAAAATCCGAACAGGCATCAGGAAAAGGCAAAGAAATTCATAATGAAAACGAAGCTTTGAAAGCTTTGCAGGATTTACTGAACAAAGCCAATATTTCACTTGATTTACAGGGCGGAGTGGATAATCTTCAGCAGAATTTTGACCAAATTGCCAAAAATTACCATACTCCTCTTGCTATCGAGCTGTATGGAGAAGAGTTGCTCACGACTTCGGTGGAGGATGGAGTGAGTTTTGATATGGATGGCGACGGGATGGCCGAACAGACGGCTTGGCTCAAAAAAGGCAGCGGTTTTTTGGTTTGGGATAAAAATGGAGACGGCATGGTAAACGACGGAACGGAGATGTTTGGTGAGGCAACAGTTATGTCTGACGGCAAGCGCGCAGAAAACGGCGTAGAAGCTTTGAAAGATTTGGACAGCGACAATAATAATATCATTAATCAATATGATGAATTGTGGGGCGAGCTAAGAATCTGGCATGACGAAAACAGTAACGGGAAAACGGAGGAAGGAGAGCTTTCTCTATTGTCCGACTGGGATATCCAGTCGATCTCTTTGGATTTTGCAGAAATCAATCTGAAAGATGAAGCCGATAATAAAATATTATTTGAATCAGAAGTGGTTTTGGAAAATGGGGAAAGGCGCAAGGTTGCCGATATTGATTTCCAAAACGACAAAGGAATTTACAATGAGTTGGCAGGTGAAATTTCAGCAGAGACAGCCGCTGATGTCGTGTATCCGACGGAAATTTCAACATCGGTTATACTGCCCGGAGAAAATACTGCATATATCCCGGCTGTATAAACACGTTATCAGATATGGCTTCCAAAGATATGCTGATTTTTTATTTTCAGGTAGCCTGAAAACGCTTGGCCGCCTCTTCCAGCATTTTCCATTCTCCGCCGCTGCCGTGGTAGGTTTCGGCATCAATCTCGAACACGGCTTTGCAGTGTGTGCATTGGAAATAGTGGGTCAGGAAATCGTACCAGCCGTGCAGGCGGCGGTTGCCCTGTGGGTCGGTGTCGATGATGTAACCGCTGCGGGCGAAGGTTTGAACATAGTCGGGACTGATACGCCGGACTTTGGCATAGGCGAGGGTGATGTCGGCCAGCGTGCCGTCTGCCAGGCGGTCGGCGGCGCGCAGTAGCATTTGCGACAGTTTTTGCGGGGTTTTGATGCGGACGGTGGGACGAAGGTCGGCGCAGTAATCGCACATGGTTCGGGTCTTTCGGTGGGAGATGGGGTGCAGGCTGCTTTTTTGGCAGGATAATCCTTTTGCGTGAGGCATTCAGACGGCCTTAAAGTGTTTCCATACAGGGCGGCATTGTTCGGGTAAGTCGGGACAGGCGCCGAGTATGCCGCCGCTGAAGTCGTTGGGGCGGTGAAAGTCGCTGCCTGAGCTGGCGAGAAAGTCGAAACGGTCGGCAAGCAGGGCATAGTTGAGGCGGTCGTTTTTACAGCAGTTGCCACTGTGCACTTCAATCCCTGCGCCGCCGAGATTTTTAAATTCTTGAAACAGGTTTCGTTTGGCGGTGGCGGATAATTCATAGCGCATCGGGTGGGCGATAATGGCCATGCCGCCCGCGCCTGTAATCGCGGCTACGCAGTCTTCCAGTGTGGCCCATTCATGTCTGACGGAACAGGATTTGCCGTCTCCCAGATATTTGGTAAATGCCTGCTGTTTGTTTTTGACATGGCCTTCGCGGATGAGGAATTCGGCAATGTGGGTGCGGCTGGCCATTTCTTTGTTGGCGGCCAATGCCAGTGCGCCTTCATACGCGCCTGTTATGCCTTTTTTCTCCAGTTTGGCCACAATGGATTCCAGTCGTTTCAGACGGCCTTTGCGGACTTCGGCAAGCAGGTTCTGCAGTGCTTCGTTGTGTTCGTCAAAGTCCAAGCCGACAACGTGGATGGTGCGGCCGCGCCAAGTGACGGATATCTCCACGCCGTTGACGAAGGGGAGGCCGAGGGTATCGGCTTCGGTGCGTGCCTCGGCAAGTCCGCCGGTATGGTCGTGGTCGGTCAGGGCGAGCAGGGTGCAACCGTTTTGACGGGCGAGTCGGACAACTTCGGTTGGGGACAACATGCCGTCTGAAACGGTCGAATGGCAGTGTAAATCAATCATGGTTTTGCTTTGAATTTTCTCAAACAAGGCCGTCTGAACGTTTCAGACGGCCTTGTTTGAGAACATTAGAACAGAGAGTCTAGTTGTTGTCTGTTATTGTTGCCGGTATTGCTTGGCAGAACTGGGGTTTCGTCTGATTCTTCACGGGCTGGCGCAGTGTTGCTCTCGGCACTGCGGCGGTTTTCATTCGGAACGGCACGACGGGCAGGTTGAGCAGGACGCGGAGCAACGCCGCTGTTGTCCAAGGCCAGGTCGGAGCTGGTGGTCATGCGTTCGCGCATATACACTTCGCCGCCGTTTGTAACCACGCCTTCAGGTGCTTTCATCGGTTTGACGCTGGTGCCTTTCAGGGCGAAGCGCATGTATTCTACCCAAACCGGTACGGCGATTGTGCCACCGTAGCCTGCACTGCCCATGCTGCGCGGTTTGTCAAAGCCGATATAGACGGCAGTCACAACGCTAGGGGTGAAGCCGACAAACCATGCGTCTTTGTTGTCGTTGGTGGTACCGGTTTTACCGGCGATGTCGGAGCGGCCCAGTGCGGCTGCACCGCGCGCGGTACCGACACGGACAACGTCCTGCATGATTTTGTACATGATGTAGGCGTTGCGCGGGTCAATGGCTTGAGGTGCGTTTTCACCGGCCACTAACGGCTGCATTTGCGCTCTCAGACGGCCTTGGCTGTCGTAGATTTTGTCGATGACGTGGGCAGATACTTTGTAACCGCCGTTGGCAAAGACGCTGTAACCTTCTGCAATACGCAACGGAGTGGTTTCGCCTGTACCCAAAGCCATAGACAGGCTGGCAGGGATTTCAGATGGCTTGAAGCCGAAGCGTTGGATATATTGTTGCGCGTAGCCGATGCCGATCGACATCAGGATGCGGATGGATACCATGTTTTTCGACGCGGTCAAAGCCTGACGCAGCGTGATGTAACCGGCATAGCGGCCGTCAGAGTTTTTCGGGTTCCACGCTTTACCGTTTGCACCTTTGCCCGGCAGGGAGATCGGCGCATCGTTAATCATGGTGGAGGCAGTCATGCCTTTTGCCAAAGCAGCGGAATAAACGAACGGTTTGAACGTCGAGCCGGGTTGGCGCATGGCTTGAGTTGCGCGGTTGAAGGTTTTGCTGTGGTAGTCGTAGCCGCCGACCAATGCACGGACTGCACCGGTTTTCGCATCTAAAGACACCAATGCGCCTTGCAACAAAGGCTCTTGAACGACGGTAAAAGTATCGCCGCTACCTTTAACGCGAATGACGGAGCCGCGACGGATACGGTCATCCCCCATTTTTTCGCTGTTGACGGCACGGGCGGCAAAGCCTAAAGCGTGGCTGTTCAGCGTGACTTTACGGCCGCTTGGCAACTGAATCTGTACACCTTTGCGTGAGGCTTCCAATACAACCGCAGGAATCATTTTATCGACGGTGTAAAGTGTAGAAAGATATTGGCTGACAGTTTCTTCTACGTTATCGCTTTTGCTCAGGTCGATGTAGTTTTCTGCACCGCGGTAGCTGCTGCCGCGGTCGAAATTGCGCAGAACTTTACGCAGGGCTTCGGTGGCGACGCGCTGGTGTGCGGTATCGACGGTGGTATATACCTTGAAGCCTTGTGTGTAGGCATCTTCGCCGTATTTTTCAAACAGCTCTTGACGCACCATCTCGGCAACATACAGGGCATTTTGGTCGATGTTTTGTACAAAACGCTCGTAATGCAACTCTTCTTTCAAAGCCTGATCGCGTTGCTGCAGGGTGATCATGCCTTCTTCCAGCATATTGTTCAGAATATAAGCCTGGCGCAGTTTGGCACGCTCAGGGTTTACAATCGGATTGTAGGCGGAAGGTGCTTTAGGCAAGCCGGCCAACATGGCGGCTTCAGCCAATGTTAATTCATTAACATTTTTATTGAAATAAATTTGGGCGGCAGAGGCAAAACCATAAGCGCGTTGACCCAAATAGATTTGGTTGAAGTACAGCTCCAAAATCTTGTCTTTACTTAAAGACTGCTCGATTTTGTAGGCCAACAGGGCTTCGTTGAACTTACGGGTGAACGAACGCTCGCTGCTCAGGTAGAAGTTTTTGGCAACTTGTTGCGTAATCGTACTGGCACCGGATTGAACACCGCCGGCTATGACGTTGCCGATTGCGGCGCGCGCCACGCCCCAAACATCCACACCCCAGTGGTCGTAGAAGCGTTTGTCTTCGGCGGCAATCACTGCGTCTTTCAAAATTTTGGGGAAGTCGCCGATTTTGGTAAATTCACGCCGTTGTTCGCCGTAAACGCCAATGACTTGGCCGTCTGAAGAATAAATCGTCAGCGGCATTTTTGGTTTGTAGTGTTGTAAAGAGTCCAAAGACGGCAGTTTTGGATAGGTTACCAGAATTGCAATTGCAATCAGACCTACACCGAAAAGAGCCAGTCCTAATAAGAGACCCATACAGGTCGTTATAATTTTTTTAATCATGACTAAGTAATAATTTTGCCATTAATGGCGATAAATAAAGTAAAATGGGAAACGATTTCTATCAGCCACAGTCAATACTGTGTAAAGAATAAGAAGTCCTTTACGGATAACGAAACAGTTACTCACTCCTAAATGATACAGGGAAGTCAAATCATGCGCTTATTTAAAAGCACGAAAGATACCAAAACAGGCAAGGCTTCTAGCGGATTGAACAACCGCTCTGCCATCGGCGTCGACATCAGCCAACATGCCATTAAGATGGTACAACTGACAGGCCGTAGTTTAAACCAAATTCAGCTGGAAAAATACGTTATTACCAAATTGCCTAAAAATATTGTCAAAGGCAACAAAATTCAAGACTACGATCAGCTTGCCACTTACATCCAACATACTTACACACAATTACGCAGTTCTTGCAAAAATATTGTTGCGGCTGTGCCACAAAATTTGGCGACAGTCGAGCAAATTATTTACAACCCGCGTGATACCGATTTGGACTTGGAAGAGTTTGTCGAGGCGGAAGTCGGCCAATTTGCGCCTATTGAAGAAATGAACTACGACTTTCAAGCCGAAGAAGTCGGTTCGGGCCAGCATGTTTTAGCTGTTGCCGCTAAAAAAGACGATGTCGAACCGCGCATTGAAATGTTTGAAAATGCGGGCTTGCCTTTGTCCGCTTTGGATTTGGACTTACTGGCGCAACGCAATGCCTTCGTTTATTGGATGAATACGCATGCTCCCGAAATGGCAGAGGAAAAAGTTGCTGTGTTCGGCATTCATGCGACGCAAATGTATGCCCTGATTCTGCAAAACGGCCGCATTCTCTATAAACAAGAAACTCCGGTCAGCACAGAGCAGCTCAATCAGCTGATTCAGCGTACTTATCGGGTAACGGAAGAAAAAGCCGCTCAAATGATGGCTTCCCAAAACAAACCTTCCGACTACCAGTCTCAGATTGCCGACCGTTTTAATGTGCAGGTTGCGCAAGAAGTTCAGCGGGTTTTGCAATTTTACTATACCACGCAGGCCACTGATTCTTTCGCCAATATCAAACACATCCTACTGACCGGCTTTACCGCTCAGCAGGCAGGTTTGGCGGAAAGCATTTTCTCGCAAACCAATACGGCAACAGAATACCTGCATCCGATTTCATATGTGGAACGCAGTGCAAAAGTAGAATTGCCGCAGTTTCAAATTGATGCGCCGTCACTGACGTTGGCGTTTGGATTGGCATTAAGGGGACTTTGAGAACATGATCGAATTAACCAGAATCAACCTTCTTCCGTATCGGGAAGAGATTAAACAGCGCAAGCAGCAGCAATTCAAAGTATTGATGCTTGGCGCTTTTGCAGTGGGTTTGGGCTTGGCAGCCGCTACCTATCTCGGTATTGATAGCGCCATCAGCAATCAAGAAGGCCGCAACAACTTCCTGCAAACCGAAATCGACAGACTTGATAGAGAATTGGGCGAAATCGATAAACTTCAGCAAGAAAAAGAAGCCTTCTTGGCCAAGAAGCTGAAAGTGGAAGAGTTGCAGGAAAAACGCTATCAAGCAGCTTATATCCTTGATTCTTTGAATGCGCTTACGCCCGATAATACTTATTTGACTGCGTTGGAAGCAGAAAGCCCGACCAGCTATAAAATTAGCGGCCATGCCGTCAGCGACAATAAAATCGCCGTTATGATGCGCTCCCTGCCAAGTACAGGTATTTTCTTGCAGCCTGAATTGTTGAGCATCAAAAAAGTAGATAACTACCAAGAATTTACTTTGAAATCTTCAATCAACCAAGTGAATACGCCGGCTCCTGCACCGACTGCACAAAGCAGCAGTGAAATAGCCGAACCTGTGGCAGAACCTGCTCCGGAGGCTCAATAATGGCATCTAAAAACCTGAAACAATTGGACGTACAAAACCTGTACCTGCTCAATATGCCTTCAAAACTTTTGCTGGGAGGTTTGTTGATTGTCGGTATGTTGGCGTTGGGCTATGTCGGCGTATTTAAAGATCAGATTGAAACCTTGAATACGCAGGAAGCCAAAGAAGCAGAACTGAAGGAAACCTTTACGCGTAAAAGCATTCAGGCGGCAAGCTTGAATAATTTGAAGGCTGAATTGGCTTCTATCCGTTCTGCATTTGACGTTTTGTTGAAACAACTGCCGACCGATGCGGAAATTCCGAACCTGATTCAAGAGCTGCATCAGGCAGGTTCAACCAACGGACTGCGTTTGGACAGCGTTGCACCGCTCCAACCTGAAAACGATGGTCCGATTCAAAAACTGCCGTATCAGATTTCCATCACGGGCAAATACTCTCAAATCAGCCAATTTACCCGTGATGTAGGCGATTTGTCGCGCATTATTACGTTAGATTCTTTGAAACTCGTGAACGCAGGCGAGGACAAAGAAGGCAAAGGCAATAAAGGCGAGTTGACATTGAGTGCGATTGCGACGACTTACAAAGCCCGTCCGGCCGAAGAGATTGCTGCCGAATTGGCTGCGCAACAGGCACAAGAAGAAGGCAAACCTGCCGAGAATGAGCAAAAATAAAAGAATAGGGAAATCATGAAAAAAATCATCTTACTCTTAAGTCTTCTTCCCTTGGCAGCCTGTACGCAAAGCTATGAAGATTTGACTCAATGGATGACGCAAACCCGTCAGGAAGCAAAATCCAAGATTATTCCGTTTGAAGAGCCGACGGTTACATTGCCTAAGCCGTATAGCCCGCCGAACTTTAAAGGCATGAATGCGTTTGATTCACGCCGTTTGGACACTGCCCCTAAAGGCGGCAATGCGCCGGATGTGAACCGTCCGAAAGAAACATTGGAAGCCTTCAGTTTGGAGAATATGGCCTTTGTCGGAACGCTTCAAAGCGGCGGCAAAGTTTCCGGATTTATCAAGGTTAACGACCATGTTTATACCGTTTATCCCGGAAACTACATCGGTCAGAATTACGGCAGAATCCAAAGTATTACCGAAGATAAAATTATCTTGACCGAGCAAGTTGAAGACAGCTACGGCAACTGGGTGTACCGGAAGGCCGAATTGCCATTGAGCAGTAAAGAGGCGGATTCTTCCAATAGCTCAGATAGTTCGAATTCAAATTAATTTAGGGGTCTCACTCGATTATGAAAACCAAGCACATGACAAAATTATTTGCCGGCTTCAGCGTTGCCCTCGCTGTTCAGACGGCCTTTGCAGGCAATATTACCGATATTAACGTTTCTACTTTGCCTGACAACCAAAAAATCATCAAAATCCGTTTCGACAAAGATGTCACCACACCTCATGGTTTTGTAACATCTACGCCGGCGCGTATCGCATTGGATTTTGCCAACACCAATATCCGTTTGCCTCAGCCTGTTTTGGAATATGCCGACCCATTGCTGAATCAAATTACTGCGGCGCAAAACAATGACCGTGCACGCGTGGTTTTGGGTTTGAACAAAATCAGCCAATACAATACTGAGATTCGCGGCAACGAAGTTTGGGTATTTGTAAACGAATCTACTGATCAAACCAATGCGGCCGTTGCAAATGAACGTGCGGCTACTCCGTCTACCGCGCGCGCTGCTCAGACTTATCAAGCCGTTTCAGCAGCCAATATCGATTTCCGCAAAGGCGCACGCAATTCCGGCATTATTGAATTGTCCGCCCCTGGTTTCAGCGGACAGCCGGATATTAAACAGCAGCGCGACCGCGTGGTTGTGACATTGAAAAACCATACTTTGCCGACACAAGCGCAACGCAGTTTGGATGTGGCTGACTTTAATACACCTGTACAAAATGTTACGCTCAAACGTATCGGCAATTCTACCCAGCTTATTATCCGCAACAATAATACGAATTGGGACATCAATACCAAAGCTTCTTCCGGACGCTTTGTATTTGAAGTATCGCCTAAAGCCGCCAATACCGAATCCGGCGGCTTAAACCACAATGCGAACAAATCGTTCAAAGGCCGTAAAATTTCTTTGGATTTCCAAGATGTAGAAGTTCGTACCATCTTGCAGATTTTGGCAAAAGAATCCGGCATGAATATTGTTGCCAGCGATACCGTCAAAGGCACTATGACTTTGTCCCTGAAAGATGTACCTTGGGATCAGGCTTTAGACTTGGTTATGCAGGCGCGCAATTTGGATATGCGCCGTCAAGGCAACATTATCAATATCGCACCTCGCGATGAATTGTTGGCAAAAGACAAAGCCTTCTTGCAGGCTGAAAAAGAGATTGCCGAATTGGGTCCGCTGTATTCTCAAACCTTCCAGTTGAAATACAAAAACGTGGATGAATTCCGCAAAATTCTGCGTTTGGAAGAATACGACAGCAATAATTCCAACACCCGCAACACTCTGTTGAGCAACCGAGGCAGCGCCTTAATCGATCCGGCCACCAATACGCTGATTGTGACCGACAACCGCGGCGTGATTGAGAAATTCCGCAAACTGATTGATGAATTGGACGTTCCAACCCGTCAAGTGATGGTGGAAGCGCGTATTGTGGAAGCTGAAGATACCTTCTTCCGCAACTTGGGCGTTAAATTCGGTTCCGGTGGTGCGATCGGCCGTACGGCATGGGGCAGCAACTGGAGCAATGCGCAAACCAACTACAATACCAATGCCTCGTTTAACCGTGGCGACGTAGGCTACCGCAAATGGACTTTGGATCCGAATGTCAGTCTGCCGACCGCAGCCGCAGTCAACAGCATTGCGCTGGTGCGTGCGTTCTCGTCCGGCGCATTGGGCTTGGAAATCAGTGCGTCTGAAGAACAAGGTAAGAGCAAAACCATTTCCAATCCGCGCGTGCTGACACAAGACCGTAAAGAAGCCAAAATTGAATCCGGTACGGAAATTCCTTACCAAGAGGCTTCTTCCAGCGGTGCGACTTCGATTACCTTCAAGAAAGCCGTTTTGGGTTTGACCGTAACGCCGAACATTACGCCTGACGGTCAAATTATCATGACTGTGAAGATTAATCGCGATACCCCGATCGACTGTACCGTAGATTCTCTGATGACCAAGTGTATCAACACCAAACACTTGAATACCCAAGCCATGGTTGAAGATGGCGGCACGCTGATTGTCGGCGGTATTTACGAGGAAGAAAGCACCAATGCGGTGAACAAAGTACCTGTTTTGGGCGATATTCCCGTTGTCGGCAATCTGTTCAAATCACGCGGCAAACGTGAAAACCGCCGTGAGCTGTTGATCTTCATCACGCCGCGCATTATGGATAATGTGGGTAATAATCTGCGTTACTGATTTTTAAAATGACAAACAGGCATATCTGCAAAGGTATGCCTGTTTTGGTTTTCAGACGGCCTGAGATGAAAAGGTCATCTGAAAAACGACGAACTTTTCCACGAAACCACCATATCGTATAAAATGACCCACATGGAAAAAATCAACGGCAATTTAATCTTAATCGGGCTGATGGGCGCGGGCAAAACCACTTTGGGCAAGCAGCTTGCCCAAATGTTTGAATGCCCGTTTTACGACAGCGACTACGAAATCTGCACTTCTTCGGGTGTAACCATTCCGACCATTTTTGAGATGGAAGGGGAGGAAGGCTTCCGCAACCGTGAAACCAATATGCTGAAGAAGCTCGCTTCCCGGCGCAACATCGTTTTATCGACCGGTGGCGGCTCTGTCTTACGCAGTGAAAACAGACAGATTTTGCGCCAAAACGGCACGGTTGTTTATCTGCATGCCAGTCCCGAAACCTTGCTGGAGCGTACCCGTTACGACAGCAACCGGCCGCTGTTGCAAGTTGCCAACCCTTTGGCCAAACTGCAAGAGCTGTATGACCAACGCGATACGCTGTACCGTCAAACCGCCCATCTCGTCATCGAATCCGACAGCTGTCACAAAACGCTCAAACGCCTGATACAGGCTTTAGGCGAATAAACACGCTTTGCAAAGGAACACCATGCGCACACTGACTGTCCAAACCCCGTCCCATCAATATCCCATCTTTATCGGGCATAAACTGATTGAGCAGGCCGATACGCTGCTTCAGCCCTATTTAGGCAAAAAAGCAGCCATCATTACCAACGAAACCGTTGCGCCGCTTTATCTCAAACAGCTTCAGACGGCCTTAGACAGACTGGGTGTGCCGCATTTCAGCATTATCCTTCCCGACGGCGAAGAATATAAAAACTGGCAGACGCTTAACCTGATTTACGATGGCTTGATGCAAAACCGTGCCGAGCGCAAAACCACTTTAATCGCTTTGGGCGGCGGTGTGATAGGCGATATGGTCGGCTTCGCCGCGGCGACTTATCAGCGTGGCGCACCTTTTATCCAAGTGCCGACTACATTGCTCAGCCAGGTCGATTCCTCGGTCGGCGGTAAAACCGCTATCAACCATCCGCTCGGTAAAAACATGATTGGCGCGTTCTACCAACCGCAAGCCGTGCTGGCCGATTTGACCGCCCTGCAAACTCTGCCGCAACGCGAACTTTCCGCAGGTATGGCTGAAGTCATCAAATACGGCGCATTGGGCGATGCTGAATTTTTTGCTTGGTTGGAAGAAAATATGGCCGACCTGATGGCGCAACACCAAGAAAAAATTGCAGAAGCCGTTTATCATTGCTGCAAAATGAAGGCCGATATTGTTGCCCAAGACGAAACCGAGCAGGGAGTCCGCGCATGGCTTAATTTCGGCCACACTTTCGGCCATGCCATCGAAGCCGAAATGGGCTACGGCGTATGGCTGCATGGTGAAGCAGTTGCCGCCGGTTGCGTTCTCGCTTCCCGTTTGTCGCAAATTTTGGGCAAAACCCAACAAGCCGATACCGACCGCATTGCTGCTTTAATGGAAGCCGCCTCCCTCCCGTCCGCACCGCCTGTTTTCTCATTTGAAAAATGGATTGAACATATGAGCCACGACAAAAAAGTCAGCAGCGGCATCATGCGTTTTGTCGGTTTGGAATACTTGGGTAAAGCCAATATCACCGAAATTACCGATATGGAAATCCTCCGCCAAACCTTGCAGCCGTATTTGTGAGGAATGAATGAGGTTTGCTTTAAAATATAAAAAGGCCGTCTGAAAGGTATTTTCAGACGGCCTTTGGTTTTAAAGCGTTTTCATTTATCGGCTTAAAGCTAGATAAACCAATTTGGGCGGGTCGATTATTTAAAGCGTCTTTTTATCCAACTCGGCAATAATCAGCAAGCCGCTGTCAAAGCGTCGGCTGTCGGCCAGTTTCAGACGGCCTTGATGGCGTTTGACAATGGTGTTTGCGATGGAAAGCCCCAGGCCGGTGCCTTGTTGTTCGGTACCGAGAATGCGGTAGAAGGGGTCGATAACGCGTTGGCGTTCGCTTGGGGGAATGCCGGGGCCGTCGTCTTCCACCCAGATGTTGAGGTATTCGGCGGTTTCGTCAAAGCCCAAATCGATGCGGCCGCCTTTGGGGGTGTAGCGGATGGCGTTGTCGGTAAAGGTTTTGATAAGGGTGTAGATTTCAGTGTCGTCGGCGTGGATTTGGCAGTCGTTTTCAACGGCGACGCCGATGTCTTGACCTTTAGCTAGCGCCAGCGGCATGAGTTCCTGTAGGACGCGGCGGAATTGGTTTTGCAGGCTGATCAGGGTTTTGGGGCGTTGGGTTTCGGGTGCTTGGACGCGTGCGAGGGAGAGGAGTTGCTCCAGCAGGTGGCGGTTGCGCTGTATGCTTTGTTGCAACAGGGCGGACTGCTCGCGCGCTTCGGCGGACAGCTGCATATTGTTGAGCCGTTCTGCCTGAAGGGAAAGGGCAGTCATGGGGCTGCGCAATTCGTGTGCGGCATCGGCGATAAAGCGTTGCTGTTGGCGGACGTTTTCGTCGGTACGCTGCAACAGGTTGTTGATGGCGACGACAAAGCCTTGGATTTCGCTGGGAATGTCTTGCGTGTCCATCGGCGAGAGGTCGTTGATTTGGCGCTGTTCTAAATCGTTGGACAGGGTTTTGACGGAACGCATGGCGCGGTGGGTAATCCAGACGGTGAGCAGGATAATCAGGGGTAGGGCGAGGAGCATGGGGAGGATGCTCTGCACGGCGGCCATTTCGGCCAGCTCTTCACGGTAGTCGCTTTCCTGCATGACGGCGATGCGGCCTTGCTTGGTATTACGGGTATAAACGCGGTAGTAATCGTCGTCGTCATCGGCCTGAATGGTGTGCAGGCCGTCTGAAATCTGCTCAGGCAGGCTGACAATGGGGTTGGGCGTATTGGGAAATTGAACGGAAATCTTGTTGTCGTTGTCGAGCGAGTGCTTCTCGTCATCGGCATCGCTCGGGTCGAGATAGTTTGCGACTTGGCGCAACAGGTCGTCTTGAACCTCTTGGGTCTCGTGATAAGTATCGTAATATGAAAATATGCCTGCAAGAATGGAGAGGGGCAGGAGCATACAGATCAGGGCGAGGCTGATCCGGACTTGCAGGGATTGTTTGATGGTGTGGATAAGGCGTTGCATGGTATGTGTGTTGGTGTTGCTTTGGTTTTTCAGACGGCCTGGTTGTTTTGTGCAACCAGCCAGCCGACCCCGCGGACGTTTTGAATCGCTTCTTTGCCGAGTTTTTTGCGTAAGGCGTGAATCAGGAAGTCAACGGCGTTGCTTTCGACTTCTTCGCCCCAGCCGTAGATTTTATCTTCCAAATCGCTGCGCGACAGAATCATGCCCGGGCGCAGCAGCAGGGCTTGGAGGACGGCAAATTCTTTGTTGCTGAGCATGATGGCCTGTTCCTGCCCGACCACTTCTGCCTGATGGGTGGAAGGGTTGAGTGTGATGATGCCGTTGCTCAGCAGCGTTTGCGCCTGTCCGCCGTGTCGGCGCAATACGGCGCGCATACGGGCTTGCAGTTCTGCCATGTCGAAGGGTTTGACGATGTAGTCGTCTGCACCGCCGTCTAAGCCGTTGAGGCGGCTGTGCAAATCGTCGCGCGCGGTCACGATTAAGACAGGAACGGTACAGCCTCCGCTGCGGATTTGCGCCAATACGTCCAAACCGTCTTTGCCAGGCAAACCTAAATCCAAGAGCAGCAAATCGTATGCTTGCGCCGCCACTGCTGCGGTAACTTCCGAACCGCGGCTGACCCAATCGACAGCGTAGCCGGTGTCTTTCAGGTTGGCACTGACGGCTTGGGCAATCATGGCATCGTCTTCAACCAATAATACGCGCATGGAAGTTCTCCGGAGGGTGGGTGGATAGTGATTATAACTGCACTCAATTAGTAAAAATTTAGGAACTGTCGAAAAACTGATTTTTTGCAAAAGATGAGGCCGTCTGAAATTTTGTTTTTCAGACGGCCTGTATGTTTCAATCCTGATTATTTAGGGTTTTTCTCAATCAAGGCAACCAATTGGTCGATATAGCCTTGAACAAATCCACGCGCAGACTCGATGAGCTGGCCGTTGTCGTCAAACAGGGTAGGCGAGTTGCCGAGGAACACTTCCGGCTGGCCGGTCAGCGGCATATCGAAATACGAAAGGGCAAGGCGCAGATTTTTTTGCGCGCTATAGCCGCCCATTTTGCCGACTGAATGGCTGATGATGCCGGCCGGTGTTTTTTTCCAGGCAACATCGGCATTGGGTTTGGAACCGATGTCGATGGCGTTTTTCAGGCAGGCCGGTACGGTACGGTTGTTCTCAGAAGTCACGAACAATACGCCGGCCGAAGCTTTGATGGTTTCACGGAACTCGGTATAGCTGGACGGAGTAGGGAAGTCGGTAACGGCAGGATCGTCGTAGTCGAAGTTGTACAAAGGCAAATGGCCGATTTCGACGATTTGCGCTTCGTAGCCTTCGGGGAACATGGAAATGACGTTTTGTGCGATTTTTCGTGCAAACGAGCCTTTACGCAGGCTGCCGACCAAGATGCTGACTTTCTTTGACATGTTTTTCTCCTATTTAATAATAAAAATGAAAACGATTCTAAATTTTAGTGTTATCTGGGGAAGCGGTCAAGGTTTCAGACGGCCTGTCAAAACGGTTTATGCTAAAATAACGGTTTCGCTGATATTTCAAATTATTATGCACGCTTCTGATTCGCAAGAGGGCGAAACGGCACACGAATACTACGCCGACAATCCCGACTTTCCTGCTAAAACCATTGTCGCTACCTTATTCATCGGCGCATTTTTCGGCTATCTCAACGACACGCTGCTAAATGTCGCGCTCACGCCGATTATGAAGGATTTTGGTGTCGATAAGACTACGGTTCAATGGCTGACGACGGGCTTTTTGCTGGTCATGGGTGCATTTACGCCGATTACGGCAGGCGTGATTCAATGGTTTGAAACGCGCAAAATGGTGCTGTTTATGCAGGCAACGTTTTTAGCAGGATCGCTGATTTGCGCGTTTGCACCGACGTTTGGCGTATTGGTGGTCGGTCGGATGGTGTAGGCAGTGTCTGCCGCGTTCTTTGTCCCGCTTCTGTTTAACGGCGTATTGTCGATTTTCCCTCCCAACAGGCGCGGAACGTCGATGGGTGTGATTACCATGATGTTTACCGCCGCGCCTGCAATGGGGCCGACGCTGTCGGGCATCATTATCGACCATACGCATTGGCGCGTGCTGTTCGGTTTTACCGCGCCGTTTATGTTGGCGGCGATGGTGTTGGTGGGTAGATATTTGACGGTTAATTTAAGCAACATCAGCCGTCCGAAAATCGATATGTTGTCAGCTGTGCTGTCGATTGCGGGCTTCGGCGGGCTGGTTTATGCGAGTAGTAATTTTGCCCATATGCCGCTGCTGGAATTTATCCTGCTCTTTGCCGCTTCCGTTGTACTGGTGGGTTGGTTTGCGCACCGTCAATTCCGTTTGGCTACGCCGTTGTTGAACCTTCGTGCGTTTGAATACAAACAGTTCAGATATTGCGTTGTGATTTTGGCCGGTGCGATATTCCTGTTCTTGGGCTTGGAATTGATGGTGCCGATGTACACGCAGCAAGTGCTGATGCTGACCGGTACGGCAACCGGTTTGATCCTGATGCCTGCGAGTATTGCCCAAGCGGTTGCCGCGCCGTTGTTTGGCAAATTGTTGGACAAAAAGGGCGGACGTTTTGTCGTCTTGCCGGCAACAGTGATGCTGGTGGTGTCGCTGGCGGTATTGTGGCTGTTTCTGCGGATTGATACGCAAGTGGTAATGTTGACGGCGATGTTTACGCTGTTGGCGCTTTCCGTGTCTGCTTGTGTAACCGGCGAAACCCATGGTCTGAATGCGTTGCCGAAAACGCTCAATCCGCACGGCGCGGCGATTCTGACTACCATCAACCCGATTGCCGGTGCCATCGGTGCGGCGTTTTTTGTCGGTGCGACCAATATCGGTGAGAAACTTTCCAGCGCAGATATGCCGCAACAGGCAATGTTGGATGGTATTCATTTGGCGATGGGTTGCGCTTTGGTTGTCGGGGTTGTGGTCGTCATGTTTGCTTTGCGTTTGAAAGCGCATCAGAAATAAATAAAAAGGCCGTCTGAAACGTTCAGACGGCCTAAGTACCTCGTAAGAATTTATAAGATTTTTGTAACATAATGAAGTTGAAAAGTATTTTATCAATCAGCCTGATGGTGGCGGTTTGTCCGTCATGGGCTTTGGATTTCGGGCGTATTCCTGAAAATGAAATTTCCGTTTATGTGCAGGAATTGGACAGCGGCAAAGTGATTGCCGAACACCGTGCCGATGAATTGCGCAATCCTGCTTCGACCATGAAGCTGGTAACGGCGTTTACCGCGTTTCGTATGTTGGGCGGCGATTATCGTTGGAAAACGGAGTTTAAAACCAACGGCTCAATCAAAGGCGATACACTGAAAGGCAATGTGTATTGGGTGGGGAGCGGCGATCCTGTGTTTGACCAGCATGATTTGGTGCAAATGCAGCAACAGATGCGCGATAAGGGCATACGCCATATTGACGGACATCTGATACTCGACCGCAGCCTGTGGGGCGATGTGAAGAATCCGGATGATTTTGCTTCCGACTCTGCCGAAAGCTTTATGACACCGCCTGATCCCAATATGTTGGCGTATAAAACCGTTGAACTGCGTGCTGAAAAAGAAGAAGACGGAAGCTTGGTCATCCGTACCAATCCGCCGCTGCCGAATCTGAATATTCAAAACAAATTGACGCTTGAGAATAAAGTAGGGAAGTGCAGTGTTTTAAAAAGCCACATGAAGACTTCCTATAAAAACAATACGCTGACCGTGTCGGGCAAGCTGCCGGAAAGCTGCTTGGGCAAAGAGCTGTATCTGAATATGTACAGCATGAAAGAATATGTCGGCAAAAGTTTTGTGAACCAATGGCGTCAACAAGGCGGTACGGTTTCAGACGGCCTGACGACAGGTGTCGCGCCTCATGATGCGCATGTGTTGGCAAGCCATCAATCCAAACCGCTTACCGATATCCTCACCGATATGAACAAGCATTCCAATAATCTGATTGCCCGTTCGGTTTTCCTTAAATTTGCCGGAAACATGTCTGATTACAAGCTGGCGCAGGCCAAGGCTGCCTCTATTGTAAAAAGCGAGCTGGCGGTTGCAGGTATCAATACGGAAGGGCTGGTGTTGGAAAACGGCTCAGGCCTGTCTCGCGTCGAACGACTCAATGCGCGCATGATGGCGCAAATGTTGGAAAAAGCCTACTTCAGCCCGTTTAAAAACGAGTTTATCAGTACGCTGCCGATTGCCGGTAAAGACGGTACGCTTAAAACACGCTTGAAACAGCCCGGTGAAAACCTGCGCCTCAAAACCGGTACGCTTAAAGATGTCCGCGCATTGGCAGGGTATTGGTTGGGCGAAAAGCCGTTGCTGGTTGTCGTGATTATCAACAGCCAAAAATCAACCGATTATTTACGCGACTTGGATAAGCTGGTGTCTAAAATTGTTCAGCCGGGCGGAGATCATTGGATTGATGCTAAGGCTTCCTGCATGATTAGGTATCAGGCTTGATAAGCTAAAAAAGGCCGTCTGAAAATGTATTGACGTTTTCAGACGGCCTTTGTGTAAGAAGGGGAGGTAAGTATCTATGTCTATTTTGGAAGATGATCTAGGGATTTGATGAATAAGCGTTTGGTGTGAATCAGCTTGAAATATATGGTCTTTCAGGATTTAAACCATATGTCTGCTTTATTGTGCTGTCCTGTTTATACTATTTAAAAAGCTCGATTTTTTATAAAAAGGATAGGGTATAGACGAAAAAAATACCGGTAAAAACCGGTATTTTTTATTTTTAACTTGATGGCGCGGCGGACGGGGCTCGAACCCGCGACCCCCGGCGTGACAGGCCGGTACTCTAACCAACTGAGCTACCACCGCGCATCCATTGCCAGAGACAATGAAAAGGAAAGTGGTGGGTGATGACGGAGTCGAACCGCCGACATTCTGCTTGTAAGGCAGACGCTCTACCAACTGAGCTAATCACCCGAAAAAGGGAGATACTGAGGAATCAGCATTTCTAAATAATGGCGCGGCGGACGGGGCTCGAACCCGCGACCCCCGGCGTGACAGGCCGGTACTCTAACCAACTGAGCTACCACCGCGCATCCACTGTCAAAGACAATGAAAAAGAAACTTGGTGGGTGATGACGGAGTCGAACCGCCGACATTCTGCTTGTAAGGCAGACGCTCTACCAACTGAGCTAATCACCCATGCGAAAAATTGCGAAGACGCTATTAAACCAAAAAATCCTGATGCGCGCAAGATTTATTTGCCAATAATTAGATATCTCCCTGCAAGCACCAGTTTTCAAAGGAAATAATTTCTTCCTGCTTGCCTGCGACAACCAAAATGTCGCCGGGTTCCAGAACAAAATCAGGGTCAAGGTCCTGGATTTTTCCAGTATTGCGGCGGATAAACAATAGTTTCAGATAATGCGCTGCCAATGGCAATTCACGGATGGTTTTACCGATGGCGTGTGCCTTGCCTTGCAATGGGAAGGCATGGCGGCAGACGGCCTTGCTGTCCTCGTCGGAGAAGCTGTCATCATCACTGCCGACAAATAAGTCTTGTAAAGATGCATAGCGGCTGTGACGGATGTGGGTTATGGTTTGATAAACATGGTTGTAGGAGAGGCCGTGGCCCAACATGGCATAGCTTGCCAGTACCAAGCTGGTTTCTTTGGTATCGGAGACAGTTTCTTCCGCACCCATTTCGGTAAAGGTTTTAACGTAATCGTCATTGGTGGCGCGAACATAAACCGGCATGCTCGGATGCATGGACATAATGTTGCCGAGAACATGTTGGGTTTCGTGCATATTGTTCAGCGTGATGACCACCATTTTGGCGCGTCCCAAGCCGGCGGCTTCCAAGACTTCGCGGCGTTTGGCATCGCCAAAGGAAACCGGTTCGCCTGCGTTGCGTGCCACTTGTACGCGGGCAATGTCCAAGTCAAGGGCAAAGTAGGGGATGCCTTCTTGCGCCAATACACGGGCAACCGATTGACCGCCGCGTCCGAAACCGATAATCAGGACGTGTTCGGATTTGCTCATGGTTTCCACCAGCATGGAGTGTAAGTCCAAGGCTTTCATGTCCCAGTCGGATTTAACGAAGCGACTGACGATGGCATCGCTGCTGCCCAAAATGAATGGCGCGGCAATCATGGAGAGCAAGACGGCTGCAGTGGCTGCTTGTTCCAATTCGGGCGAAACCATATTGATTTTGCTGGAAATGGCCAGCATCACGAAGCCGAACTCGCCGCCTTGTGCCAAATAAAGCGCACTTTTGAGGCTGTCGCCCACAGGGTTTTTCATGCGTAAAGCGATGATGAAGACGACCAGTGCTTTCAAGACCAACAAGATTGCCAACAAAATCAGGATTTGCTGCCAGTTGCCGATCAGTGCCTGAATATCCAGCTTCATGCCGACGGTAATGAAGAAGAAGCCCAGCAGGATATCGCGGAATGGACGGATGTCGTCTTCTACCTGAATGCGGTATTCGGTTTCGGAAAGCAACATGCCGGCGACGAATGCGCCCAATGCCATAGACAGGCCTTCAAGCTCTGTCAGATAGGCCACGCCCAAAGTAACCAGCAAAACATTGATCATGAAGAGTTCGGACGATTTGCGTTTGGCAACCAGTCTGAACCAGCGCGACATCACACGGCTGCCGATAACGAACAAAATGCCCAAGGTCAGCAACATTTTCAAACCGGCCAAGCCAAGCTCTACCCACAAGTTGCCTTCGCTGCCGCCAGCAAGTGCCGGAATCAGAATCATCAGCGGTACCACGGCAATATCTTGCATCAGCAAAACACCCATGGCCATTTGACCATGCGGCTGACCCAGCTCGGTTTTCTCCGACAGAATGCGGCTGACGATGGCGGTGGACGACATGGTCAGTGCGCCCGCAGTGGCAAACGCCCAGTTAAACGGCGTGCCCATTGCCATCAAAATGCCCATAATCGAGAGCATGGTAATGATGACTTGCAAACCACCCAAGCCGAATACGAGGCGGCGCATGGCTTTGAGTTTGGGCAGGGAGAATTCGAGACCGATGCTGAACATCAAGAATACAATGCCAATTTCGCCCAAATAGTCGGTAGCGTGGCTTTGCGGAATCAGTTTGAACATGCCCGGGCCGGCAATAAAACCGACCAAAAGATAACCGAGCATGGAAGGAATGTTGAACTTGCGACAGCAGATAACCGTAATGACGGAAACCAACAGGACAATGACAATGGGACCGAGGGAGAATTCGTGCATAGAGTGGGCGGCCTTTCGTTAAAAGTAGCTATTGTTATATAGGCCGTCTGAAACACGTCGAAAACCGACAGTAAACCCAAATAAAAACGCACAGAACGAACTTCATTTCTGCGATTTGATTTCCCGTATCATGTTTATTTGGACTTACTGTTTCGAGCGTTATCTAACGGATTATTAAGATTATATCAAGATAGAATGTAAAGTAGTGTTTTGGTTGACAAAAAGGGCCGTCTGAAATATTCAGACGGCCTTTAAATAAACAAACGGTTTAAGGCATCAACATGCCGCCGTTGACATGAAGTGTCTGACCGGTAATGTATTTTGCCTGATCAGAAGCTAAGAACAAGACTGCATCGGCAATATCTTGCGCTTCACCGAATTTGCCCAAAGAAGTTTGCGCTTCAAAAGTTTTGCGGGTTTCTTCTGGCAGGGCACGGGTCATATCGGTGTCGATAAAGCCGGGGGCAACACAGTTGACGGTAATGCCGCGGCTGCCGACTTCACGCGCCATAGATTTGGAGAAGCCGATTAAGCCTGCTTTTGCGGCCGCATAGTTGGTTTGACCGGCATTGCCCATCACGCCGACAACGGATGTGATGTTAATGATGCGGCCGGCACGCTGTTTCATCATGCCGCGCAATACCGCTTTGGAGGCGCGGAACACAGATTTGAGGTTGACCTGCATGATGTCGTCCCACTCTTCCTCTTTCATGCGCATCAGGAGGTTGTCGCGGGTAATGCCGGCGTTGTTGACCAGAATATCCAGTTTGCCGAATTCTTTCTCGATGTCGGCAATCAGGTTTTCGATGGTTTCAGGCTCGGCAGAATTCAATGCACGGCCTTCGCCGCCCCATTGTGCCAAGCGTTCGCCGATTGCAGCCGCACCGCTCTCACTGGTAGCCGTGCCGATAACTTTTGCACCGGCCGCCGCCAAAGTATCGGCAATCGCCGCACCAATACCGCGAGAAGCGCCGGTTACCAAAGCGATTTTGCCGCTCAAATCTTGTGTACTCATGCTGTTTCCTTTTTGATACTATTTATATCACATGCTGTATAAATAGTAGTTAAATGTTTGGATGTCAACCACGCTATTAATTTAACGATAGTTTTCCAAATTTGGACGTAAAGTATTATCAAGGAGAATTTTATCAGTATATTTCAAGCATAAAGGGTGAAATATATCTCCTAATATATTTGTCCAAGGGATAGGGTATCCGGGGTTATTACCTAGAACGTTACCAGGATTATTCTCCAGTTGCTCAGCGTAATTATCCATTCTATTTAATAGTTCGTTGTACCATTCTTGAGTAAAAGGGGTTTGTTTGCGAAAAATATAGGCGCAATTTCCAGCTATGATACTAAAATAACATTGCATATCTTCGCCAATCTTGCCTTCAACAGGTGCTAAGTCTTCTGCTTTAATCTCAGGATAGCCAATAAAATATGCATTACTACAATCTAAAGTGTCAAAAACAGGACTCCAATTGTATTGAGCAGCTTTAATATCACTATAACCTCCACCGTAATGATGCATAAAATAGCAACGTAGATAATCAGCTTTATGTACTAAGGATAAGTATTTGAATGCGTGGTGCAGTGGATACTCAGGTAAAATATATTCTGATAAATTATTTGGAGTAATCAATACCACTTCTACTCCTGAAACTAGTTTCAGAAGCTCAAAATGCGATTGACGGGATTCTGACATTGGATTGTTACCAGTCCAAAAAGTGTAAATTTTTCTAGGAACGGGATTCTTGTCAATTATGAATGTTGTTTGCTTAATAACTTTACTTAGAAAACTATCTGGATAGTTTTCTGATTTATATATATAAGGATTACTTGAAATGAAACGATAATTTGCTTGAAGCTGACGTTGTATTTTCCAAGTATGAAATATTTTTTTTAATATTCGTCTCATTAGCTACTACTCCAAGTAGGGTTGGATTTTTTGATATCTTCTGGGGTTGAACCATTTATAAAAATATTTTCTCAAAGGGTTGTTATATTTTTTTCGTTTTAATTCATATTGTTTTAGTGTGTATGAAGTTAAAAGTTGTAGAAAAATCCCGTTTTCTTTGTAAAAATCATAGTGTTTGTTATAAATTCTTAGTAGGTTGTCTGAGACTTTTATATCAGAGGCTAAATTACTCACTGATGATTCGTCGAGTCGTTGTCGGTAGTAAAATAAAGGTTGATGAATTTGTTTGACTTTCCCACCATTTTTAATGATGGAAATAAACAGTTCCCAATCTTCAATAAAAGTCATGTTGCTATCAAAGCCACCCACTGCATCGTAATCTTTTTTTCGGATTAAGGCGGTAATATAGATGCAGTTCTGCAGTAAAAAGTCTGGTAAGGCAAATTTAGGTAACTTCCATGGTTCATTTCTCGCACCAAAAAGAAAGGCATCGGTATATACAATTGCTAATTTCTTATCAGCTTCAGCTGCATCTACACATACTTTCAAATAGTCTATTCCCAAAAGATCATCTGAATCTAGACAAACAAGGTAATCGCCACGGGCATATTGAATAGCATGAATACGAGCTTTGACGCAGTAAGTATTTTCTTGTGAAAGTACTTTTAATCTAGATTCTTTTTTTGCTTCTTCATATAGAATTTCTAAGGTATTGTCGTTTGAACCATCATCAATAGCTATAATTTCAAAGTTTTGATAAGACTGGTGATAAATACTTAATAAAGTTTCCTTAATGTAATTAGCTGAGTTATAGCATGGAATAATAATGGATATAAGAGGTTGATGTTTATGCATTTTCGCCCTGTTTTTAATTTTCAGTTAAATTATAAGTTTAATTTCCATGTTAATAGAAATTTAAAAGACATTTATCCCAAAATATGATAGTAAGTTTTTGATTTTTTATATGGGCCTATCATTATGGTTTGACTTTTATATCTTCTATTGGATTTGGAAGCTTTATTTCTTTATATGGTTGAATTTGTAGTATATAACTAATCCAATTTTTAAAACTGTACTTTTGTCGAATTTTCTCATCAATATCAACGTAGGGTTTTGCTAAAAACTCATCTAGTTGTGCAAAATCATATCCATCCCAAACTAGGAAATTATTAGGGTGATAAAAATCATAGTATTTTACTTGTGTATTTGTGGTAATCAGCTTTTGTTTATTTCCTAGTGCTTCGAAAGTGCGAAAAGATAAGCCATTATGCTTATCAATAACAAAGTCAATTAATACTTTCGCATGTTGGGCACGTTTAATATTTTCCTCAAAGCTGATTGTTTTATCAATAAGTGTAATGCTCTCATCAGGGTATATTTTTCTGCCATCTGCGTATCTTTTCCAAAATATATTTATGTCAGTACTCTTATTCCTTGTTTTTGCATAGCGTCCAAAATTAGCAATTACTTTTGCTCGGGAGTCCATATGAACACCTGTGAAGTAGAAATCTACTGTTCTTTCGGGAAGGTTATCTAGCTCATAGTCAAAATAGAAATTTGTTGCAGGAAAGAGATGGTATTCCGAATAATATAAATCATTTGAATCAAAAACATAACATCTATTAAATTCATTTATTAAGGGATAAATTGAAGGAAATCGATGTAAACCGTCAAATTGATAATTAACTACACCATTTTGACTTATTTTATTAAGAAATTGAATAAAATCATTATTGTATATGTCGCCACTAATTAATAAAGCGTAGTCTAATTCGCCAATATTCTTAATTTTCTCTGTAATAATATTCTGTAATGTTGAACATTTCAAATTTTTTTTAGCAGATATATCTTTGTAAATAAATTTACTCCATTTTACTTTTAGCCAACTAGAAATAGAAGGATAACGGAAGTTTTCAAAGTCTTCTGTAATATTAATAACTTTAAAACCATGGTATTTCAAATTTTTATCAATTAGTTTATACAATCCGGATACAGTAGGCATTCCAAATAATATTGTTTTACTCATAACTATTTCTTATATTGATTAGAACTTGTTGAAGGTGTTTTCGTAATCAAGTTGCCAATAAGTTAGGCGACTTAATTCCAGTATTTACAATTTTGATATTTATATTCATTCAGGCAGGAGTCTGGCAAAGTTACTTAGTTTGAAATATGCATTAAAAACGGTTATTAAGATGAATCTTCTTGTAAATGCCTATATTTTCTGATTTAGGATTTCTTCCCCATCTTTTTTGTTGTTATTTTACTGGTTTATATTCAAGAATTAAAGACGGCCTTTTTGAGGAAGGCCGTCTAAAAACGTTTTAGTGGGCTTCGATAAATGTAGCCACTTGGTCGGCATTGGTCAATGCGCTGCACGCGGCTTCTTTGTTGATGCGTTTGGCGAGGCCTGCAAGGACTTTGCCGGGGCCGCATTCGGCGGATTCGGTGATGCCTTCGGAAACAAGCGCGTTGACGGTTTCTGTCCAGTGCACCGGGCTGTACAGTTGGCGTACTAAGGCATCTTTGATTTTGTCGGCATCATCGTAAGAAGCGACATCGGCGTTATGGATGACGCGGATTTGCGGTTGTTTGATGGTGATGTCTTTCAATGCTTCGGCAAGCTTTTCCGCTGCAGGCTTCATGAGGCTGCAATGTGAAGGAACGGAAACAGGCAGCGGCAGGGCGCGTTTGGCTCCGGCTTCTTTGGCGGCGGCCATGGCGCGTTCGACTGCGGCGGTATTGCCGGCAATCACAACTTGGCCTGGGGAGTTGAAGTTGACGGCTTCAACGACTTCGCCTTGTGCAGCTTCGGCACAAATGGCTTTGACTTGCTCATCTTCCAAACCCAAGATAGCGGCCATTGCGCCTACGCCTTGCGGTACGGCAGATTGCATGAGTTCGGCGCGCAGGCGGACCAGTTTGACCGCGTCTGCGAAATCCAATGCGCCGGCAGCAACGAGGGCGGTGTATTCGCCGAGGCTGTGGCCTGCAACGACGGAAGGGATTTTACCGCCGGCTTCCAAGTAGGCGCAGTAGGTAGCAATGCCGGCAGCCAGCATGATGGGCTGGGTGTTGACGGTTTGTCCGATTAATTCGGCATCTTCGCCGTTAATCATTGCCCACAGGTCTTGACCCAATACGGCGGAAGCTTCGTCAAATGTGGCTTTAACGATGGCTTGCTCGGCAAAGCCGTTCATCATGCCTAGGCTTTGTGAGCCTTGTCCGGGGAAGAAGAATGCGAAAGACATGGTAATTCCTTATTGGTTTGAATGTTTGAGGGTGTCTGCCAGCAGAAGGAGGGTGGCGACAGTATTGGTTGCGGCGGTCAGCCGGAAGGTGCGGACAAAATTAGGTTTGCTGGTCTTATGCCTGAATGCGAGGCTGCCGCAATAACCGCCCGGCCAGCCGCCAAGCAGGTTGAGCAGGTGTAATTTTGCTTCGGGTATGCGTCTGCCGTGATTGCGTGCGCGCTGTTTGTCTAGGCAGTAAAGCAGGAAAATGTATGCACTCAGTGCGAGATAGGCGGTTGCCAGTTTGGGCAATATTGCTGCCGTTATGCTTAAAAACAGGCTGCTGATGCAGAGTGCAAATGTTAGGGATTTCATGGGTTTGAGCAGAATAGGCCGTCTGAAAAGGGTGTTCAGACGGCCCAACCGTTAGTATTTCACCAAAACCGCACCCCAGGCAAAACCGCCGCCGATGCCTTCGAGCAAGAGGTTTTGTCCGCGTTTGATTTGGCCGTTTTTAATACCGACATCCAGTGCCAGTGGAATGGAGGCAGCGGACGTGTTGCCGTGGTCTTGGACAGTCAAGATGACTTTGTCCATGCTCAAGCCTAAGTGTTTGGCGGTAGAGTCGATAATGCGCTTATTGGCTTGGTGCGGCACAATCCAATCGATTTGATCGGCAGTGTAACCGGCTTCTTCGATAACGTCATCTGCGATTTTAGACAGCATTTTGACGGCAAATTTGAATACGCCGGGGCCGTCCATGCTGATGTAGGGTGAACCGCAAATCTGGCCGTTGGCGATTTGTCCGGGGACGTTTAAAAGATTGAGGTAGTTGCCATCGGCTTTGAGTTTGCTGTGGATGATGCCCGGTTCGTCAGATGCGCTTAAGACAACCGCGCCCGCACCGTCACCAAAGAGGACACAGGTGGTACGGTCGTTCCAATCGACGATGCGGCTGAAGGTTTCCGCGCCGATAACCAAAGCGTTTTTCGCCATGCCGCTTTTGATGTAGGCATTGGCAGTGGTCAGGGCATACATAAAACCGGCGCACACGGCTTGTACGTCAAAGGCAGGGCAGCCGTTGACAATGCCCAATTTTTGCTGCACGATGGTTGCCGTAGAAGGGAACTGCATATCGGGAGTGGCTGTGGCGACGATAATCAGGTCGATATCGTCAGCCTGTAAATCGGCATCTGCCAAGGCGCGGCGTGCTGACTCGGCGGCCAAATCGCTGGTTTTTTCGCTGTCGTCTGCAATATGGCGAAATTTGATACCTGTACGCGTGGTAATCCACTCGTCGGAAGTGTCCACTTTTTTGGCAAGGTCGTCATTGCTGACGCGGTTGGCAGGAAGGTAGCTGCCTGTACCGGAAATTTTGGCATATTGCATGAGAACGGCCTTTTTAGAGAATTGATTCAGATAGTCGGGTATTGTAAGCGAAAATGGGAAAATTCCCAATATTAAGAATGAAGCCGGTAATCAAAGATAAAAACAGGCCGTCTGAACATTTTGAAGTTTCAGACGGCCTGTGTATATCAGCCTTAAGCTTCCGTTGCTGGAGTAGCGGCTTCTTCCAGTTCGGCTGCTGCTTTGGCGGCTTCCAAAGCAGCCAACTGGGTGGCTACGCCTTGTTCGATTTGGGCGAGGCCGGCAGATTTGGCTTCGTGGTAGGCTTCTTCCAAAGCATAACGGAAGCCGACTTCGTCAGTTCCGCCGTGGCTCTTAATCACGATGCCGCGTAAACCAAGAAGGATGGCACCGTTAAATTTGCGCGGATCCAATTTGCCTTTCAAACCTTTGAGCGCGGGCAGGGCGGCAATGGCGGCAAGTTTGTTGAACAGGGTGCTTTGGAATTCACGGCGGATGGCGCCGCTCATGAATTTAACCGCGCCTTCGATGGTTTTGAGCATAACGTTGCCGACAAATCCGTCTGCGACAACGACATCGGCTTCGCCATACAAAACGCTGTTGCTTTCGATATTGCCGATAAAGTTGAGTTTGCTGCTGCTCAACAGTTGAAAGGTTTGTTTGACGGCATCCGTGCCCTTGATGTCTTCAGTGCCGACGTTCAAAAGGGCGACACGAGGGCTGCCTTTTTCAGGGTATAGCGCGTGTACCAGCTCGCTGCCGATGATGGCAAATTGAACCAGTTGTTCGGGCGTACAGTCGACGTTGGCACCCAAATCCAAAGCCAGGGTAACGTGTTCGCTGTCGGAAGGCAGGAATTTGGCGATGGCAGGGCGCTCAATGCCGGGAATGGTTTTGAGGACGAATCGGGCGGTCGCCATCAGTGCTCCGGTATTGCCTGCCGATACGGCGGCTTGCGCATTGCCTTCTTTAACTTGGTTGATGGCGATGCGCATGGATGATTCTTTTTTGTTTTTCAGAGCGGATTGTGGCGCTTCATCCATTTCGACGACTTGCGCTGCATGGCAGACGGTAATGCGATCCATAGGCGCGCCTGCCGAGCTTAATGCTTGGCGGACTGCTGCTTCATCTCCGACCATAATCAGATGTACGTCGGATTGCTGTTTCAGGAAATCCACTGCACCGGGGACGGTCATCGCAAGGCCTGCATCTCCGCCCATGGCATCTACGGCCAGTGTAATCATGTTGTTCTCCGGTTTGTGTGTTTCAGACGGCCTCAAACAATCGGAAAAGCACACTCATCTGATTTTCAGGAGATTGAATTGAAAATCAGATGAAAAGGCTTGTTGCGACGGTCGTGCCAGATTTATTGGTTTTGCGCAGCCAATTTGTTGTGTTCGTCGATGTCCAGCGCGTCCCAAGGATAGTTGATCCACCAGTCTTCAACGGTAATGCCGCTGAAATAAGGGATGCCTTCAGGAATTTTACCGGCTTTGGCTTTGATTTTTTCATGCAATACTGCCACGCCGACAGTGCCGAAATCTTCTTTCAACAATTCGTTCAGGCAGAATTCCATGGTAACGCGGCTGTCGTCCACTTCGTCAACAACCAGTACGTTTTTGCCTTTCAGGGCATCTGGAACGGGATCAAGCCATTGGACTTTTTTCACTTCCTCGGTCACTTGACCTTCGTTATCACTGTCGTAGTAGGCTGTGGTGACGGCGTAAATCGGAATTTCCAAGAAGCAGCGCAACATGCGGGCAGGGATAAAACCGCCGCCGCCAATGGCAATCATGGCATCGTATTTGGTGCCGGAGTTTTGGATTTTTTCCGCCAATTCTTTGATTACGCGGTGGATGTCGTCGTAGGTGTACCAGATTTTACGTTTCATGGTGTGCTTCCGAAGAGGAAAATACAGGGTGCAATGCAAAAAAGCCAGTCATTGCATGGCAATATTCTGGCTTTTTCAGTCAGACGAACGGATTATTCGCCTTTAGCTTTTACCACTTTACGGCCACGGTACATACCGTTTGGAGAAATGTGGTGTGGACGATGCACTTCGCCGGTTGCGCTGTCAACAGACAGAGAAGGCGCAGTCAGAGCGTCGTGTGAACGGTGCATACCGCGTTTAGAAGGGGATTTTTTGTTTTGTTGAACGGCCATTTCAAGCTCCTAGATAAATAAACTGTGTCCTAATTAACTGCTTTTCAAACCTGCTAAAACAGCGAAGGGGTTTGGTTTGTCCCGATTGACTTCGTCCAGTGTTCCATTGTTGCCGCAGTCTTCGTGTCGAGGGGAGAAAGGGAGCGACATCAGGATTTGGTCTTCAACCAGAGTCCGCACGTCAAGCTCTTTTTCGAGCAGCATGCCTTCCAATTCTTCATCGGCAAGCATAGCTTCGTCCAAACTCTCTTCATCGGCAAACAGGACGATACGGCTGGTTTCATCGAGCAGAAACGGCATGGGCGTAATGCAACGCTGGCAAATCAGGGGCATGTCGGCTTTGACGTTTAAATCGAGAAACAGACGTTGCAGCCGGTCGCGACCGCCTTGCAGCGTAAACGACACGCGTGTCTGTTTGTCGGCCGGATAATCGTGCGAACTGACTCGTTCATCCAATTCTTCGAGCAGGAAGCTGTCTTGCAGATTCTGCCCTTCGGCGGCGAAAACTTCTGGGTCAATCAAATTAGGGTATGACATAAACGGAGTATGATATAATTTCGACGGTCTAACGTCAATGTTTTTAAGTAAAAATATGGAAGTAAAACTGCCTTTGGTTTTAGGGTCGAGTTCGGTTTTCCGCTGCGGACAGCTTCGCCGTTTGGGTGTCGATTTTCAGACGGCATCGCCTGATTTTGACGAAACGCCTATTGTGGGCGAGCATGCGGGCGAAACGGCGCTGCGTTTGGCGGAAGGCAAAGCCCGTTCATTGGCGGCAATTTTCCCTGCCGCGCTGATTATCGGTGCAGACCAAGTCGCATGGTGCGAAGGACGGCAGTTGGGCAAGCCGATGAACGTCGCAAATGCACAACAGATGCTGGCGGACTTAAGCGGAAAACGGATTGAATTTTACAGTGCAATCGTGCTTTTGAATACTGCTACGGGCAAGGTTCAGCATCATGTCGATCATACGGTGGTTGCCATGCGACAGTTGACGCAGGAGCAAATCAGCCGATATTTGGAACGCGAGCCGGATGCGGTTTATTGTGCCGGTGCGGCGAAGAGCGAGGGTTTGGGCGCTGCTTTGTTGGAGCGGATTGAAAGTACGGACCCGAATGCTTTGATCGGCCTTCCGATTTTCCGTCTGATTGATTTTTTGAAAAACGAAGGTGTGGAAGTTTTATAGTTTGAGGCCGTCTGAATGTGTTCAGACGGCCTGAGATTTTTTGGAGTTGCAAGAATGAAACCGATTTTGTATTTGATTCCTACCCCTTTGGGTGCGCCTGATACGCCATGCCTGTTGCCGCATGAACAACAGGCGATTGTCGGGCTGACGGATTTTGTCGTAGAAGCGGAAAAAACGGCGCGTGCGCATTTGAAACATTTGGGCGTGACTACGCCTATCCGTGAGCTGAATCTGCAAACGCTGAATGAACATACGGATTTGAAGACTTTGCCGGAATTGCTGAAGCCTTTGCAAGAAGGGCGCAGTATGGGCATTGTCAGTGAGGCAGGTTGTCCGGCTGTTGCCGATCCGGGTGCGAATTTGGTGGCATTGGCGCATAAACACGGGTTTGAAGTACGGCCTTTGGTTGGGCCGTCTAGTTTGCTGCTGGCGCTGATGGCTTCGGGTGCGAATGGGCAAAACTTTGCATTTAAGGGTTATCTGCCGTCTGAAAAAAATGAGCGAATTCAGAGTTTGAAGGCTTTGGAGCAACGTTCGCGCCAGCAGAATGAAACGCAGCTGTTTATCGAAACGCCGTATCGCAACGATGCGTTGTTGGCTGATGCGGTGGAAAACCTGCATCCTGAAACGCGCTTATGTGTGGCTACGGACTTGACCTTGCCGACACAGGAAATCATCAGCCAGACGATTGCGCAGTGGCGAAAAAGAAAAGAAATGCCGAATTTGAAAAAACGCCCAACAATTTTTGTGTTGCATGCCGCTTAAAACTGGATTGGGTTCAATCTTAAACTGTATTTGTTTGAGGAAATAAAAAAAGGCCGTCTGAACAACAGACGGCCTTTGTGTTGCCTAAACCTTCATCAAGAAATGACTTCGCCTTGGGCGCGTTGTTTTTCGATGCTGCGGTTGATGTGCCATTGTTGGGCGATGGTCAAGAGGTTGTTGACTACCCAGTACAGAACCAAGCCGGCAGGGAAGAAGAAGAACATGATGGAGAAAACCAAAGGCATGATTTTCATCATTTTCGCCTGCATTGGGTCGGTTGACGGCGGATTCAGATAAGTTTGTGCAAACATGGTTACCGCCATAATCAAAGGCAGGATGTAGAAAGGATCCGGACGGCTCAAGTCGGTAATCCAACCCAACCAAGGCGCTTGGCGCAATTCTACGGAGGCGAACAATGCCCAGTACAGACCGATGAAGACGGGGATTTGCAACAGCATAGGCAGACAGCCGCCCAGCGGATTGATTTTCTCGTCTTTATAAAGCTGCATCATGGCTTGTTGTTGCGCCATGCGGTCATCACCGTATTTCTCTTTAATGGCTTGCAATTTAGGTGCGGCAGCACGCATTTTTGCCATAGAGCGGTAAGAGGCGTTGGTCAATGGATACAGTACGGCTTTGACGATGATGGTCAAAACGATGATTGCCCAGCCCCAGTTGCCGATGATGTTGTGCAGTTGGTTCAAGAGCCAGAAGAGGGGAGAGGCGAACCAGTGTACTTTGCCGTAGTCTTTGGCCAGTTGCAGTTTGTCGGCGATATTGGCGATAACGGAAGTGGTTTGCGGGCCGGCATACAGGTTGATGGCGGTTTCGGCTTTTGCGCCGGCTTGGATCACGGCTAAAGGCACGCTGACGCTTGCACTGTACAGGTTGTCATTGCGGCGTTTGATGTCGATACGGCAGTCGCCAGCGGCGCAAACGCTTTGTCCGCCTTTAGGTTGGAGAATCCAGGTGGACATGAAGTGGTGTTCAATCATGCCGAGCCAGCCGGTCGGGGTTTTGCGGATGTATTCGGCTTCGGATTTGCCGGATTTGGCATCGTCGTCCAAATCAGAGAAGCTGACTTTTTGGAAGTCGCCTTCAGGGGTGTAAACCACCGGGCCGACGTAAGAGCGGGTGAAGTAGCCTTGACCTTCGGGTTCGCTGTTGTCGCGTACGATGCGGTAGTCCGCGCTCAGGTCGACAGGTTGGCCGTTGCTGTTGGTAATGTCAAAGCGGATGTTAACCAAGTAGCTGCCTTTGGTAAAAGTATAAACTTTGTCGATTTTCAGGCCGTTGGTTTCAGGTGCGCTCAGGCGGACTTCAACTTTGTCACCTTCCAAACTGTATTGTTTTTGTGGGGCGGTAAAGCTGATGCCTTTCAGAACGTTGTTGCCTTGAGCGTCCAAAAGTTCAGATTGGGCAACGTAGGTGTATTCCTTGCCGTCGTTAAACAGGACGAAAGGTTTGTGTTCGTCGCCGGTTGCTTTGTATTGCAAGAGGGTCAGCTGACGCAGGTCGCCGCTTTTCTCATCGATGACGGCTTTAACCGTGTCTGTGGTAACGGTAATGGGAGAGGCCGAGGCAAGCACGGCTTCGGCAGCGGCTTTTGCCGGAGCGGCGGCCGTTTGCTGTTGCGCGGCTTGTTGCGCCGGATTGGGTTTGGGGCTGGGAAAAAAATGTTCCCAGCCGGCAAAGATTGCCACTGAAATGGCAAAAAACGCCATTAGTCTTTTAAAATCCATAAGAGATTCCTGGAATTGACGGATAGGTAATCGAGATGAAAACTGCTTCAGACGGCATTATATAGAAACCGACGGGAAATTAAAGGAAATCGTGTTCTTTAAATGGTTGACAGCAGCATTATGGAACAGGGTCATGTCCGTGTCCGCCGAAAGGATGGCATCGTGCGATGCGTTTGATTGCCAGCCATCCGCCTTTGAATGCGCCGTATTTTTTGATGGCTTCGACTGCGTATTGTGAACAGGTCGGGGTATAGCGGCAGCGCGGCGGAATGAGAGGGCTGATGCAGTATTGGTAAAAGCGGATGAGTGCAAGGAGGAGCTTGGAAAGCAGGGTGTTCATCGGCGTTTTTTCATCAGCTGGGCAAGTTGGTCTCGGGCTTCTGGGGCAGTTTCCCGATTAAACGCCTGACGCACGCGCACAACAAAATCATGCGGCGGCAGCTGGTGTTGATTCAGTCTGAACCAGTCGCGGATGACGCGCTTCATATAATTGCGGTCGTGGGCGCGTTTGGCGGTCTTTTTGCTGACGACCAAGCCAAGGCGCGGATGGCCGAGCGCATTGTCTGCGGACTGGGAGACTTGCAGCAAATCGCGGCTGCGTCGGTTTTTCAACGCAAAAACGGATGAAAAATCATCCGTTTTTAATAAGCGATACTGCTTCGAGAAGCCGTAATTCAAAATTATACAGCCAGGCGTTTGCGGCCTTTGGCGCGACGGGCAGCCAATACTGCGCGACCACCGCGGGTTTTGGAGCGAACCAAGAAGCCGTGGGTGCGTTTGCGTTTGGTAACGGAAGGTTGATAAGTGCGTTTCATGATGTTTCCTAAAAATTGGTAGATAATTAAACCGTGAATTACACTCCAATTTGCCGCTTTTGTCAATCAATATAAAAACTTTTCGTTGGCTAAAGTGTGACAACGGGTTTTATGCATTGATAGAATTTGTGGATAAAATTTTGCGGCGGTTGTGGATAAAAAAGAGCGGAATGGGTATAATTGACCAACCTTGCTTTTCTCTGTGTGCAAGGCCGTCTGAAAGCGGGAGTATCGTAAAAATTTGATTTTTATCGGATTGCCTGTCTGCTCTGCCTTCTTGTATTTCCCAAATCTTCCATTTCCGAGCTTAATCTCATGACGTTAGCTGAATTTTGGCCGCTGTGCCTTTGCCGCCTTCACGAAATGTTGCCTGCCGGGCAGTTTGCGCAATGGATTGCGCCTTTGACCGTGGGTGAAGAAAACGGCGTGTGGGTGGTGTATGGTAAAAACCAATTTGCCTGCAATATGCTTAAAAGCCAGTTTGCCGCCAAAATTGATGCCGTGCGTGCCGAATTGGTGCCTCAGCAGGCTGCTTTCGCGTTTAAGCCGGGCGTAGGTACGCATTATGAAATGGCGGCTCAGACTGTTGCGCCGGTGCAAGTGCAAGAGGTCATTGAAGTTGAAGAGTGTGTAGAGCCTGTTCAAATGCCTTTGCAAACTGCTGCGCCAATGGAAGAAAATAGGCCGTCTGAAACGGTTTCCAAACCTGCAGCTGCCATGACGGCTGCCGAGATTTTGGCGCAACGCATGAAAAACCTGCCGCATGAGCCTCAAGTGCAAACTACTGCTCCGGCTGAATCTAAAGCAGTTGCCAAAGCCAAAACCGACGCGCAACACGATGCGGAAGAAGCACGCTACGAACAGACCAATCTGTCGCGCGACTATACATTTGAAACTTTGGTGGAAGGTAAGGGCAACCGCCTTGCCGCCGCTGCCGCCCAAGCGATTGCTGAAAATCCGGGGCAGGGCTACAACCCGTTTTTCTTATACGGCAGTACCGGTTTGGGTAAAACCCACTTGGTGCAAGCCATCGGCAATGAATTGCTGAAAAACCGTCCTGATGCCAAAGTGCGTTATATGCACTCGGACGACTATATCCGCAGCTTTATGAAGGCTGTACGCAACAACACTTATGATGTGTTCAAGCAACAATACAAACAATATGACCTGCTGATTATCGACGATATTCAGTTCATTAAAGGCAAAGACCGTACGATGGAAGAATTTTTCTATCTGTACAACCATTTCCATAACGAGAAAAAACAGCTCATCCTCACTTGCGACGTGTTACCTGCCAAAATTGAAGGCATGGACGACCGGCTCAAATCGCGCTTTTCATGGGGTTTGACTTTAGAACTCGAGCCACCCGAGCTGGAAATGCGCGTGGCGATTTTGCAGAAAAAGGCAGAAGCGGCAGGCATCAGCATTGAAGACGAAGCCGCATTGTTTGTTGCCAACCTGATTCGTTCCAACGTGCGCGAACTGGAAGGCGCGTTCAACCGTGTCAGTGCCAGCAGCCGTTTTATGAACCGTCCTGTCATCGACATGGATTTGGCGCGCACGGCTTTGCAGGATATTATTGCCGAGAAACACAAAGTCATTACCGCCGACATCATCATCGATGCGACAGCCAAATACTACCGTATTAAAATCAGCGATATATTAGGCAAAAAACGCACGCGCAATATTGCCCGTCCGCGCCAAGTTGCCATGAGCC
The DNA here is from genome assembly GCF_041433195.1 of Neisseria sp. 27098_8_139. Classification (NCBI taxonomy): domain Bacteria; kingdom Pseudomonadati; phylum Pseudomonadota; class Betaproteobacteria; order Neisseriales; family Neisseriaceae; genus Neisseria; species Neisseria sp. 27098_8_139. The sequence continues at coordinate 178,962 of NZ_JAPWBA010000002.1, forward strand.
TGACCAAAGAGCTGACCACGCTCAGCCTGCCTTCTATCGGTGATGCCTTTGGCGGTCGCGATCACACGACCGTGATGCACGGTGTCAAAGCGGTGGCAAAACTGCGCGAAGAAGATCCCGAATTGGCGCAAGACTACGAAAAACTGCTGATTTTGATTCAGAACTGACCCAATGCAATATTCAGACGGCCTGATGTCAATGTGAGGCCGTCTGAATACAAAAAATATTTTAAAATACCCAAATCAACCGATTTCAAATTCAAAGGAATGGAACATGCTGATTTTACAAGCCGATCGCGACAGTCTGCTCAAGCCGTTGCAAGCCGTTACCGGTATTGTCGAACGTCGCCATACTCTGCCGATTTTGTCTAATGTGTTGCTGGAAAGCAAAGACGGACAAACCAAACTTTTGGCAACCGACTTGGAAATCCAAATCAATACCGCCGGCCCTGAAAGTCAGGCAGGCGATTTCCGTATTACGACCAACGCTAAAAAATTCCAAGACATCCTGCGTGCCCTGCCTGACAGTGCGCTGGTGTCACTGGATTGGGCGGACAACCGTTTGACTCTGCGCGCGGGAAAATCCCGTTTTGCCCTGCAAACCTTGCCGGCTGAAGACTTTCCGTTGATGAGCGTCGGCAGCGACGTCAGTGCGACTTTCTCACTGACTCAAGAAACCTTCAAAACCATGCTTTCGCAAGTGCAATACAGCATGGCAGTTCAAGATATCCGCTATTACCTCAACGGTTTGCTGATGCAGGTTGAAGGTAATCAGCTGCGCCTTGTTGCAACCGACGGCCACCGCCTTGCTTATGCGGCCAGTCAAATTGAAGCAGAACTGCCGAAAACGGAAGTGATCCTGCCGCGTAAAACGGTATTGGAACTCTTCAAGCTGTTGAACAATCCGTCCGAGTCCATCACCGTTGAGCTTTTGGACAATCAAGTACGCTTCCAATGCAATGGCACAACCATTGTCAGCAAAGTCATCGACGGCAAGTTCCCTGACTTTAACCGCGTGATTCCTTTGGATAATGACAAGATTTTCCTCGTATCCCGTACCCAGCTTTTGGGTGCACTCGAGCGTGCCGCCATTCTTGCCAATGAAAAATTCCGCGGCGCACGACTGTTCCTGCAGCCTGGTTTGCTGAGTGTCGTATGTAGCAACAACGAGCAGGAAGAAGCGCGCGAAGAGCTGGAAATCGCTTACCAAGGCGGAGAGCTCGAAGTCGGTTTCAACATCGGCTACTTGATGGATGTGTTGCGTAACATCCACTCCGACGATATGCAGCTTGCCTTCGGCGATGCCAACCGTTCAACGCTGTTTACCGTACCGAATAATCCGAACTTCAAATACATCGTAATGCCGATGCGTATTTAATTGTTGTGTGAACAAACAAAAAGAGCGTGTACGGTACATGCTCTTTTTATAGGCTCGAATCAAAAGGCCGTCTGAAAATTGTTTTTCAGACGGCCTTTCTATCAAACCGGGATGATTCGGTTAAATAGGAAAACTGGGATTAACGTGGACGTGGTTCGCAGTTTTTCACCAGGAATGAGCCGTTAGGGGCGTTCACGCCAACTACTTCAGAAGTAGTGTGGGTGTTTTTGTCGATGAAACCGGCAGACATTGCATAGCCGCGGCGGTTGGTGAAAGTAGTGCCAGTGCTGTCAGAACGTTTTTTGTCGACAACCAAAGAGGCTTTTTTGCCACCGGCATTTACGTCAGCAGTAATGGCACGGCCGCTACGGTCAAAGCCGTACATCACGTTCAGTGATTTGCCACCGTCACAACTGTAAGAAACGAAGCCGGCAGGTGCAGCGGCAGCGGAGAAGGAAACAGTAGCCAATGCGGCTGCAGTGATAACAGAAAGTAATTTCATGATCTAAGCTCCATATGAGTGTTGTGTGTTATCTTGCAAAGTGAGAAAGGGTTTCCGTTTGCAGATGAAGCGTATTTTAGGCGTTTTGTCGGTAGTGGCAATTGGGTAAATTGCAAAACAGTGTTTACTTATGGTTACCGGATTGTTTATTAATAGAAAGTTGTTTGTAATTTGGTGTTGCAAAGTGGTTATGCGGGTTGTTGCGGAATATATACATTAATGATTCTTTAAGAAATATAGCGAAAGAATACAAAAAAGGCCGTCTGAATATTCAGACGGCCTTTGATATGAAGCGGTTTAGAAGAAGAAAATTGCAGCCACAGTCACGGCGATGATGCCGTAGATGCTCATCGGGATCACAGTTTTCTTGATGATGGCGCCTTCGGCGTTGTTTACGTTCAACACGCTGCACACGGCGATGATGTTGTTGATGCAGACCATGTTGCCCATTGCGCCGCCGACAGATTGCAGGGCGAGGATGAGGGTAACGGACAGGCCGGTATCAAGCGCGATTTGTTGTTGAATCGGACCAAAGGTCAGGTTGGATACAGTGTTGGAGCCGGAGAAGAATGCACCGATTGCACCCAGGTATGGGGAGAAGTACACCCAGTGTTCGCCAGCCGCATTGGCAAATTCTTTACCGATGATTTTCACCATGGAGTCGTCGCCGCCAACCATCATCAGTTGAACCATAATCAACGCACCCATCAGGGCAAGCAGAGGTTTTTTGGTTTGGTTGAAGGTTGCAGCATAGAAAGACCACGCATCTTTGAATTTGGTTTTGTACAGCAGGATGCAAATCCAAACGGTGAAGACAAACGGAATCCAAGCCGGAACGTAGAGGGTTTGGTAGGAAGCGTTTACGCCTTGGCCGAAGATGTTGCCGAAGGTGATGGTTAGGGAGTCGCTGACGGTGATTTTGGACAAATCAAACGGCAGTTGGAAGCTGAACCATTCTTCTTTGCTGGTCAGCAGGCCTTTGATGCCCAGCTGTTTGATACGGGTGATCACCAGCATGCCGATCAGCATACCCAAAGGAGCCAGTGCTTTGGCAACTTGTGCGAAAGGTACTTTTTCTGCATTCGGGTCTTTGGCGTAATCTTTGCTCAAGCCCCAGCCGCGGTTTGCTGCGAATACGGACACCATCAGGCCGATTGCGCCGGCAACCAGAGATGGGAATTCTTCATTAACCATCGCCAAGGCAACGTAAGGAAGGGTACAGGAGAATACGGCGATACCGATGAAGCCCAAGTTTTTGCGGATTTCAGCCCAAGGTACGATGAAGCTCAAGCCGATCACAGGGATGATGAAACCAGCAAAGAAGTGCATTACGCCGGTTCTCATACCGATTTCCATAATGCTCTTTTGATCCAAGCCCAAAGGCGCGAAGCCGAACCAAGTCGGGGTACCTACTGCACCGAAGGACACGGGTACGGAGTTCATGACCAAAGTGAAGATGGCTACTTTTAATGGGTTGAAGCCCAAGCTCATCAGGATTGGCGCGGCAATGGCGGCAGGTGTGCCGAAACCGGATGCGCCTTCAATCATAAAGGCGAAAGACCAGCCGATAATCATCAACTGGGCAATCGGATTCGGGCTGATGGTAGCCAGCCATTTGCGGATGACGTCGATACAGCCGGTGGTTTCCATCATGCGGTTAAACATAATGGCACCGAAAATCACGGTAATCGGGGTCAGGGTAGAGACGAGGCCGGACGCGGCTGTTGCGTTGAGCAACATAGCGTCGTTGCCGAAATAAAACAGTTTGATGGCATAAATCAGCGCGGCGGTAATCGGCAGCGCGACGTAGGACGGCATACTGTTTTTCTTAACCATCAGCCAGATCAGCAGCACAATGGGAAAAATACTGAGAAAGAGAGCCATGGGATTATCCTTGGGGCAACGGGCACCATAACCGTCAATCAATGGCGGTTTGATGCGATGTGTTGAGTAATAGATGTTTTTCGAATAAGGATTGCCACTTTTTTAGATGCAATCAGTTATCAGGTAAATTGGTTTTACCAATTTATGAAAACTGTTGCACACTTTACGTAATCTTATGTAATCGGTCAAGAGGTTTGTAACAAAAAAGGCCGTCTGAAATTGGGTTTTCAGACGGCCTGAGAGCATTGCCAGTAGTGCATTTGGTCGAATATCGAATGGTATTTACATTCAATATTTTGTAAAGGATTTGTTTTTAATTGATTTCAAACGAATTATTCTATTCCTGCCCATTTATGCGTCTGTACGCTCAGTTGCCAATGGACGGGGGAGTCGGATCGGCTGTTTAATACGCCGATTTGGCGGATGGTGTCGTAGATATTCATCACACCGTCTTGTTCGCAAGGCGAGAGGTAGTAATGTTGGGCGCGGATTTTGCGTTCCATCTCTTGGCAAAACGCAACGACATCGCCGTCGGCAACAATACGCACTTCGTCGGCTTTCTCGATGCAACTAGATTCATATTTGGCGGCATAGCAGGCTTTAGGGCTGGTGGCAACGTAGTCGATTTGCGGCGGCGCGGTGTTGAGGCCGTTGGTTTCGATACACAGAAAATAGCCTTCGGCTTTGAGTGCATTGAGCAGGGTATCCAAATGCGGTTGGATGGTGGGTTCGCCGCCGGTAATGATGATGTTGCGCGCCGTGTAGGTTTTCAGACGGCCTAAAATATCGGATAGGCTCATCATGCCGAATTTGAGGTAGTCGGTATCGCACCAGCTGCACGCGAGATTGCATTTGCCCAAACGGATGAAAACGGCGGGCATGCCTGTATTCCAGCCTTCGCCTTGCAGGCTTTCAAAGATTTCGACAATGCGGTATTGGGGATTGTTTGGTGTGATTTGAATGGTCATGAATGTCGGGTGTGCGGGATTTAATTGTTGTGGTAAAGCGTTTTGAGAAATCGGTTGAGGCAGCCATTCTTTCTGTTAGGTTGAGGGGAAAGAATGGCTGGTGTGTTTAAGCTGTAATGACGGCTGCGGCGGCCAAAAATGCCGGCAAGCCTTGTTTGAGCAAAATGCCTTTGTTGCCGGATGAAAACGCGCCCCATGCGGCGGCAATGAGGACGAAGCCGAGGAACAGAATCGTCGCGCCGTAAACGGCGTTGTCGGGTGCGGCAAAGCGCGCCCATACTAAGCCGATGGCGAGGAAGCCGTTGTACAGGCCTTGGTTGGAAAACAGGGTTTGCACGCGTTTTTGTTCCATAAATTCGTAAGGCATGTTGAACAGTTCCGACGCTTTTTCGCTTGGGATTTGCGTCATTTCGAGCCAGGCGATGTAGAAATGTTCGACAGCGACGAAGAGAACGAGGAGGGTGGAGAGGAGTTTCATGAAGATTCCTTTTGATGTTTAGCGGATGGGTGTGTTTGGGGAGCAGGCCGTCTGAAAAATACAGGATGGCAGTTTATTCACCTTCATATTCCGCACACGAAGTCGGCGTTTCCCATAATTTCACGCTGCACACTTTGACACCGGCGTTTTTCAGACGGCCATACATTTCTACGCTCATGTTTTCGGCGGTGGTGCGGCAGGGCAGGCGCAGGGTTTTCATGTTCCAGCCTTCCAAAAGCGCGGCGATTTGGCTTTCGCGTTCGTTGTTGCCGTGATAGATGAAGGCATGGTCGAACGGGTCGGTAATGTGTTGTTTGACGATGGCTTTCAGGTCGGTAAAGTCCATCACCATGCCGTCTTTTGCGCCGCCTTGGATAACGGGCGCGGAGACGGTGATTTCAAGTTTGTAGGTGTGGCCGTGCAGGTTTTGGCATTTGCCGTCATGCCCGTCGAGCATATGCGAGGAATCGAAGGTAAAGATTTTGGTGATTTTCATGAGATGAAGGAAGCCGATGAGGCCGTCTGAACAGTGTAAAACCTGTTTCAGACGGCCTTGGGATTATTGTTCGGAAGGGAGTTTGAGGAAATGCTCGCGATAATGGCGCATTTCTTCGATGCTTTCGAGGATGTCGTCCAATGCCTTGTGCGAACCGCGTTTGATCACGCTTTTGGCGACGGCCGGATTCCAGCGTTTGGCCAATTCTTTCAGCGTGGATACGTCTAAGTTGCGGTAGTGGAAATAGGCTTCCAAACGCGGCATGTATTTGACCATGAAGCGGCGGTCTTGATGGATGGAGTTGCCGCACATGGGCGTGGATTTTTCGGGTATCCATGCGGACATGAAGTCCAACAGGTTTTGCTCGACTTCGGCTTCGGTCAGTTTGGATTCGCGCACGCGTTGGGTCAGGCCGGTACGGCCGTGGGTGGCGGTGTTCCACTCGTCCATGCCGTCGAGCAACTCGTCGCTTTGATGGATGACGTAAACGTCCGATTGCGCCAGTACGTTCAAATCGGAGTCGGTAATGATCATGGCGACTTCGATAATGCGGTCATGTTCCGGGTTGAGGCCGGTCATTTCCATATCGAGCCAGCAGAGATTGTTTGCGTTTTGGGTCATTTCAGACGGCCTTGTGTTTTTAGTTGGCAGTATTATAAAGGATAAAGGTTCGGGCCGTCTGAAAGCATTTGTAACAAGTTGTGCAATCTCTTGATATAATCGTCCGTTACACAAAAATTCACCGCCAAAAATCATGAACCCAAGCCCTTTGCTCGATATTATCGATACGCCTCAGGATTTGCGCCGTCTGGAGAAAAAACAGCTGCCGCAAGTTGCCGCCGAATTGCGCGAATTTCTGTTGGATTCCGTCGGTAAGACGGGCGGCCATTTCGCCAGTAACTTGGGCGCGGTCGAGCTGACGGTGGCACTGCATTATGTGTACGACACGCCCGAAGACCATTTGGTTTGGGATGTCGGCCATCAAAGCTATCCGCACAAAATCCTCACCGGCCGCAAGAATCAAATGCACACCATGCGCCAATACGGTGGTTTGGCGGGTTTTCCGAAACGCAGTGAGTCGGAATACGACGCATTCGGCGTGGGGCATTCTTCTACATCCATCGGCGCGGCTTTAGGCATGGCCGTTGCGGACAAGCAGTTGGGCAACAACCGCCGCAGCGTCGCCATCATCGGCGACGGAGCCATGACGGCAGGTCAGGCGTTTGAAGCCCTGAACTGCGCAGGCGATATGGATGTCGATTTGCTGGTCATCCTCAACGACAACGAAATGTCGATTTCCCCCAATGTCGGCGCGTTGCCGAAATACCTCGCCAGCAACGTCGTGCGCGATATGCACGGCCTGTTGAGCACCATCAAAGCCCAATCGAGCAAAGTATTGGACAAATTGCCCGGCGCGATGGAGCTTGCCCAAAAAGTTGAAAATAAAATCAAAACATTGGCAGGTGAAGCGGAACACGCCAAGCAGTCGCTGTCTTTGTTTGAAAACTTCGGTTTCCGTTATACCGGCCCGGTGGACGGTCACAACGTTGAAAATCTGGTCGATGTATTAAAAGACTTGCGCGGCCGCAAAGGCCCTCAGTTGCTGCACGTCATCACCAAAAAAGGCAACGGCTACAAATTCGCCGAAAACGACCCTATCAAATATCACGCTGTCGCCAAGCTGCCGAGCGAAGTACCTGCTCCGGAAGTCAAACCTGCCGCGGCCCAACCGACTTATACGCAAGTGTTTGGCCAATGGCTGTGCGACCAGGCGGCAGCGGACGAACGTTTGGTTGCCATCACGCCTGCCATGCGCGAGGGCAGCGGCTTGGTTGAGTTTGAACAGCAATTCCCTGACCGCTATTTCGACGTCGGTATCGCCGAGCAACACGCCGTTACCTTTGCAGGCGGCTTGGCATGCGAAGGCATTAAGCCTGTCGTGGCGATTTACTCCACTTTCCTGCAACGCGCTTACGACCAGTTGGTACATGACGTTGCCTTGCAAAACCTGCCTGTTTTGTTCGCCATCGACCGCGCAGGTATTGTCGGTGCAGACGGCCCGACCCATGCCGGCTTATACGACTTGAGCTTTTTGCGTTGCGTGCCGAACATGATTATTGCCGCTCCCAGCGACGAAAACGAATGCCGCTTGCTGCTCTCAACCTGCTATCAGGCAAATTCGCCGTCCGCTGTCCGTTATCCGCGCGGTACAGGCACGGGCGCAACCGTTTCAGACGGCCTGGAAACCGTTGAAATCGGCAAAGGCATCATCCGTCGCGAAGGCGAGAAAATTGCCGTTATTGCCTTTGGCAGCATGGTTGCCCCATCATTGACCGCCGCCGACAAGCTGAACGCCACTGTTGCCGATATGCGCTTTGTCAAACCGATAGATGAAGAGCTGATCGTCCGTCTTGCCCGAAGCCACGATTACATCGTTACCGCCGAAGAAAACGCCGAACAAGGCGGCGCAGGCAGCGCAGTGTTGGAAGTGTTGGCGAAACACGGCATCTGCAAACCGGTATTGCTGCTGGGTGTAGAAGACAAAGTTACCGAACACGGCGATCCGAAAAAACTTTTAGCCGATTTGGGGCTGAATGCCGAAGCCGTTGAAAAACGCATTGGCGGTTGGATAGAGACTGTTTAAGCTTTACAAACAACAGGCCGTCTGAAATCTTCAGACGGCCTTTTCAGACTATAAGGGAAAACCCCATGATCAGTATTTTCGATATTTTTAAAATCGGCATCGGCCCGTCCAGCTCGCATACCGTCGGCCCGATGAAGGCTGCGGCCGCTTTTACCGATTTGCTGCATGCCGAAAACTTGGATACGCAAGTGGCGCGCATTGTCATTGAAGTGTACGGCTCGCTTGCCTTGACCGGCATCGGACACGGCACATTCGACGCATTATTGCTTGGTTTGGAAGGCAGCCTGCCGCACGATATTCCGCTTGCAGACATCTCCCAACGCTTGGAACGCATCCGCACGCAGCACGTTTTAAAACTCAACGGCCGTGAAATGGCATTCAATCCTGAAAAAGATTTGGATATCCGCGGCGACAAAGTGTTGCCCAAACATCCGAACGGTTTGAACTTTATCGCCTATAATTCAGACGGCCAGAAGCTGAAAGAGCAGATCTATTATTCGGTCGGCGGCGGTTTTATCGTAACAGACGAAGGGTTTGCACAAGAAGCGCAGGAAAATTCAGACGTGCCATATCCTTACAAAAACTGCGACGAGCTGCTGGCACAATGCCGTCTGAACCAGTTGAATATTTCCGAAGTCGTGTTGGCCAATGAAGCGGCGTTGGCAGGTTGCGATGAAGCGGAAGTACGCCGCCGTGTGGCTGCCGTGGCCGATGTGATGGAAAACTGCATCAAGCGCGGCTTGGGTGCGGAAGGGCAGCTGCCGGGCGGCTTGAACGTCCGCCGCCGCGCGCCGCAGTTGGCGGCCAAACTCAAAGTCCTGCGTGAGAGCGAAATCGTCAATACCCAACTTTGGCCGATGGTGTACGCCATGGCGGTCAATGAAGAAAACGCCGCCGGCGGCCGTGTTGTAACTGCACCCACCAACGGCGCGGCAGGCATCATTCCTGCCGTCTTGCACTATTTCCGCAAATTTAATCCGCACGCCAACCAATCGCGTGTCGAAGATTTCCTGCTGACTGCCGGTGCCATCGGTATTTTGTATAAAACCAACGCGTCGATTTCCGGCGCGGATGTAGGCTGCCAAGGTGAAGTCGGCGTGGCGTGTTCCATGGCGGCTGGCGCATACGCCGAAGTTATCGGCGGTACACCGAAACAAGTGGAAAACGCCGCCGAAATGGCCATGGAACACCACTTAGGCCTGACCTGTGACCCGGTCGGCGGCTTGGTGCAAATCCCCTGTATCGAGCGCAACGGCATCGCCGCCGAAAAAGCCCTCAAGCTCGCCACCCTCGCACTTTTAGAAGACGGCACAGACAAAAAAGTCTCACTTGATGAAGTGATTCAAACCATGCTGCAAACCGGCCGCGATATGAAGGCAACCTACAAAGAAACCTCACTCGCAGGCTTGGCCATTACCTTGCAGAAAAAAGCCGTCCCTGTATCCGTGCGCGTGGTGGAATGTTAGCAATAGGGTAGGGGTCTGGCCAATAAGAAAAGGCCGTCTGAAAAACTTTCAGACGGCCTTTTTTGTATGGATCGAATAACTAACCGTTTTTTTGATAAGGGTTTTCCAGTCCAGCCATTAAGTCGCGGAAGTATTCGCGTAGCTGTTTTTCGGAACAACCCATCAGCAGCGCGTCTTCAAATGCGTCCTGCGCTATTTGGTACAGTTCGTTCAAGTTTTCGGTCATGACTTTGACTTTTTCGGTGCAGGAAACAATCTGACCGTCATCGTCATACCATTTGGGCATTTGCGGCATTGCCATCATGCACCTCAATTCAAGAAACGGGATGGATCGTTTTTCTTCACGCGGCGGCCGAAGGCGTATTTCGCGCTCCAATATTTGTGGCCGAGGCTGGTAATTTCGATACGTTTGCCCGTTCTCGGCGCATGAATGAAATTGTTGTTGCCGATGTAAAGGCCGACGTGGGAAATACGGCCGGGACCCATGGTGCGGAAAAAGACCATGTCGCCCGGCTGCAATTCCGAACGGCTCACGGCAACGCCCATTTGCGCCTGTTCGGCAGAGGTGCGCGGCAGGTTTACACCCATGGCGCGTTTAAAGATGTGTTGCATGAAGCCGCTGCAGTCAAAGCCGGTAGAAGCCGATGTGCCGCCGTAGCGGTAGGCCACGCCGAGCAAGCCCATGGCGCTGCCGATCAATTCGTCTGCATTGCCTGAAGGTGCGCGCGTATTGTTGCTTGGAGCGGGGTGTGTATTGACGGGGTGGACAGGGGTTGCCTGACGCGTATTGTCGTAAACGTTGGCGTTGTCGTTGAATTGGTTTAAAACATGCTGACGGGTGGTAATCAGGTTTTCCAAATCATCGGCGTAAGAAAAATTGACGCTCGCGAGCATGGCGACCGAAGTCCAAACTGCTGCGAGCCGGAGTAAAAAATTCATTATAAAAACTTCCGTTTCAGAAGGCATTCCCTGCCGATTGCAGGCACATTGCCGGTTTCTGAGATGTTATCCCGTATCATTCTCTTGTTATCTGCTTGATTGTATTCAAAAACTGTCTTTTTGGCAAAAAAACTGCTGTTATTTTGCGTTAAACCCTTGTTTCCAAACAAACTAGAAAAACATCAAACACGGTTTCGCTTGATTTATCCGCCGCTGCAACCATATAAGCGGCATTCATTGATTTATTTTCAGAGACTGACATGACACAAAATCACAGCGATATCCGTACACGCTTTATCTTCGACGATATGCCTATCCGCGGTATGCACATCCGCCTTGAAAAGGTTTGGCACCACATCGTCAACCAAAAACATTATCCTGTCGCCATCCGTCGCGCATTGGGTGAATTGTTGGCTGCCGGTTCTTTATTGTCTGCCAACCTTAAAAACGAAGGCACGCTGATTGTTCAGGTTCAAGGTCAGGGCCGTCTGAAAATGTTGGTGGTGGAAGCGACTTCTGAAAATACTGTCCGTGCTACCGCACGTTGGGACGAAACTGCTGAAATCCATGATGACGAAAGCCTGACTGCGCTGTTGGGCGAAAACAGCGTGTTCGTTTTGACCCATCAGCCTAAAGATGCCGACCCATGGCAAGGTGTTGTCCCTCTGGAAGGCGACAGCATTGCGCAAATGTTGGTCAACTATATGAAACGTTCCGAGCAGATCGATACCTATATTACGCTTGCCGCCGACGACCAAGCCGCAGGCGCATTATTGCTGCAACGTCTGCCGGAAGAAGAATTGGATGATGCCGCGTGGGAGCATGTGACTACGCTTGCGCAAACGCTTACTTCGCAAGAATTGACCGGTTTGGACGCTCATCACGCCCTTTACCGCCTTTACCATGAAACCCCGCCCCGCGTTTTTGAACCGGAGACTATTGAATTTGCCTGCACCTGCTCCCGCGGCAAAGTCAGCGATATGCTGTTGATGCTTGGCGGCCAAGAAGTTGGCGGCGTGGTGGCGGAACAAGGCAGCATTCAAATCGATTGCGATTTCTGCCATAGCAAGTATGTGTTTGATGAAACCGATGTCAACGCTTTGTTTGGCGCAGATGTGGTGAATGCCGTCCGTCAAGAAAATGAACGTTTGCAGTAAGCTGGGGATAAAAGTTTCTTAAGGAAATTGGCTTAATAGAAGGGCAGGTGCAAAACCTGCCCTTTCTTTTTGGAAAACTGAATATCATCAATAGAAAATGCCGTCTGAAAAAAAGCGTGGCTGATTTCAGACGGCATGATTGTTTTAAACGATGTGTTTAATGTTTAAAGATTATTTCCAAACCAACAAAGCGTGGTTGCGTTTGCCGCGCCGTACGATGGTGTATTTGCCGAAACGTTTGTGCGCGTCGGTCAGCAGATAGGCATCGTCGGGGCGTTCGGCGGCGTGGTTCGGGTTGTTCGATTCGGCGGCTTGGCCGTTGAGCAATACCGCTTTGCTGTTCACAAAACCGCGCGCTTCTTTGTTGGAAGATGCCAAGCCGGTTTTGACTAAGGCTTCAACGACGTTGAGGTCGTCTGAAACTTCAAATGCGGGCAGACCATCGAGGGCGAGCTGTTCGAAGTCGCTTTCGGTCAGGCTGCTTTGGTCTTCGGCAAACAGGCTTTCGGAAATGCGCTGCGCGGCTTGCAGGGCGGCTTCGCCGTGAATCAGACGGGTCATTTCTTCGGCGAGGATACGTTGCGCTTCGGGCTTGGTGCCGCTGGCTTGGTCTTTCGCTTCGATGGCGTCGATTTCTTCGATAGACAGGAAGGTAAAGTATTTCAGGAATTTATACACATCGGCATCGGCAACTTTCAGCCAGAATTGGTAGAACTGATACGGCGAGGTTTTCTTCGCATTCAGCCATACCGCGCCGCCTTCGGTTTTGCCGAATTTGGTGCCGTCGGATTTAGTAACCAAAGGCAGGGTCAGACCGAATACTTGTTTTTGATTCAGACGACGTGTCAGGTCGATACCGGCAGTAATATTGCCCCATTGGTCGGAGCCGCCGATTTCCAAAACCGCACCATGACGTTTGTTCAATTCGGCAAAGTCGTAGCCTTGCAGCAGGGAGTAGGCGAACTCGGTGAAGGAAATACCCACGTCGTCGCGCTCGATACGCTGTTTGACAGATTCCTTGTTCAGCATGGCGTTGACAGAGAAATGCTTGCCGATGTCGCGCAGGAAATCGAGGCAGTTCATGCTGCCGAACCAGTCGGCGTTGTTCGCCATAATGGCGGCGTTTTCGCCTTCAAAGCTCAAAAACGGTTTCAGTTGGTTGCGGATGCTTTCTACCCAGCCGGCAACGGTTTCGGCGGAATTCAAGCTGCGCTCCACCGCTTTGAAGCTGGGGTCGCCGATCATACCGGTCGCGCCGCCCACCAAAGCAATCGGCGTATGCCCTGCCTTTTGGAAACGGCGCAATGCCAACACGGGCAGCAAGTGGCCGATATGCAGGCTGTCGGCTGTTGGGTCGAAACCGCAGTAGAGGGCGATTTTTTGTTCGTTTAACAAAGCGTCTAAGGCTTCGATGTCGGTAGTTTGCGCGATAAGGCCGCGCGCTTTCAAGTCTTGGATAACGGAGGTCATTGGGTTTCCTTCAATGTTTCAGACGACCTTGATTTGGCAAAGGTCGTCTGAAAAAGCGTTTTGCTTGGTTTATACGTTAAACAAAAAGTGCATCACATCGCCGTCTTGCACGACATATTCCTTACCTTCCACGCGCATTTTGCCGGCTTCTTTGGCTTTGGCTTCGCCGCCGAGTGAGACAAAATCGTCGTAGGAAATGACTTGGGCGCGGATGAAGCCGCGTTCGAAGTCGGTGTGGATGACGCCGGCGGCTTGCGGGGCGGTGTCGCCTTTGTGGATGGTCCAGGCGCGGACTTCTTTCACGCCGGCGGTGAAGTAGGTTTGCAGACCCAAGAGGTCGTAACCGGCGCGGATCAGGCGGTTCAGGCCGGGTTCTTCCAAGCCCATTTCGGCGAGGAACTCGGCTTTTTCGTCGTCTTCCAATTCGGCGATTTCGCTCTCCATCGCGGCGCATACGGCAACGACGGGGGCGTTTTCTTTTTCTGCCAATTCTTTCAGGCGGTCGAGGTGCGGATTGTTTTCAAAACCGTCTTCGGCAACGTTGCCGACGTACATAGCGGGCTTGGCGGTCAGCAGGAACAGTGGTTTGAGCATGGCAAGTTCTTCAGCGTCTAAGCCGAAGGAGCGCACGGGTTTGCCTTCGTCCAGATGCGGCAGCAGTTTTTTGCATAGTTCGACCAGTTTTTGCGCGTCTTTGTCGCCTGAGCGGGCACGTTTTTCTTCGCGGACGATGGCTTTTTCGACGCTGGAGAGGTCGGCAAGCGCTAGTTCGGTGCCGATGGTTTCGATGTCGGCAATCGGATCGACTTTGCCTGCAACGTGAACGATGTTGTCGTCGTCAAAGCAACGCACGACGTTAACAATCGCGTCAGTCTCGCGGATGTTGGCGAGGAACTGGTTGCCCAGGCCTTCGCCTTTGCTCGCGCCTGCAACCAAACCGGCAATGTCGACAAATTCGACGATGGCAGGCTGCATTTTTTGCGGATTGACGATTTTTGCCAGCTCCGCCATGCGCGGGTCGGGTACTTCGACGATGCCGACGTTGGGTTCGATGGTGCAGAAGGGATAGTTCGCCGCTTCGATGCCCGATTGGGTCAGCGCGTTAAAGAGGGTGGATTTGCCGACGTTGGGCAGGCCGACGATGCCGCATTTCAAGCTCATGGTTTTTCCTGAAAAGATAAAAGTTTAACGGCGGATTATAGCATATTGTGGAGGTACTCAACACAGCTGCAATGCTGGGGTGTTCTTATGATAAAAGGCCGTCTGAAAAAAGAGGGCAGGCATTCAATTTATTGTTCTTCCGAAGAATGAGTAAATGAATAAAGCCGTTAAATAAAACAATTTTTCGGACAGGAGGCTTAAGATCAAACCTGAAAGAATGCCCAGTACCCAATAAATCATCTGACGGTATTTCGGGTCGGATGCGGTACGCAACATTTTGAAATACAAAACCAGACAGCCGAACATGCAGATTGTTTGAAACAGAATGAGGGGGAGGCTGTTAATGGCTTCGGAAATCGAATCATGAAGGATGATTGTCCCTATGCGTATGCATAAATAAATTAAAGCCGAGCCTGCCGCCGAATGCCCAAAAGGGACGGGCGTGTCGGATGAATCGGGTGTTTTGTGGGGCTGAAGCCTGCCGAATAACAAGATAAATACAATGTCAAACATAATGATAGTTGCCTTGGTGTAAGATGTTTTTGTTTTCAGACGGCCTTAGGATTGTCTGAAAGCGTATTGTGCGGCGTATGGGGTAGTGCTGCGGTAAGGTATGTCAGAGGTTGATCATCCATCATGCTGAAGCGCTTGCCATACTTAAATGAACACTTTGATTTGACAATAGATTATCTGCTGTTGCCCATAATAGTTTGAAATACAGGGCAAGTTAAATGAATAGGGTAAGAGTGGCAAGCAGGTTGAGAAACAGTATGGGGCTTCGTGGATAAAGCCGTTGCTGCGGTTCGCAGTTAGTTTAAAGGCCGTCTGAAAATTGTTTCAGACGGCCTTTTTTCCGTGCTGCCTTAACCGGTATTGCGCAAACCTTGCGCCACGCCGTTGATGGTCAGGTGAACCATCAGCAGGGCGTGCGGATTGTCGGGCTCTTTGCGCAGGCGTTTGAGCATGGCGACTTGCAGGCCGTTGAGGGCGTTCAGATATGGAATCCTCAAGGCAAGAGAACGGGCGAGGCTGCGGTTGTCGCGCAGGAGCTCTTCGGTTTGCAGCAGGTCGAGTAGTGCTTTGCGGCTGCGTTGGTATTCTTCCTTGATCATGCCGAAGATGACTTTTGCTTTATCGGGCGATTCGCTCAAGCCGGCATAGTTTTCCGCCAAGGTGATGTCGGTTTTCGCCATCACTTGCTCCATGTTGGAGAGCATGGCTTGGAAGAACGGGTTGCTTTGGGCATGTTCGCGCAGGGCGGTCAGTGTGTCGGGATTGCCTTCGCACAAGGTTTCCACTGCGCTGCCGAAACCGTACCAAGCCGGCAGCATGAGGCGGTTTTGCATCCATGAGAATACCCATGGAATCGCGCGCAAGTCCTGAATCCGCGCCAAGGTTTTGCGGCTAGCGGGACGGCTGCCGAGGTTGAGGGTGGCGATTTCCTGAATCGGGCTGGTTTGCAGGAAGTAGTCGATGAAGTCGGGATGGGTAATCAGTTCGCGGTAGTATTTGAACGATACGTCCGACAAATCCTGCATCAGTTTGGCATCAGGGTCTTTTTTGTCCGGCAGGATGCTGGCTTCTAAAGTCGCGGCAACCAAGGTTTCCAAGTTACGTTGGGCATTGCCCGGGTCGGCGTATTTGGCGGTAATGACTTCGCCTTGCTCGGTAATGCGGATTTGTCCGGCAACGCTGCCCGCAGGTTGCGCCAAAATGGCTTGGTAAGATGGGCCGCCGCCGCGACCTACGCTGCCGCCGCGGCCGTGGAACAGACGCATGCGGACATCGTATTTTTTGAAGAGTTCGACCAAGCCCAACTCTGCCTGATACAGACACCACGAGCTGGTAACGTAGCCGCCGTCTTTGTTGGAGTCGGAGTAGCCCAGCATGATTTCTTGGATGTTGCCGCGGCTTTCAAGCAGGGCATCATACCAGTCGAGGCGAAACATGGTTTCCATGACCGGACAGGCGTTTTCGAGTGCTTCGATGGTTTCAAACAGAGGCACGATATTGATGCGGCTGTGCGGTTTGCCGTTTTCCACCACCAACAGGCCGCTTTCTTTCAGCAGCAATGCCAAGGCGAGCAGGTCGCTGGGTTGTTCGCAGTTGGAAATAATGCTTTGTGTAACGGCATCTTCACCGAATTCGTCTTTGATTTTGCGCGCTTCGTTGAAAATTGCCAATTCGTGGCGGGTATGGTCGCTGTATGTGATGAACGGGCTGTACAGCGGACGTTGATGGATCAATTCGCGCAACAGGGCGGCTTGTTTTTGCTCTTCGTTCAGGCTGTTGTAGTCTTCCAAGCCTGCGTGTTGGAAGAGCTCGGCAACCACATCGGCGTGTTTGCTTGCGTGTTGGCGCAGGTCGAGCGGCATCATGTGGAAGCCGAACACGGATACGCTGCGGATAATATTGGCCAGACGGCCTTCTGCCAGCAGTTGGCTGCCGTTTTCGTGGAGCGAGCGTTGCAGTTTTTTCAGGTCGGTGAGGAACTCTTCGACCGTGGCATAAGGCTCGAGGAAGCCGAATTTGCAGCCCATGCCCAAACCGAGTGAGCGCGCTTTGCCCATGGCGCGGGCCATGATGTAGGCGATGGCGCGGCGGTAGGGTTCTTCGGTGCGGGCGATTTCTTCGTCAGGCGAGAGGGCGGCCAGTGCCATCACGTCGTCGTTGACTTTGACGCGGCGGATGGAGAGCGGCAATTCGCGGTAGAGTTTATCGAGTTCGCCGCGATAGAAGCGGAACACTGCATCGGCATGCCGTCTGAACGCAAAACGCAAGGTTTCGGCAGAAACGAACGGATTGCCGTCACGATCGCCGCCGATCCAGCCGCCGATTTTAAGGATATTCGGAACGCGGACACCGGGATAGGCCGTCTGAAAATCGCGTTCCATTGTGCGGTAGAGTTTAGGCAGGGCTTCAAAGAAGCTCATTGGGAAGATGGATACACCGTTGTTAATTTCGTCGTTGACGCTGAGTTTGTGGCGGCGCGTTTCGCTGGTCTGCCACAGGCACAAAAGCACGGCGTCGATTTCTCGGCGCAACTGAGCCAGCGCTTCTGGGTTGGTGCAGCGTTCGCGTTGCGGCAGCAGCGTGCGGATACGGCGGTTGAAGCTCAAGACGGTTTGACGTTGTACTTCGGTCGGGTGCGCGGTCAAAACGGCGGTAACGACCGTGTTGTCCAGTTGTTGTTGCACCGCTTTGCCGTTGACTTTTCCGGCTTTGAGCTTGCGCACGGTTTCCGTCAGGCTGCCTTCGGCACTGTTGTGTCCGGCCTCTTCGTGGATTTGGCGGCGGCGTTCGTGGTGTACGTCTTCGGCGATGTTCAAAATCTGCGCGAACAGGCCGCAGGCCAAGGTTAAATCGTGGGTTTGTTGTTCGTCCAATTGCGGCAACACCTTCTCAATCAGGGCAGCACTGTCGTCTGAGGTCGATAATAGCTTAACGGTTTCGACCACCAAAGGCGATGCTTCCTCATGCAGCAGATTGAAAAGAGACTGTTTTAAAAATTCCGCATCCGCTGCCAGAGCGGCATCTTTTGGATTATTCAAGATATGCAGTTGCATGATTTTTCTCTTATTTAAATGTTAATTTGGGTGTATCGTGAATACATTGTATAGCAGATTTTTATAAACTGCCAATGGTAACACCCGATACATTTCAAACCGGAAAACGGCCGTCTGTATCCGCCGCGTGGTCGCTGTCTGTAAAATGCCGTAAAATATTGCCCATCAAAACAGAGGCGAGAAACCCATGATTGAATTTCCCAACCAACCCGATTTTCCTGAGCAACACACCGCCGTCGCCGTCGGCACTATCAACATGAGCCAGCAGGCGATAAGGGTGTTGATAGAGAATGCCACCGAAAAGGCAAGTATCCTGACCATCGCCCGCGTTGCCGCCATTCAGAGCATCAAACAGACTGCCAACCTGATTCCGCTGCACCTGCCCGGCCGCATCATCGGCGTGCAGGTTGATTTCGATATTAACGTTGAGTTGGCCTGCCTGAAGGCCACGCTGACCGTCCAAGCGCACAGCAACGGCAGCATTGCCACCGAAGCCCTGGCCGGCCTCAATTTGGCGCTCTTGAGCGTTTACGACATGATGAAAGACGTTGACCGCAATATGATGCTCAGCGGCATCCGCCTAGAATCCGAAACCAGCAGCGAAGGCCGTCCTTTCTTGTTTGACAACGCATACGAAAATATTAATTTCTAAACCATTCAGGCCGTCTGAACATTGGGTTTCAGACGGCCTTATTATTATGATGAACGATCAACAACTCTTGCGGTTCAGCCGCCATATCTTGCTTGACGAAATCGGTATCGAAGGCCAAGAAAAACTCTTGGCTGCCCATGTGCTTGTTGTCGGTTGCGGCGGGCTGGGTGCGGCGGCCTTGCCGTATCTTGCCGCCGCCGGCATCGGCAGCCTGACGATTGCCGATGCCGATACCATCGACGAGACCAATCTTCAACGCCAAATCACGTTTACCGAAGCCGACATCGGTAAAAACAAGGCTTTGGTGATGCAAGGCCGTCTGAAACAAATCAACAGCCAAACACACATTACAGCTATTGCCGAATTTCTCGATGAGGCCAGGCTTGTCGAATTGGCAAACGCCGCCGACATCATCCTTGATTGTTCCGACAATTATCCCACACGCCAAGCAGTCAACCGCGCCTCCGTTGCCACGCGCACGCCTTTGGTTTCCGCAGCGGCCGTCGGCTTTGATGGACAAATCGCCGTGTACCGTCCCGATCTTCCCGATACGCCCTGCTATGCCTGCCTGTTTGAT
This sequence comes from Neisseria sp. 27098_8_139, assembly GCF_041433195.1. Classification (NCBI taxonomy): domain Bacteria; kingdom Pseudomonadati; phylum Pseudomonadota; class Betaproteobacteria; order Neisseriales; family Neisseriaceae; genus Neisseria; species Neisseria sp. 27098_8_139. Next base: position 198,299 of record NZ_JAPWBA010000002.1, read on the forward strand.
GGCGAACAAGCCAGCGACGGCGCTTGTGCATTGTTCGGCGTTTTTTCGCCGTTGGTCGGCGTTATCGGAACGACCCAAGCCGCCGAAGCGCTTAAAGTGCTGATCGGTATCGGTACGCCGTCGCACGGCAAACTTTCTACCTACAACGCGTTGAGCGGAAAATGGCAGCAATACGGGGTGAAACACAATCCCGAATGCCCGGTTTGCAGCGGCCGTTAAAGACAAAAAGCAGGGTAGGGGTTTCAATATTGCCTCAGCCAATCCGCTAGAGTAATCATACTTATCTTTCATTAAACTCGAAGGAAGGCGTTTCTTCCCTTTTCAGACGGCCTGTGGCACGATATGATTCAATGATTAATAAATTTTTTGAGGCCGTCTGAAAAGGGATAAGGAGAAACCGGCTTAATGAATATTATTCGTGCCTTATTGGTGGTATTGGGTTGCCTGGCTTTGGGCGAGGCAACCGTTTGGATTTTGGGGTTGAAGCTGCCGGGCAGTATTGTCGGCATGGCTTTGCTGTTTGCCGCGCTTCAGGCGGGCTGGGTCAAATTGTCTTGGGTGGGCGAACTGGCAGACATTTTGATGGCAAACCTGACTTTGTTTTTGGTGCCGCCTTGCGTGGCCGTCATCAGCTATTTGGACGTGATTGCAAACGACTGGTTTTCAATTTTGACGGCCACAATCGGCAGTACGATCTGCGTATTGTTGGTGACCGGCAAAGTGCATGAGTGGGTCAGGAGGCGGATGTGATGAATATAGACGGGCTGTTGCGCATGCCCTCGGTCATGCTGTTCCTGACTTTGGCCGTGTATGCTTTGGCGGTGCAGATTCGGGCGCGCACGGGGAATGTGCTGTGTAATCCGGTATTGATCAGTACGCTGGTGTTGATGGGGTATTTGAAGGTATTTGCCATCGATTACGAGCTATACCATTCTGCTTCGCGCTTTATTGATTTTTGGTTGAAACCGGCAGTCGTGTTGCTGGCCGTGCCGCTTTATCGAAATTGGGACCGTATCCGCAGCCAGTGGTTGCCAGTGGTGTTGTCGCAGTTGGCGGGCAGCGTGACAGGCATTGTTACGGGTGTGTATTTTGCCAAATGGCTGGGCGCTTCGCGCGAAGTGATTTTGTCGCTGGCTTCCAAATCTGTGACCAACCCGATTGCGATTGAAATCACGGCGTCTATCGGCGGTATTCCGGCGATTACGGCGGCAACGGTGATTATTGCTGGACTTTTTGGACAGATGGCCGGATATAAAGTGTTGAAAGGGACGTTATATATGCCTTCTTCAGTGGGAATGTCTTTGGGTACGGCCTCACATGCGATGGGTATTGCGGCGTCTTTGGAATACGGCCGCCGTATGGCCGCATATGCCGGCTTGGGCTTGACGCTCAACGGTGTGTTGACGGCGATATTGGTGCCTATCTTGATTCCCTTATTGGGCGTATAGCGTTTTAGGCCGTCTGAAAATAGTGTAAACAGGAGAAAATGATATGGCTGTAAATTTGACTGAAAAACGTGCAGACGAATTGTTGGAAATCGACGGCATCCGTCTGTTTACAGGTCGTGCCGGCATCAAGCAACAAGACCGCGACGATTTGACGCTGATGGTGTTGGGCGGCGGACATACGGTGGGCGCAGTGTTTACGCAAAACCGTTTCTGCGCCGCGCCTGTGCATATCGCCAAGTCGCATCTGTTTGACCAAGACGGCGTGTGTGCCTTAGTCATCAATACGGGCAATGCCAATGCGGGTACCGGCGCACAAGGCCGTCTGGATGCGATTAAAGTGTGCGCGGCGGCGGCGGAACAGGTCGGCTGCCAATCCAATCAGATTATGCCGTTTTCGACCGGCGTGATTTTGGAGCCGCTGCCTGTGGATAAAATCGTGGCCGCTTTGCCGCAAGTTCGCCCTGCATTTTGGTCGGACGCGGCGCGTGCCATCATGACGACGGATACTGTACCGAAAGCTGCTTCACGCACAGGCTTGGTCGGTGAAAAACACACAGTCCGCGCCACCGGTATCGCCAAAGGCTCGGGTATGATTCATCCGAACATGGCAACCATGTTGTCGTTTATTGCCACCGATGCCAAAGTGTCCCAACCGATTTTGCAGCTGATGACGCAAGAAATCGCAGATAAGAGTTTCAATACGATTACCGTGGACGGCGATACCAGCACCAACGACAGCTTCGTGATTATGGCGACAGGCCGTTGCGGTCAGAGTGAAATCGACAATACCGCCGATCCGCGCTATGCGCAGCTTAAAGCCTTGCTCGGTTCGCTGGCTTTGGAATTGGCGCAGGCGATTGTCCGTGATGGCGAGGGTGCGACCAAGTTCATCACGATTGAAGTGCAAAACGCGAAAACCCGCGAAGAGGCGCGCAAAGTGGCTTATGCCGTTGCCCATTCGCCTTTGGTGAAAACCGCTTTCTTTGCCTCCGACCCGAACTTGGGCCGTCTGTTGGCAGCCGTCGGCTATGCCGGTATTGAAGACTTGGATGTCGATGCTTTGAAAATGTGGCTGGATGACGTGTTGGTTGCCGAAAACGGCGGCCGCGCGGAAAGCTATACCGAAGAAGCAGGACAAGCAGTGATGAACCGTCCGGAAATCACCGTCCGCATCGATTTGCAACGCGGCGATACGACGGCGGCCGTCTATACCTGCGATTTGTCGCATGAATATGTGTCGATTAATGCGGATTACCGTTCTTAAAAACCTTTATCCTTGTTTTCAGACGGCCTTTGAGAAAAGTATCAAGGCCGTCTGGACACATTGACTGCGTGTTTATTATGAAATTTCCCCAGACTTGGGCGGCGCGCCTTGCCCACAAAATCCGCCAAACCAAACGCCTGTCGAAAAAGAGCATTGCCCTTCTGTTTTTGCTGGCAGGCTCGGCACTGGTCGCCCTGACGGCTTTGATGTTTGCGTACTTGGCGGATTTGGCTTTGGAATGGAACGCTTTGCTGGTGGGGAAATATCCGTGGTTTGCGTGGGTGGCTTTGCCGCTGGGTTTACCGCTTTTGGCGTGGTTTACGCGCAAATTTGCGCCGTACACTTCCGGCAGCGGTATTCCGCAGGTTATCGCCTCTTTGTCTTTGCCTTATGGTGCGCAGAAAACCCGTCTGATTCGTTTGGGCGAAACCTTTTTCAAAATTCCGCTGACGTTTTTGGGCATGATTTTGGGGGCGTCGATCGGCAGGGAAGGGCCGTCTGTACAAGTGGGTGCGGCGGTCATGAACGCTTGGGGTGCGTGGTGTAAAAAGCACGGGCTGGCGTTTAGGGGCATGCAGGAAAACGATTTGATTGCCGCAGGTGCGGCCGGCGGTTTGGCGGCGGCGTTTAACGCGCCTTTGGCCGGCGTGGTGTTTGCCATCGAAGAATTGGGGCGTGGCGTGCTTTTACGTTGGGAACGTCAAATCCTGATGGGCGTGTTGGCAGCCGGTTTCATTCAAGTGGCGATACAGGGCAATAACCCGTATTTCTCAGGTTTTCAAGGGCATGAGTTGCCAAACATGCTGATGTGGGCCGCGGTGTCGGGCATCGTCTGCGGCGTGGCCGGCGGATTGTTCGGCAGCTTTTTGTATCGCGGAGCGGCGGCATTCGCACCGGTACGCTGGCGCAGTTTCATCCGCCGCCATTTGTTGGTGGTCGCCTTTGCAATGGGTATCTTGCTCGCGCTGCTCGGTACGTTTTATCAAGGTAAAACCTATGGCACGGGCTATCACGAAGCCGCAGCCGCACTCAAAGGTGCGTATGAAGCGCCGTTCGGCTTGGCAGTCGCAAAATGGGCGGCAACCGTGTTCAGCTATTGGGCAGGCATTCCCGGCGGCATCTTCACGCCGTCGTTAACCATCGGTGCGATGATAGGCGAACACATGGCTTCTTTCGCGCAACTGGGCGACGCGTCCAATGTCGCGGTTTTGCTCTGCATGGCCGCATTCCTTGCCGCCGCAACCCAATCGCCGTTGACCGCCGCTGTGGTGGTCATGGAAATGACGGGCGGACAGAATTTACTGTTTTGGATGTTGCTGACTTGCATCTTCGCTTCGCAAGTCTCGCGCCAATTCTCGCCGCATCCGTTTTACCATGCCGCAGGTTTGCGCTTCAGACGGCATATTGAAGCCGAAAGCGGACATGTTCAGCACGAGAAAAAAGAATAGGTCGGTATATAAAAGGCCGTCTGAAAATCAGATTTCAGACGGCCTTTATTATGTCGTTTAAAGCTGTATTACGGTTTACTTAAACAGCAAAATCAGCAGCAAAACAACCGCAATCACAGCCAACCAAAGGCTTTGGCGTTGCTGTACTTTGACCAAATGCACATAGGCATCGCGCATTTCCTGTTGGCGGTTTTCATCAACCAGCGCGCTGATTTTACGCGGCAGAGAAGGGATGATTTGCGCCCAGTCGGGGGCTTCGTTTTTGAGGTTGCGCCAAAGGGCTTTGGGGCCGACCTGTTCGTTCATCCAGCGCACCAAAAACGGTTTGGCGGTTTTCCACAAGTCCAAATCGGGATCGAGTTGACGCCCCAAGCCTTCGATGTTGAGCAGCGTTTTTTGCAGCAATACCAGCTGCGGTTGGATTTCGACATTGAAACGGCGGCTGACTTCAAACAGGCGCATCAGCACCAAGCCGAAGGAAATCTGCGAAATCGGTTTGTTGAACACAGGCTCGCACACGGCGCGGACAGCGGCTTCCAATTCTTCCGCACGCGTGTCGGCAGGCACCCAGCCCGATTCGATGTGGGCGGTGGCGACGCGGTGGTAATCGCGGTTAAAGAAGGCGAGGAAGTTGATGGCGAGATAGCGTTTGTCGTAATCTGTCAGCGTGCCGACGATGCCGAAATCGAGGGCGATGTAGCGGTTGTCGGCGGCAACCAGAATATTGCCGGGGTGCATATCCGCATGGAAAAAGCCGTCGCGGAAAACTTGCGTGAAGAAGATTTCCACGCCGTAATCGGCAAGTTTGTGCAAATCAATGCCGTCTGCTTTGAGTTTGGCAATATCGGATATCGGCGTGCCGTCCATCCATTCGATGGTCAGTACGTCGCTGGTGCAGTAGTCGTAAAACACCTTCGGCACAATCAGCATATCGCTGTTTTGGAAATTACGTCCAAGTTGGCTGGCATTGGCGGCTTCGCGCATCAAGTCCAATTCGTCGTGCAGGTATTTGTCAAATTCGGCCACCACTTCGCGCGGCTTCAAACGCTTGCCGTCTGAAAACAAACGTTCCACCCAGCCTGCGCCAAAGCGCATCAGCGACAAATCCTGTTCGATAACGGGCAAAAGGTTGGGGCGCAAGACTTTCACTGCGACCTGTTCGCCAGAATGCAGGCGGGCTTTGTGTACTTGGGCGATGGACGCGCTGGCGACAGGCTCTGTTTCAAATTCCGCGTATAAAGTGTCGATGGATTGGCCCAAAGATTTTTCGATTTGCGAGCGTGAAAGCTGCGCGTCAAACGGCGGCACTTTGTCTTGCAGCCTTGCCAGTTCGACCGCGTAATCATGCGGAATCAAATCGGGTCGCGTGGATAATACCTGTCCGAATTTGATGAAAATCGGCCCCAGGCTTTCCAACGCCAAACGCAGGCGCACGGCAGGCATCTCGTGTTTGAACTTGGACGACTGCGGCAGCATATTGAGGAAAGTCCGCGCCCAACCCGGACGGACCAGCGAGGCAATCAGCTCGGCAAGGCGGTAGCGGTAGAGCGTGCAGAGGATGGTTTTAATGCGTTTGAGGCGGTTCATGATGGACGCAGATAAATCGAAAAAACAGAATTATATAGGAAAAACGGCCAAGGGCTTCAGACGGCCTGGGACTTTTGCAAAAACATTTGCCGCATGGCTAACAATTTTATAAAGGCTAAGGTTTTGCCGCCTCAATAAAAAGACGAATATTCGCATCATAAATATTCGTCGGCTACTTGCCCAAACCGCCGATTCAAGACATAATCGGGAAATGTGCAGGAGAGTGTTACATCCAACTACAATGTAACCACCGAAGGCGCAGACACCCTTAAATCGCTCAGGTATCAGGGACTGCACATTGAAACAAACAATCTGGAGAGCGGCGTTAGAATAACGTCCACCGAAGGGGAGAAGGCCGTCTGAACCACCATTCAGACAACCGCGCAAAGCAGTGAGCAGACTGGTTTGCCATCATGCGGATACAGCCGAAAATCTCAGGTTCAAGGACAGATAGGGTCATCCGCGCACAGGTGCGCGGGCGGCATCTGAACAAAAAATCCGGAGAAACTTGAGAATGACTGCTCTGAAAACCACCCCATTTCATCAAGCCCATCAAGATGCAGGCGCGAAGCTGGTAGATTTTGCCGGCTGGGAGCTGCCCATCCATTATGGTTCACAAATCGCCGAACACGAAGCCGTGCGCACCGACGCCGGTATGTTTGACGTATCCCATATGCTCGTTACCGACGTAGCAGGCGCAAATGCCAAAGCCTTTTTCCGCAAATTGATTGCCAACGATGTCGCCAAACTCGCTTTTGTCGGCAAAGCCCTTTATTCTGCTTTGCTCAACGACAACGGCGGCGTGATTGACGACTTAATCGTTTACCGCACCAACGAAGCCGAAACCCAATACCGCATTGTGTCCAACGGCGCGACCCGCGAAAAAGATACCGCCCAGCTCCACAAAATCGGACAAGAGTTCGGCGTCGCCTTCAACCCGCGCTACGACCTCGGTATGATTGCCGTACAAGGTCCTAAAGCCATCGAAAAACTCCTGACCGTCAAACCCGAATGGGCGGATGTCGTCCACAACCTCAAACCGTTCCAAGGCGCGGATTTGGGCAACGACTGGTTTGTCGCCCGCACCGGCTACACCGGCGAAGACGGCGTTGAAGTCATCCTGCCCAGCACCGAAGCTAGCGCATTCTTCAAAGCCCTGCAACAAGCCGGCGTACAGCCCTGCGGCCTCGGCGCGCGCGACACCCTGCGCATGGAAGCCGGTATGAACCTTTACGGCAACGATATGGACGACGACACCAGCCCGCTCGAAGCAGGCATGGGTTGGACGGTTGACTTGAAAGACGAAAGCCGCGATTTCGTCGGTAAAGCTGCTTTATTGGCATTGAAAGAAAAAGGCGTTGCCGTCAAACAGGTCGGCCTGTTGCTCGACAAAGGCGGCATCCTGCGCGCGCATATGGAAGTGTTGACCGGCAAAGGCCAAGGCGAAACCACCAGCGGCGTATTCTCGCCAAGCCTGAAACAATCCATCGCCATCGCACGCGTACCGAAAGACTTTGACGGCGATACCGCCAAAGTGCTGATGCGCGGCAAAGAAGTGGACGTACGCGTACTGAAGCTGCCGTTTGTGCGCAACGGTCAAAAACAGTTTGATTAATATCGGTTCAGACGGCCTTTATTTGTTAAGGGTCGTCTGAAAGCAGGTTTTAAGGAATTGTTGTTTCCTATGAAAGCAACCTTTGGCAGTTTATTGTTGTTATTGATGTTATCGGCTTGCGCTTCGTCTGCCAGCGAGAGCGGATTGATGTTTTTCGATACAGAAGGAAAATCCCGTACTGCAACATTTATGAAAACCGTTGGCAGCAATGGAAAGATTGCCGGCGAGGTGACGATAGACGAGGAATATGCTCTTGATATTATCCGCATGAATGATGATTTGAGTATTGCCGTGCAAGATAATAAGGGTAGAAGCCGTGCTTCCGACCTGAAATCATTGTCGCAAGCGAAATCATTTACCCTGTTTGCGTTCAGCCGTTATGCAGGAACAGTTGAAGTGGATAAAGTATCGGCTGTTACAGGCATTTGTGCAGATTACCGCAGTAAGGGCCTGAAGGTTGCCGTTGCAGACAATATGAGGTCCAAACAAGGAATCGTTGTATTCCGCGCAAGCGGCGTAATGGCAAGTAACAAGCGCAAGATAAACGAAGCATATTTGGATTATTCTGCATCCCCTAAACTTCCTTCCGCCCAAAAGCAAAAATTGGAACAAGATAAAAACAATATGATTGCCGTCCATTACGGACGCTTGGAAGAATTAATCGCACGAGGTATCTGCGCACGCTAAGCTGTGCAGATGCCGTCTGAAAATAACCCCCTATCAATGGAGTATCAAACCATGAGCAACATCCCAGCAGAACTGAAATACGTTGCCAGCCACGAATGGCTGCGCCTTGAAGAAGACGGTACCATCACCGTCGGCATTACCCATCACGCGCAAGAGCTGTTGGGCGACATCGTGTTTGTCGAGCTGCCAGAAGTCGGCGCAAACCTGGCTGCCGAAGAGCAAGCCGGTGTGGTTGAGTCTGTAAAAGCCGCATCTGACGTGTACGCGCCGATTGCAGGCGAAGTCGTTGCCGTCAACGAAGATTTGCCAAGCGCTCCGGAAACTGCCAACAGCGACCCTTACGGCGCAGGCTGGTTCTTCAAAATCAAACCTGCCAACCCTGCCGATTACGACGGTCTGCTGACTGCCGAACAATACGCAGGCGAAGTAGCTTGATTTTTGCAAACATCCAAACAGGTTTTCATCTGTTTGATATTGCAGGTCTTAGGTCGTCTGAAAAATGCTTTCAGACGGCCTTTGTTTCAATTTTCCCTCAGCAAACATGAATTACTGCGAATTTGTCGACACGCTTCCTGACGATACAGACAATCCCAACAAACATTATCACGACACGCAATACGGTTTTCCGATTGAGGACGACAATGAATTGTTTGAGCGGCTGGTGTTGGAAATCAATCAGGCAGGATTAAGCTGGACGCTGATGCTGAAGAAGCAGCAGGCATTTCAGACGGCATTTAAAGGTTTTGACATCGATACGGTCGCTGCATTTGACGAAGCCGATATTGAGCGACTGCTTGCCGATGCAGGCATCGTCCGCAACCGCCTGAAAATCAACGCAGCCATTTATAACGCGCGACAAATCAGACAAATACAGCAAGAATACGGCTCATTCAAAAACTGGCTGGATACTCACCATCCGCTCGACAAGACTGAATGGGTGAAGCTGTTTAAAAAACATTTCAAATTTGTCGGTGGCGAAATCGTCGGCGAATTTCTGATGAGTACCGGCTACCTGCCTGGCGCGCATGTGGAAACCTGTCCGGTTTATAGGGAAATATTGGCATGTCGTCCAAAGTGGGCGGAGGCCGTCTGAAACAACATCTGCAAGAAAAAACAGTGTTGATATCGATAACACCGCAAGGAGTAGAAATGAAACTATCTGAATTGTTCAACCCGAACGAATTTGCCGCGCGCCATTTGAGCTTTGGCGACGAGGCTGCGCTTTTGGAAGCGCTCGGCGAGAAGAGCATGGATGATTTTGTCGGCAATACCGTGCCGCAAAGCATCCGTATGCCGTCCGAACTCGATTTGCCCGAAGCTTTGACCGAGGCGGACGCGTTGGCGAAATTGAAAGGCATCGCGTCTAAAAACGTGATCAACAAGTCCTATATCGGCTTGGGCTATTACCCGACACGCGTGCCGAACGTGATTTTGCGCAACGTATTGGAAAATCCGGGTTGGTACACTGCCTACACCCCGTATCAGGCGGAAATTGCCCAGGGCCGTTTGGAAGCTTTGTTGAACTTCCAACAAGTGTGTATCGATTTGACCGGTTTCCCTGTGGCAGGCGCGTCTTTGTTGGACGAGGCAACTGCCGCCGCTGAAGCGATGGCGATGGCGCACCGCGTGGGCAAAGTGAAATCCGAGCGTTTCTTTGTGGATGCGCGCGTGTATCCGCAAACTTTAGACGTGATGAAAACCCGTGCCAAATATTTCGGCTTTGAACTGGTGGTCGGCGATTTTGCCCAAGCGGATGAAGGCGAATACTTCGGCGCGCTGCTCCAATACGTCGGCAAAGACGGCGACGTGCAAGACTTGCAGGACGTTATCGGCCGTCTGAAAGCCAAAGGCACAATTGTGGCCGTTGCCGCCGACATCATGAGCTTGGTCTTGCTGAAATCCCCTGCCGAGTTAGGCGCAGATATTGCTTTGGGCAACACCCAACGCTTCGGTGTGCCGATGGGCTTTGGTGGTCCGCACGCTGCTTATTTCGCGTTTAAAGACGAGTTCAAACGTTCCGCTCCGGGCCGCATCATCGGCGTATCCAAAGACGCATCGGGTAAACCCGCGCTGCGCATGGCGTTGTCCACACGCGAGCAACACATCCGCCGCGAAAAAGCGACATCCAATATTTGTACCGCACAAGCATTGCTGGCAAACTTGGCCGGTATGTATGCCGTTTACCACGGCCCTGAAGGCGTGAAACGCATTGCCAACCGCATTCATGCGCTGGCTTCTGCCTTTGCCGATGCGCTGGTTTCAGACGGCCTGAATGTGGTTCACAAAGTCTTCTTTGATACCATTACCGTTGATTTCGGCAGCAAAGAGAAAGCAGACCAAGTGTTTGCCGCTGCTTTGAAATCGGGTTACAACCTGCGCCGCGTCAACGATACTCAAGTTGCGGCTGCGTTCCATGAAACGTCGGCATACGAAGATTTGGTCGATTTGTACCGCGCATTTACCGGCAAAGATACATTCACATTTGCCGATGATGTCAAAGGTCGTCTGAATGCCGAATTGCTGCGTCAGGACGACATTCTGCAACATCCTGTGTTCAACAGTTACCACACCGAACACGAAATGTTGCGCTACCTGAAAAAACTCGAAGACCGCGACTTGGCGATGAACCGCAGCATGATTTCATTGGGCAGCTGCACCATGAAACTCAACGCGACTGCGGAAATGTTGCCGATTACTTGGGCTGAGTTCACCGACATCCATCCTTACGCTCCCGAAGCGCAAACCGCCGGCTATCGCGAATTGCTTGCCGATATGGAAAACAGCCTGAAAGCCATCACCGGCTTTGACGCGATTTCCTTCCAGCCTAACTCCGGCGCACAGGGCGAATATAGCGGCATGCTCTCCATCCGCCGTTACCAAGAAGCCAACGGCGAGGGACACCGCAACATCTGTCTGATTCCAAAATCAGCCCACGGTACCAACCCTGCGACTGCGGCCATGCTCGGTTTGAAAGTCGTCGTTGTCGACACCGACGAACACGGCAACGTCAACATCGACGATTTGAAAGCCAAAGCCGAGCAATACCGCGACGCTTTGTCCGCCATCATGATTACTTACCCGTCCACCCACGGCGTGTACGAAGAAGGCATCCGCGACATCTGCCGCATCATCCATGAAAACGGCGGACAGGTTTATATGGACGGCGCCAACCTCAACGCCCAAATCGGCATCATGCAGCCTGCCGAAGTCGGCGCGGACGTGTTGCACATGAACCTGCACAAAACCTTCTGTATCCCTCACGGCGGCGGCGGTCCGGGCGTCGGCCCTATCGGTTTGAAAGCCCACCTTGCCCCGTTTGCACCGGGACACGCTTTGACCGACACCCACAGCGCCAGTGCCGACCAAACCGCCGTTGCTGCTGCGGCCTTCGGTTCAGCGTCCATCCTGCCGATTACCTGGATGTACCTGACCATGATGGGCAAACAAGGCATGGAGCAGGCGACACGCTGGGCATTGCTCAACGCCAACTACGTTGCCAAACGCCTGAGCGAAGACTATCCGATCCTGTATACAGGCAAAAACGGACGCGTCGCGCACGAATGTATCGTTGATTTGCGTCCGCTCAAAGCCGAAAGCGGCATCACCGAAACCGACATCGCCAAACGCCTGATGGACTATGGCTTCCACGCGCCGACGGTTTCCTTCCCTGTTGCCGGTACGCTGATGATTGAGCCGACCGAGAGCGAAAGCAAAGCCGAGCTCGACCGCTTCATCGCCGCCTTGAAACAAATCAAACAGGAAGTGCTGAAAGTCGAGCGCGGCGAATGGCCGAAAGAAGACAATCCGCTGGTCAACGCTCCGCACACTGCATCCGACGTAACCGGCGAATGGACGCATCCGTACTCCCGCGAAGAAGCTGTCTTCCCATTGCCGTTCGTCCGCGAACACAAATTCTGGCCGAGCGTCAAACGTGTAGATGAAGTGTATGGCGACCGCAATCTGATTTGCTCCTGCTTGCCGATTGACGCATACGAAGATTAAGCCTGAATAGGTTTAAAATTGAACAGGCTGTCTGAAAATGAAAATAGTTTTCAGATGGCCTTTTGTTTGTTAAGATATTTCGCCCGAGAACATACATTTGTTTTTGGTAAAACAACGGATAAGGCATTCGGAAAGATAGACGGCGAATGCCTTTGCTTGCGGATAAAACCAAACGGCTTTCCATAACGATAAGCAAAAGGCCGTCTGAAAAACAGGAGGACACGATGGACGAACTTTTTATTCAAACGTTGACGATTGCTGGCTCAGATTCCGGCGGCGGCGCAGGCATACAGGCGGATTTGAAGACATTTCAGATGCGCGGCGTGTTCGGCACCAGCGTACTGACCGCGGTTACCGCACAAAATACTTTGGGCGTATCGGCAGTGCATCCGATACCGACCGACATAATTGCCGCGCAAATTGCCGCGATTCAGGAGGATTTTCAAATCCGTGCTTATAAAATCGGCATGCTGGGTACGGCGGAAATCATCGAATGCGTGGCGGAACAAACCGCCGAATGCGACTTCGGTAAACGCGTATTGGATCCGGTCATGATTGCTAAAGGCGGTGCGCCGTTGTTGGAAAACTCGGCCGTCGAAGCCATGAAACGCCTGCTGCTGCCGCATACGGACGTCTTGACCCCCAATCTGCCCGAAGCGCAGGCTTTGACGGGTATTAATATTGAAAACCGCCAAGATGCGGAACGCGCCGCCAAAATTCTTCAGGATTGGGGCGTGAAAAATGTGGTGATTAAAGGCGGCCATCTTGCCGACAGCCAAAGCGAATATTGCACCGACTGGCTGTTTACGCCATACGAAACCATTGAGCTGAACAGCAAACGTTTCCCAACGCCGCATACGCATGGCACGGGCTGCACGTTTTCCGCCTGTATTACTGCCGAGTTGGCAAAAGGGTTTAGCGTGCCTGAGGCGGTTCAAACGGCAAAAAACTATATTGCCGCCGCCATTTCCCATCCTTTGGGCATCGGGGCAGGGCACGGGCCGGTCAACCACTGGGCGTATCAGGACGAATGATGCGTTTAGTCCGATTGTAATTGATTGTATTTTTCAGACGGCCTGACTAGGTTTATCATTTGAAATTGTTTACAATATCGGATTAATGCTTTTACGGATAAAAAAGACACCATGCAAGTTACCTCAAAATGGATAGACGGAATGTGCTTCGTCGGTACAACGGCAAACGGACACAGCGTTGTGATGGAAGGCGCGGCGGCTGAAGGCGAAGTCAAACGCGGCCCCAGCCCGATGGAAATGTTGTTGTTGGGTGTAGCAGGCTGCTCCAGCATCGATGTCGTGATGATTGCCGAGAAACAACGCCAAAAAATCACCGACTGCCGTGCCGAAGTGACTGCCAAACGCGCCGACACCGCGCCGCGCGTGTTTACCGAAATCCATATCCATTTCAAAGTGTATGGTCGGGATTTGCAAGAAAGCGCGATTGAACGCGCCGTACAGATGTCTGCCGAAAAATATTGCTCCGCATCGATTATGCTGGGCAAAGCGGCAAAAATGAGCCACAGCTTCGAGATCGTCGAAACAGAATAGGACGGTTTCAGGGTGGGCGTGTCGGAGCGTGAACCGACTACCCACAAAAAAAGCAGATATATTCACGCATTAACATGAATATATCTGCTTGCTTTTTATTCCTTTTTCTTCTCTCTCTATCAGCCTTTATAACTTGGCTTGTTGATCTCATTGTGCAAGTTTCGTTTAACATTGTCAACAATTTTTAATTATATTTTAAACACCCCCGAAAGCTGCAGGTTTGTAAACGCTTGTGCCTTAATACGGATACTGGGGAAACATTATGGATTACGAAAATAATACCAACGTTGCGCCTGCAACTTCATCGCTTATTTTGGAAGAGCGTCACGATTCCGAACTCTTCCGCGTGTACGCATTGATTTTGGACGGCATTACCGACCATCTGCTGTTGCCGGGCAAAAAACTGACCGAGTCCGAGCTTTGCCGACAAATGGTTTGCTCGCGTAATACCGTGCGTGGCGCATTGTCGCTTTTGGCGCACGACAAAATTGTCGATTTGCAGCCCAACCGCGGCGCATTTGTCCATGTGCCGGACTTGAAAGAAATGAAAGACGTGTTCAACACGCGTATCGAAATGGAAAGCATGATTTTGAGCGTCCTCATTGATATGCCTGATTTGGAAACGCGTCTGCAACCGCTTTACGCCATGATTGAGCAAGAGGGCGCAGCCTCCGAAAGCGGCGACCGCGTGGGTTGGAACCGCCTGTCCAATGCCTTCCATGTCGAATTGGCGCGGCTGTTGGATAATGATGTCCTGTTTGAAATCATGAATACCTTGTGTGCGCGCTCTTCATTGATTGTGGCCGTTTCCGACCCGCTTCGCAAAGAAAAGCGCAACATCGATTCCAATTCACACCATGAACACCGGGAAATCCTCGATTTGTTGCTGGCAGGCAAGCGCAACCGTGTGACCAAAGTCATGCGCCGCCATTTGGGCGCGTGTATGGAACGCTTGGAACAGAAACTCGAGATGTAATCGGTTTGACAATAACAAGGCCGTCTGAAATATTCAGACGGCCATTGGTTTATCCCTATAAAACGAAACGCCATGAAACCAAAAATCCAAAGACACGAACATATCCTCACCCTTGTCCGCGAACATAACTTTATGACGGTGGAAGAGTTGGCGGCGAATTTGGATGTGACACCGCAAACCATACGCCGCGATGTGCAAGAGTTAAGCGAGACCGGACAGCTCAAACGCTATCACGGCGGCGCATCTTTGGGCGATGTTTCAGTTGTAACGGCAGGGCAGGAGCGGCGCAACCATCAGCAGCAGGAAAAAAACGCCATTGCCCGACTGATTGCTTCCACCATTCCCGACAATGCCTCGCTGTTTATCAGCATCGGCACCACCATGGAAGCCGTTGCCGCCGAATTGGTCAGACAGCGTAAAAACCTGCGGATTATCACCAACAATATTTACGCCGCCTCCATCACTGCGGCGCGTACCGATTACACGGTCATCATCGCTTCCGGGGTGGTCCGCCCCTTGGACGGTGGTATTACCGGCGTGGCGACCGTCGATTTTATCAACCAATTCAAAGTCGACTATGCCATCATGAGTACCCACGGCATAGAAAACGACGGCTCGCTTTTGGATGACGATTACAAGGAAGTCAGCGTGATGCAGGCAATGGTGAACAATGCCCGCGTGCGCTATCTTGGCGTCGATCACAGCAAATTCAACAGCAATGCCTTGGTCAGGCTGGGCGATATCGGCGCATTCGATAAGCTGTTTACCGACCGCACACCATCCGTCGCCATGCAGAAAACCCTAAACGAGCGCGGCGTAGCGTGGCAGGTTGCCGACCCTGTATCAAAGTAGCCAAGTCGGGTACAATTGAGCCATCATTCCATTCCTTTCAGACGGCCTGATTGAATGTTCAGGCCGTCTGAAAACAGAAAATCATTTTCCCATCAAAGAAATATTATGTTGAATAAAGACCAATTCGCGGACAACCATTTCATCCGCACCATTATCGAAGAAGACCTCAAAAGCGGTAAACATACAGCCATCCAAACCCGTTTCCCGCCCGAGCCGAATGGCTATTTGCACATCGGTCACGCCAAATCCATCTGCCTGAACTTCGGTTTGGCATATATTTACGACGGCTTGTGCAACCTGCGTTTCGACGATACCAATCCTGAAAAAGAAAACGACGAATACGTCAACGCCATCAAAGAAGACGTCGAGTGGTTGGGTTTCCATTGGGCGGGTGAGCCGCGTTTCGCTTCCAATTATTTCGACCAGCTTTACGACTACGCCGTCGGTTTGATCAAAGATGGCAAAGCGTATGTCGATGATTTGACGCCCGAAGAAATGCGCGAATACCGCGGCACATTGACCGAAGCGGGTAAAAACAGTCCTTACCGCGACCGCAGCGTCGAAGAAAACCTCGACCTGTTCACACGCATGAAAAACGGCGAGTTCCCCGACGGCAGCAAAACCCTGCGCCTGAAAATCGACATGGCTTCAGGCAACATCAATATGCGCGACCCCGTCATCTACCGCATCCGCCGCGCCCATCACCACAACACCGGAGACAAATGGTGCATCTATCCGATGTACGACTACACACATTGCATTTCCGATGCCATCGAAGGCATCACGCATTCCTTGTGTACGCTCGAATTTGAAGCCCACCGCCCGCTGTACGACTGGGTGTTGGACAACATCCCCGCGCCACACGCCACCCGCCCGCGCCAATACGAGTTTTCCCGTTTGGAGCTTTTGTATTCCATCACCTCCAAACGCAAGCTGAACCAACTGGTTTCAGAAGGCCACGTTTCCGGCTGGGATGACCCGCGTATGCCGACCATTTCCGGTATGCGCCGCCGCGGCTACACGCCCGAAGGCCTGCGCCTGTTTGCCAAACGCGCCGGTATTTCCAAATCTGAAAACGTCGTTGACATGAGCGTGTTGGAAGGCGCAATTCGTGAAGAGTTGGAAAACTCTGCGCCACGCCTGATGGCGGTTTTGAACCCTCTCAAAGTGACCCTGACCAACTTTGAAGCCGGCAAAACACAAAGCCGTCGTGCCGCGTTCCATCCGAACCACGAGGAAATGGGCGATCGCGAAGTACCTATTTCACAAACCATCTACATCGAAGCTGACGACTTTGCCGAAAATCCGCCTAAAGGTTTCAAACGCCTGATTCCCGGCGGCGAAGTGCGTTTGCGCCACGGCTATGTCATCAAATGCGATGAAGTAGTAAAAGACGAGGCAGGCAATGTGGTTGAACTCAAATGCAGCATCGACCACGATACCTTGGGCAAAAATCCAGAAGGCCGCAAAGTCAAAGGCGTGATTCACTGGGTGTCTGCCGAACACGCAGCAGAAATCAAAGTCCGCCTGTACGACCGCCTCTTTACCGTCGAGCGTCCCGATGCCGTGCGCGGCGAAGACGGCGCATACCTGCCGTTTACCGATTTCCTCAATCCCGAATCCATTAAGGAAATCACCGCCTACGCCGAACCTGTCGCAAAAGATCTGCCGGCAGAAAGCCGTTGGCAGTTTGAACGCATCGGCTACTTCGTAACCGACCGCAAAGACCACAGCAAAGACACGCCGGTGTTTAACCGCACTGTGACGTTGAAAGATTCTTGGCAGCCCAAGTAATCTGTTTGCAGTTGCTATATTGAAGGCCGTCTGAAAACTTGAAATCCGGTTTTCAGACGGCCTTTGTCGATAAAGGGATGAGATGGAACGTTATTCTGTACATTTGAAACTGCTGGGAATGGCGGTGTTGTGGGGTGCGTCTTGGCCGATGGGGCGGATGCTGGGGCAGTCGCTGCCGCCATTGGCGGGTGGGGCAGTTCGGTTTGTACTGGCTTCGATTTTGTTGTTGGGTTGGTTGTTTGCGCGCAGCAGGTTTGCGACTTTGGCGGCTTTGTCGGCGCGGCAATGGCTGGGCTTGGCGGTAGCTGCTTCCGTCGGGGTATGCGGCTATGCGGTGTTTTTTATGTTGGGTTTGCAGGCGATGCCGGCGGGTAAGGCGGCGGTGGTCGTGGCGGTGAATCCTGTGCTGACGCTGCTGCTGGCGGCTTGGCTTTTCGGCGAGCGTTTAAACGCGAAGATTTTGGCGGGTATGCTGCTGGCGGTTTTGGGTGCAATAACGGCGGTAACGCAAGGACAGCCTTTGACGGTATTGTCGGGCGGCATCAAGGCGGGGGAGTGGTTGATTTTCGGCTGCGTGGTCTGCTGGGCGGCTTATACTTTAATCGGTCGCGCGGTTTTGCGCGGTATAGACGCGCTGACGGTAACGGCGGCAACTTCGCTTATCGGCGCGTTGATGTTGTCGGTGGTGGCGTTGTGGGTCGATGGATTACCGTTTGAGGCAATGGCGGCAATGGATGGGCGCGGTTGGACGGCCTTGGCGTGGCTGGTCATCGGCGCGACGGTATTGGCATATGCGTGGTATTTCGAAGGTGTGAAGATTTTGGGCGCAGGCAGTGCGGCGGCGTACATTACGCTCGTGCCGATTTTCGGTGTACTGTCTTCGGCGTGGTTTTTGGGCGAACCGTTGCATATTTCGCTGGTTGCAGGTTGTGCAGCGGCAGTCGGCGGCATGACGCTGATGCGGTACGGGCAGAAGGCCGTCTGAAGTTGGGCAAATACTCGGATTTTTGATAATAAGATTGCAGTTGCCACGTTACTTCCAGCCGTAATCTTATTGAAGGATAAGACTAAGTTACGGCCTTAGTGTTCGATTTAAAAATTTGACACCCTGCCTCCAACTGCCTAAAATTCAACTTTCTCAAAAATCTACCGTATCCTGCGGCACGATTTCATACTTTCAGACGGCCTTTGTGCCATCTCTCTGATACCATTCAAAATATATCAATACTATGCACGTTTCAGAACTCCAAACCCTCCACATTTCCAAACTCTTGGAAATGGCAGAAGAACATGGCATTGAAAACGCCAACCGTTTCCGCAAACAAGACCTCGTTTTTGCCATCGTCCGCCAGATGATGAAGCAGAATGTCAGCTTTACCTGTTCCGGTACACTCGAAATCCTGCCCGACGGCTTCGGTTTCTTGCGCAGCGCAGATACTTCTTACCTTGCCGGCCCTGATGATATTTATGTTTCGCCCACGCAAATCCGCCGCTTCAATCTGCACACCGGTGACACCATCGAAGGCAGCGTGCGCGTGCCTAAAGACAATGAGCGTTATTTCGCACTTGTCCGCCTTGATACCATCAACGGCGATCAGCCCGAAGTCTGCAAACACAAAATCCTTTTTGAAAACCTCACGCCTTTATTCCCAACCGAACAATTCAAACTCGAGCGCGACATCAAAGCCGAAGAGAATCTGACCGGCCGCGCCATCGACTTGGTTTCCCCAATCGGTAAAGGCCAACGTGCATTGTTGGTTGCGCCGCCTAAAACCGGCAAAACCGTGATGTTGCAAAACATTGCCCACGCCATTACCGCCAATTATCCCGATGTTGAGTTGATTGTCCTGTTGATTGACGAGCGTCCGGAAGAAGTGACCGAAATGAGCCGTTCTGTACGCGGCGAAGTGGTTTCCTCTACGTTTGACGAGCCTGCGCAACGCCATGTACAAGTGGCCGAGATGGTGATTGAAAAAGCCAAACGCATGGTCGAACACAAAAAAGACGTGGTGATTCTGCTGGATTCGATTACCCGTTTGGCACGCGCCTACAATACCGTTGTGCCGACTTCGGGCAAAATTCTGACCGGCGGTGTCGATGCCAACGCTTTGCACCGTCCGAAACGCTTCTTCGGTGCAGCGCGTAATGTGGAAGAGGGCGGTTCGCTTACCATTATTGCGACGGCACTTGTTGAAACCGGCAGCCGCATGGACGACGTGATTTACGAAGAGTTCAAAGGCACGGGCAATATGGAATTGCACCTTGACCGCCGCATGGCAGAAAAACGCCTGTTTCCGGCCATCAGCATCAATAAATCCGGTACGCGCCGCGAAGAATTGCTGGTGCCGAACGATCAGTTGCAACGTATGTGGCTCTTGCGCAAATTCTTGCATCCTATGGACGAAATCGAAGCAACCGAGTTTTTGGTGGGTAAACTCAAAGACTCTAAAAATAACGACGATTTCTTTGAATTGATGCGCGGTAAATAAGCATAAGGCCGTCTGAATATGTTTCAGACGGCCTTTACTTTGCTTGAGGAACCTTTATGACCATCCGAATGAATTGGCAAAACTTATTGTCCACCCAACGCTTCCGTACCAAAAACGGCGAAATCGTGCCGACCGTTACCCCTTCGACGCAGGAAGGTGCCGATGCTTTGCGTACGGATTTTCACATCGACTACGACCGGGTTGTTTTCTCCGGAGCCTTCCGTCGCCTTGGCCGTAAAACGCAAGTGCATCCGCTGGCGCAACATGACTTGACGCACAACCGTCTGACGCACAGCGTTGAAGTTGCCAGCGTGGGCAGGAGCTTGGGTAACCGCGTGGGCGTGATGTTGCACAACGGCGGTTTTCTGCCGCAGGGCAATACGCCCAGCGATATTGGTGCCGTGGTGCAGGTTGCCTGTTTGGCGCATGATTTGGGCAATCCGCCGTTTGGCCATACCGGCGAAGATGCTTTGCGCGATTGGTTCAGACGGCCTGAACATCAAATTTATCTGAACACATTAAACGAAGCGGAACGCAATGATATTCAAACTTATGAAGGCAATGCGCATAGCCTGCGTATCGTTGCCAGCCTTGAAATGTATCCGGAGGCGGGCGGAATGCGCCTGACTGCGGCAGCCATCGGCGCATTGCTGAAGTATCCGTGGACAACGCAACATCCGAACGGCAGAAAGAAATTCAATATTTATCAAACCGAGTTGCCGTTTATCCGTCAAGTTGCCGACGAATTGGGGCTGGTTTCCGCAGGAGTAGACAGCTGGGCGCGCCATCCTTTGTCTTATTTGATGGAGGCTGCCGACGATATTTGCTATGCCTTGCTGGACTTGGAAGATGCCGTCGAATTGGATTTGCTCACGGATACGGAAGTGGAAAGTATTTTGTCCGAGCTGACCTTTGCCGAAAGTGCATGGCACGCCAGCTCCAGCCGTCAGCGTTGCGCCATGTTACGCGGCATTGCGATCGGCAAGGCGATTGATGATGTCGCGCAAACCTTTATGCTGCATCAGTCCGATTTGTTGGACGGAACATTCAAAGGCAAAGACTTGCTTGCGTTGTGTAGCCCGCAAGTGCAAAACACTTTGGCAAAAGCAAAAGATTTGGCGCAAACACGGATTTTCCGCCATCACACCAAGCTCTTGACCGAAATTGCTACATTCCCATGTTTAGGATCTATCTTAGATTTACTCGTCCCTGCCGCGTATGCCCTGATTGCTGAAAAACAGCTGGCAACACGTCAGTCTTTGGCGTTGGAATTATTGAAAAAGCACAATCCGATTCTTCCTGAAGACAGTCTGTATCAGGCCTATATGAAAATTTTGGATTTTGTCGGCGGTATGACCGATAACTCCGCCGCTAAAATGGCGCAGGATTTGTCAGGAGTAGGGATTTTACGTTAATTTTATATTTTTTAATTTCAATCAGTTAATTGAAAATATAAAAAATATCTGCGAAAAGAGTAGACAGGTTTCGGCAAAGCCTATATTATTCGGTCTTCTTGATTCACAACGCACTAGCGAAGTGATAAGGATGCACCCGTAGCTCAGTTGGATAGAGTATCTGGCTACGAACCAGAGGGTCGGGCGTTCGAATCGCTCCGGGTGCGCCACAAGATTTATCTGCGCCCATCGTCTAGCGGTTAGGACATCGCCCTTTCACGGCGGTAACCGGGGTTCGATTCCCCGTGGGCGTGCCAGTTTTCAAAAAAACGCAATCTGTTTCGGATTGCGTTTTTTTATTGTATTTGCTGTGTATGTTTTATGGCCGTCTGAAACGCTCAGTAAATCCAAAGGCAGAAGTGTGTAAAATAAATTGCTCAGGCTTTTTGTTGTCTATATGCGCTTTTCAATCTCATTTTACCATTGTCAAAACCCAATTTATTGACAACAGTATTCATCTTAAAAATTCCCAAACCTGAATTTACATGATTTCATATTTATAATTTCTTGATTTCAGAAAATAAAAATATTTATTTGAACTTTTCTTGAAAAATGCCGTCTGAGATAAAGACAAGACGGAATATCTCTGTTAATGTGTAAATGTCACGGCATTTGCCGGTTTTTATTGAAACCATTTGGGAGTCAATTATGAATATGAATGTTAAATTAATCGTTCCTACCGTTTTGGCGGCTGTTGCCCTGACTGCATGTAGCAGCGGTTCTAAAGCCAAACCTGAAACCAAAGCTGCGCCTACTGCGCAACAACAAACTCAAGCCCAAGCTCAACAAGCTCAAGCTCCAGTACCTAATACTTTGAAAGTAGACTCTATCGACGGTACTAAAGAAGTTCACTACAAATGCGGTAAAGACGGCAAAGAACCTCTGAGCGTAATGTACGGCTTCAAAGGCAACGAAGTTGTTGCCGCCCAAGTAAAATACAAAGGTCAATTAACTGAAAACCTGTTCCGTATCACTGACAGCAGCAAAGATGTAAACGCATTTTGGGGCGGTAATGTTGCTTGGGTTGCTGAAGCAGCCACTGCAGCCAACGTAGACAAAGTTGACGGCAACATGCTGACTATCCGCGGTACTACCGAAGTAAACGGCAAACAAGAAGTGGTTGATCAAATCGTTACCCGCTTCTGCGCATTGGACAAAGGCGCGAAAGCTGCCGCTAAACCAGCTGCTAAAAAAGTGAAAAAATAATTTTTTACCGACAGCTTTAAACGCTGGATAAAATAAAACAGGCCGTCTGAAAAGTTTTCAGACGGCCTTTTCTTTTGAGTGGTTTAACCTAAGAACCAGAATTTCAATGCCCACAACACGGCGACAATCCATACCATAGGCGGTACGTCTTGGGTGCGGTTGCACAAGAGTTTGATGAGTGCGTAGCTGATAAAGCCGAACGCAATACCGTCGGCAATCGAGTAGGTAAACGGCATGAAGACAATGGTCAGGAATGCCGGTGCGGCTTCGGTCATGTCGTCCCAATCGATTTCGCGCGCGCTGCGCAACATTTGTGCGCCAACATAGAGCAGGGCGGGTGCGGTAGCGAATGCAGGAATGCTTTGAACCAGCGGGGAGAAAATCAGACAGGCCAGCATCAGTACGCCGACAGTAACGGCAGTCAGGCCGGTGCGGCCGCCGGCAGAAACGCCTGCCGCGCTTTCAACGTAAGGGGTAGTGGAAGAAGTACCCAAGGCAGCGCCGGCGATAATGGCGGTAGAGTCGGCAAGCAGGGCGCGTTTCAAACGCGGCAGTTTGCCGTCTTGCAACAGGCCTGCGCGGTGGGAAACGCCGACCAATGTGCCGGTAGAGTCAAACAGGTCAACCAGGAAGAATACAAAAATCACGCTGACCATGCTGACGGTGAACAAGCCTTTGAAGTCCATCTGCATGAAGGTTGGCGCAATGCTCGGAACTTCGCCGACCACGCCTTTGAACTCGCTCAAGCCCAAGATGGTGGAGATGGCGGTCAGTGTCAGAATGGTAATGATGATGGAGCCTTTAACGCGGAAGTGGCCAAGTGCAACCACCATGACAAAGCCTGCCATTGCCAGCAGGGCGGTAGGCTGGTGGATGTCGCCCAAACCGACCAATGTGGCAGGATTGGCCACAATCACGCCTGCGCCTTTGAGCGCAATCAATGCCAAGAAGAGGCCGATGCCTGCGGCAATCGACATTTTCAAGCCCATAGGCAGGGCGTTGACCAGCATTTCGCGCACTTTAAAGAAGCTGAACAGGATGAAAATAATGCCTGAAATGAAAACGGCACCCAAAGCCACACGCCAGTCCACGCCCATGCCTTTGACGACGGCAAAGGTAAAGTAGGCGTTCAAACCCATGCCCGGAGCAAGGGCGATCGGGTAGTTGCCGACAAAGCCCATCACGAAACAGCCGATGGCGGAGGCGATACAGGTAGCCACAAATACTGCGCCCATATCCATGCCGGTTTCGCCCAAAATCAGGGGATTGACGATGATGATGTAGCACATGGCGAGGAAGGTTGTCACACCGGCCATAATTTCCGTGCGGACGTTGGTCTGATTGGCGTTGAGGTTGAACAATCTTTCCAAAACGCTTTGATTTGAAGAACTCATTCGAGATATTCCTTTGGGGGAAAGCCGTTTAAGGACGGCATCATCGGGTTTAACTGCCGGAAGCTCGGATTTTAGCCTTAACTTCTCAACAGATAAGGGAATTTTCGGGCGGTATTATACTGAAAAGCCTTTTGTTCGGGTAATAAAAATGAATCAGATGATACTGAGCCGAGCCAAGATAAAGGCCGTCTGAACAGTTTCAGACGGCCTTTGTTTGTGTGTACTTATACCGGTTTGCCTTTCAGGGAGAAGGTGTAGGCTTCGGTGATTTCCAAATCGATCATTTGGTTGATCATGTCGGGTGTACCGGTAAAGTTGACCACGCG
The DNA here is from genome assembly GCF_041433195.1 of Neisseria sp. 27098_8_139. Taxonomy (NCBI): domain Bacteria; kingdom Pseudomonadati; phylum Pseudomonadota; class Betaproteobacteria; order Neisseriales; family Neisseriaceae; genus Neisseria; species Neisseria sp. 27098_8_139. Next base: position 222,406 of record NZ_JAPWBA010000002.1, read on the forward strand.
GTTGTTGGCGGTACGGGCTTGCAGTTGGTCAGGGTCTTTTTTGGAGATACCTTCAACCAAGCAGCGTTGAACCGTGCCGATCATGGTTTGGTTGATGCGCGCGGTTTCGGCTTCGATGACTTCGTTCAAAGCTTCGAGGCGGCGCACTTTTTCTTCATGAGGCGTGTCATCGTGCAAGTTGGCGGCAGGCGTGCCAGGGCGCGGACTGTAAATAAAGACGAAGCTCAAGTCGAAGGCGATGTCTTTGACCAGTTTCAAGGTTTGCTCGAACTCGCGCTCGGTCTCGCCCGGGAAGCCGACGATAAAGTCGGAGCTGAGGCACAAATCAGGACGGATGGCACGCAGTTTGCGGATGATGGATTTGTATTCCAAGGCGGTGTAGCCGCGTTTCATCGCGCTCAATACGCGGTCGGAACCACTTTGAATCGGCAGGTGCAGATGGGAAACCAGCTTCGGCAGGTCGCGGTAGCACTCGATAATCGCGTCGGTAAATTCGCGCGGATGGCTGGTGGTAAAGCGCAGGCGTTCGATGCCGGGGATTTCGTGGACAATGCGCAACAAAGTGGCAAAGTCGCAGATTTCGCCGTTTTCCATTTCTCCGCGATAGGCATTGACGTTTTGGCCTAAGAGATTGATTTCTTTAACACCTTGTTGCGCCAAGCCTGCAATCTCAGTCAATACGTCGTTGAGCGGGCGGGAGAATTCTTCGCCGCGGGTATAAGGGACGACGCAGTAAGAGCAGTATTTGGAACAGCCTTCCATAATGGAAATGAAAGCCGAGCCGCCTTCTACGCGCGCAGGCGGAAGGTGGTCGAATTTCTCGATTTCAGGGAAGGAAATATCGATTTGCGAGAGGCCGGTGGTTTCTTTGTCGACGATGAGTTTGGGTAGGCGGTGCAGCGTTTGCGGACCGAAAACCACGTCCACATACGGAGCGCGTTTGACGATGTTTTCGCCTTCTTGAGAGGCAACGCAGCCGGCAACGCCGATGATGAGGTCGGGATTTTTTTCTTTGAGCGGACGTACGCGGCCCAAGTCGGAGAAGACTTTTTCTTGCGCTTTTTCACGCACGGAGCAGGTGTTGAACAAGATGATGTCGGCGTCGTCAGGTTGGGTAACCTGTTCGATGCCGCCGTGTTCTTCGGCGAGGACGGACAGCATTTTTTCGCTGTCGTACTCGTTCATTTGGCACCCGAAGGTGCGGATAAATACTTTTTTCATGGTTTGTTTTGATTGATTTGCTTGTTGTAAAAGGGTTCAGACGGCCTGTGAAATACTCGGGCCGTCTGAAAAATTATTCTTCCGCCTTTTTCTGCTTTTTAGCGTGTTCGATGAACCTGTCGGCTTCGGCGTCGGTCAAAATCCAGATTTCGCGGACGAGGCGGCTTTCTTCGTTGTATTTGAACGCAACGGCTTTGCCGGTTTGATTCAGCAGGCGGCCCATCGGAATGAAACGGTCGTTTTCATCGTGAATTTTAGTGAAGCGGGTGATTTGCAGTTTGGCCGCATTGCCGTCTACAATACCCAAGGTCAGCAGGCGCGTCCAAGAAAAACCGCCTTTGCTGACTTTCAGATAAGGCAAATCGACAGTCTTTAAAACGGCTACATCCATATCGTCAGGCAGGCTGCGTTGTGCATGGACGAAGGAGGACGACAAAAGGGCGAGGCTGAGTATGAATCCGCGTAACATGATGCTTTTCTTTTATTGTTTCAATAGGTCGCGGATTATAGCACAAGCAGGAAAAATGTGGATAGAGTGTTTGTTTTTAAAGAATAATTTTGATTTTGCGCCCGATTCTTATTTTGAAGCTTGGGCCGTCTGAAAAGGATTTGGTGTTAAAATGGCACCGATTCGATTTTCAGACGACCTCTTACGAAAGAATTGACCATGAACCGTAATGAAAGCTTGTTCAACCGCGCTAAAGCCATTATTCCCGGCGGCGTGAACTCTCCTGTACGCGCATTCGGCAGCGTCGGCGGCGTGCCGCGCTTCATCAAAAAGGCAGAAGGCGCGTATGTTTGGGACGAAAATGGCACGCGTTATACCGACTATGTCGGCTCTTGGGGCCCTGCGATTGTCGGCCATGCCCATCCTGAAGTCATTGAAGCCTTGCGCGAAGCAGCATTGGGCGGTTTGTCGTTTGGTGCGCCAACTGAAGGCGAAATCGTCATCGCCGAAGAAATCGCCAAAATCATGCCGTCTGTCGAGCAGCTGCGCCTTGTCAGCTCCGGTACAGAAGCAACGATGACCGCCATTCGTTTGGCACGCGGTTTTACCGGCCGCGACAAAATCATCAAATTTGAAGGCTGTTACCACGGACATTCCGACAGCCTGTTGGTGAAAGCAGGCAGCGGTCTGCTGACGTTTGGCAATCCTTCTTCCGCCGGTGTGCCTGCCGACTTTACCAAACATACTTTGGTACTCGAATACAACAATATCGCCCAACTGGAAGAAGCCTTTGCCCAAAGCGGCAATGACATCGCCTGTGTGATTTTGGAGCCTTTTGTCGGTAATATGAATCTGGTTAGGCCGTCTGAAGCCTTTGTCAAAGCCTTGCGCGAATTGACTGAAAAACACGGTGCCGTGTTGATTTACGACGAAGTGATGACCGGCTTCCGCGTGGCGCTGGGCGGCGCGCAATCTTTGCACGGCATCAAACCTGATTTGACCACCATGGGCAAAGTGATTGGCGGCGGTATGCCTTTGGCGGCGTTCGGCGGCCGTAAAGATATTATGGAATGCATTTCCCCGTTGGGCGGCGTATATCAGGCAGGTACATTGTCCGGCAACCCGATTGCCGTCGCCGCCGGTTTGAAAACGCTGGAAATCATTCAGCGCGAAGGCTTCTATGAAAACCTGACTGCCCTGACCCAACGCCTCGCCAACGGTATTGCCGATGCGGCTAAAGCACATGGCGTTGAATTTACGGCGGACAGCGTGGGCGGCATGTTTGGTTTGTATTTTGCCAGCCATACGCCGCAAAACTATGCCGACATGGCGCGTTCCAATATCGACGGTTTCAAACATTTCTTCCACGGTATGCTCGACCGCAATGTCGCATTCGGCCCGTCAGCTTACGAAGCCGGTTTTGTTTCCGCCGCGCATACGCCTGAGCTGATTGACGAAACCATTGCTGTGGCACACGAAGTGTTCAAAGAAATGGCGAAATAAAAGCTGAAGCTGTAATGTGAAATGAAAAAAGGCCGTCTGAAAAATATTCAGACGGCCTTTCGCTATGTTAAATAAATGCTTGATTATGCTTCTTCAGCTTTGCTGCGGATAATCAGCAGAGGCAGGTGGCTTTGACGCATTACGGTTTCGGCGAAGCTGCCCATCAGCAGGTGCATCAGGCCGGTGCGGCCGTGTGTGCCGAGTACCAACAGGTCTGCGCCGTTGTTGTCGGCGTAGTCAACCAAGTCTTGCGCCATTTCACGCGCGCCTTTGTTGGCAACCAACAGGTGTTTCACGATGTTTTCAACGCCGTTTTCACGCGCTGTTTTTTCTGCGAAATCCAAAACTTCGTTACCTTGAGCCACTGCGGCGGCTTCATAGCTTTCGTGTTGCAGGAATTCAGGAGCCAAAGCCATGTATTCGGCAGGGTTGGCAACGTGAACCAAAGTCAGTTGGGCTTTGTTGAGGCTTGCCAGTTCGGCGGCGTGTTTCAATGCATTGAGGGAAGTCTCGCTACCGTCAACGGCTACAACCAGATGTTTGTACATATTTATTCTCCTTTTGCGCCGAGTAGCGGCACTTTCGTTTAATATGAAATCAGAACTTGTCTGAATGTGAAACGATTATAAACTCTTTCGGGCGGGTACAACAGCCCATCTGCTTTCAAGTATAATGTCAGTCCGATTCGCCTGTGGCGTTTTTCATTAATTTATTGATATATCACAAGGTTACTTATGCAGGATGCCGCTTTTCTTTCTTCGCGCCGCTTTGGCGGCATTGCCAGACTTTACGGAGACGAAGCACTGGCGCGCTTTTCGCGTGCGCATGTGTGCGTGGTCGGCGTCGGAGGTGTCGGCTCGTGGGCGGTGGAGGCTTTGGCGAGGAGCGGTATCGGTCGTTTAACGCTGATTGATTTGGACAACGTTGCCGAGTCGAATGTCAACCGCCAGTTGCACGCTTTGACCGATGATTTCGGTAAGGCAAAAGTTACCGCTTTGCGCGAACGCATCGCCCAAATCAATCCGCAATGCGAAGTGACGGAAATCGAAGATTTTGTTACCGAAGACAATCTGGACGAGCTTTTCAGACGGCCTTTTGACTTCGTGATCGACGCCATCGACCAAATCCGTGTCAAAGCGGCGATGGCGGCTTATTTTGTGCAACACAAACAACCGTTTATTATCAGCGGCGGCGCGGGCGGACAGAAAAATCCGGCTTTAATCCAAACCGCCGATTTGAGCCGCGTTACCCACGATCCGCTGCTTTCCAACTTGCGCTACACCTTGCGTAAACGCTACGGCTTCAGCCGCGATACCAAAGAAAAAATGCGCGTGCCTTGCGTTTATTCAACCGAGAATATTACGCCGCCGCAATCCGGCGAAGCGTGTTCGACCGATGTCGCGCCGCAAGGTTTGTCCTGTGCGGGCTACGGCGCGAGTATGCTGGTGACGGCTTCGTTTGGGCTGTATTGTGCGCAGGCGGCGGTGGAGCATATCGCGGGGCGGAAGTGAGGGGTAGAGGAAGATGGTTAAGAGCCGATTTTTCAAAGCCTATTTTATTGCCAGTCTGATTTATGCGGTATGGTTCGGCGTATTGATGTATGCTGTCGATCCGATGTTTCTTGATGTGATGGAATGCGATACGCTGCCGGGCGATTATTTGTGTGTGCAAAGCGGTTATGACCGCCCATTCACCACTTTTCTTTATCCGTTTCTGTCCGTCGTGATATTCAGCCTGTTGCACGCCGGTATTATGAAATGGCGCAAACTCCGTTCGGTTAAAATGATTTGGTTTTTGGTCGGCTGCGAAAGTTTGCTGCTGTTGGCTTTGATAGTGGCGATGCTTGCGAGGGATGGTTTTGTGTTGTCCCGAGATGTTGGCTCGGTACTGGCGGGTACAGTTTTCGCCAGTCTGCCGCTGTTGGGTATGGCCTTGGCTCAGACCTTTGCCGTCGCCATTGTTTCTCTGCAAATCAATCGTAAAAAACTCTGATTTTTATATTAAAAACGGGTCGTCCTTGTTTCAGACGGCCTTTTGTTGATGAAACTTCTTACTAAACTTAAAAAGAAAAAGACCCTTTAACCATGCCTTCAGAACACCTTATTTCTTCCACTGCTGCAACGCCGTCTGAACATACCGTTGCGTGGGTGTTCGGTCAGCCTGTTACTGATGTGCCGCAGGATTTGTTTATTCCGCCCGATGCGCTGAAGGTGGTATTGAGCAGCTTCCAAGGGCCGTTGGATTTGTTGCTGTACCTCATCCGCAAGCAGAATATCGATGTCCTTGATATTCCGATGGTGAAGATTACCGAGCAGTATCTGCACTATATTGCCCAAATGGAAGCGTATCAGTTTGATTTAGCGGCAGAATACTTGCTGATGGCGGCGATGTTGATTGAAATTAAATCGCGCCTGCTTCTGCCGCGTCCTGAAGAGGTTGAGGATGAAGAGGCGGATCCGCGTGCCGAGTTGGTGCGCCGTCTATTGGCTTACGAACAGATGAAACTGGCGGCTCAGGGCTTGGATGCGTTGCCGCGTGCCGGACGTGATTTTGCTTGGGCGTATTTGCCGCTGGAAATCGCGGTCGAAGCGAAGTTGCCGGAAGTGTACGTTGCCGATTTAACGCAGGCTTGGTTGGGTATTTTGTCGCGTGCCAAGCATACGCGCAGTCATGAAGTGGTGCGGGAAACCATTTCCGTGCGCGCGCAGATGACGGCGATTTTGCGTCGCTTGAACGAAAGTGGTATCAGCAAGTTTAGCGATTTATTTAAGCCGGAGCAGGGCGCGACATATGTGGTGGTCAATTTTATTGCATTGCTGGAATTGGCTAAAGAAGGCTTGGTGCGTATCGTGCAGCCTGAAAATTATGGTGAAATCGAAATCAGCCTGAAAGACGGTTTGGAAACAAACGAAGCTGAAATGCTTTCAGACGGCCTTGAAGCCGATGAAACCGATAACGAGAATTTGAATAAAGAGAACTAAAATGGATTCGACGACAAGTCATAACAAAGCTTCTTTATGGGCGGTGGGCTTAATGTTGTTTGCCCTGTTTTTTGGGGCGGGGAACCTGATTTTTCCTGCTTTTTTGGGACAGCAGGCCGGTGAAAAATGGCTTTCGGCCATGTTTGGCTTTTTGCTGACAGGGGCGGGTTTGCCATTGTTGGGTGTGATTGCCGTCGGTTATTCCGGCTCGCGTGATGTGGAGGCACTGGCTTCCCGTGTTGCGCCTTGGTACGGCGTGACTTTTGCCACGGCGCTTTATTTGGCAATCGGCCCTCTGTTTGCCATGCCGCGTACGGCGACAGTGTCTTTTGAAACCGCGATTTCCCCTTTCATTGGTGAATCTTGGAAAAACATCGCATTGGCCGTATTCAGCCTGGTGTTTTTCGGCATGACTTATTGGCTGTCAATTTCTCCGGGGAAGCTGGTTGACCGTATCGGTAAAATCCTCACGCCTGTTTTGTTGCTGTCAATTGCGATATTGGTCGGCTATGCCGCCATTAATCCGATGGGCGTGCCGCAGGCGGCGCAAGGTGATTTTGCCACTCATCCGTTGATTAAAGGCATTTTGGAAGGCTACGGCACCATGGATGCGCTGGCTTCGCTGGTGTTTGCCATTATCGTCATCGATGCCGTTCGCGCCATGGGCGTGGACAACCGCGCGGACTTGCTGAAGACCACGACGATTTCCGGTGTGTTGGCGGCTTCTTGTTTGGCAGTGGTTTACCTGTTTATCGGTTATATGGGCGCGACAGGTGTGGCCGGTATCGGCTTGCAGGAAAACGGCGCGTCGGTTTTGTCTAAAACTGCACAGCACTATTTCGGTACGGCCGGTATTGTGTTGCTTGGTGTCATGGTGCTGCTTGCCTGTCTGAGTACGGCGGTTGGCTTGATTACTTCATGCGCCGAATATTTCAATCGTCTCTGCCCGGGCATTTCTTATAAAACCTTTGTGATACTGAATACGGTGGTGTCTATCCTGTTGGCCAACAAAGGTCTGTCAGCGATTTTGCAGTTTTCCATCCCTATGTTGATGCTGTTGTATCCGCTGACCATCGTCATCATTCTGCTGGTTTTGACGGATAAATTGTTTGGCGGCGGCCGTATTGTCTATTTCTGCACCATGATGGCGGCCCTTGTGGTCGGTTTATTCGACGCCTATAAGGCCGCGTTTGGATTTAATGCTGACACCACTGCTGCCATCGAGCGCGCATTGCCGTTTTACAATATCGGTTTAGGGTGGGTTGTTCCCTCTTTAGCCTGCTTTATACTCGGCTGCATTTTGAATGCGGCGTTGAAGAAAAAAGCATGATGACAAACAGGCCGTCTGAAATGTTCAGACGGCCTGTTTATTTCGCCAACTACGCAAACGACAGATGATTTTTTTAAAGAAATCCGTTATAATTGAAAAGTTAAGGCTTTGCGAAATACCGTTTCGCAGATGCAACATATTGAGAAGATTTATTTCCACAAATCCCGTTTTTTCAGCAAACGACTTGAACTGAAGGCGGATTTCGTGGTATAAATCGCGTTTTACTATTTTAGAAGTTTGGAGACTAACCATGGCACGAGTTTGCAAAGTGACCGGTAAGCGCCCGATGTCTGGCAATAACGTATCACACGCCAACAACAAAACCAAACGTCGTTTTTTGCCTAACTTGCAATCACGTCGTTTCTGGGTAGAAAGTGAAAACCGCTGGGTTCGCCTGCGCGTTTCTAACGCTGCATTGCGCACCATCGATAAAGTAGGCATTGATGTCGTATTGGCTGATTTGCGTGCTCGCGGCGAAGCTTAATTTAAACACCATTAATTAAGGATTACTGCAATGCGCGATAAAATCAAACTGGAGTCCAGCGCTGGTACTGGTCACTTCTACACAACTACTAAAAACAAACGTACTATGCCTGGCAAACTGGAAATCAAAAAATTTGACCCAGTAGCCCGTAAACACGTTATTTACAAAGAAACTAAATTGAAATAATCCGGTTTCTTCCAAGAAAAAGCTCCTGTTTTGCAGGAGCTTTTCTTTTTGTTTCCCGATTGGTTTGGGGCTTATTTCAAATGTGTATGCAAGATATTTTTGAATTGCTTTATAAGAGGCAAAATAAAAGAGCGTGTATCCATTGGGATTGCGCTCTTTTATTTTTCAGACGGCCTGATAGGGGATAAGCAGCCTTAAATTATGAGTAAACATTCAACAACGACTTAATGATCTACCTTGATGCCTTGGTTGTCAGAATGTTGTTTTTTATCCAGCTCTTTTTGCAAGGTATCGCATGGCGTGTCGCAATCGCACATTTTCTTCATGCCGAGAGAAGAAATGCCGCCGCAGCTGCCTTTGATGGTGCGTTTGGAGAAAATATAGCCGACTGCCATGCCGAGGATGACAATGATAAAAATACCGAAAGTCAGAAGGAGGGTTTTCATGTGTGTATTCCTAGAGGTTAGTTCAATAATTTCTTGAATGCGCTGGACATTTTAGTATGGTAGCCGCCTTGAGGGTTTCGGATGATGAGGAAAACGGCGAGATTTTCTTGCTCGGCAAGTTTAAGTGCTTCGGTTTCTCCGAGGACGAACAAGCCGGTTGAAAGGCCGTCTGCAATTGTGGCGTTTTCAGCAACTACGCTGATGGAAGCAAGGTTGTGGCTGATGGGTTGTTTGGTTTTAGGGTTGATGATATGGGAAAGACGGCGGCCTGACTTATCGACATGGAAAATGCGGTAGTCGCCGGACGTGGCCAGTGATTTATTGTCCAATGGAATAGTGATTTGGGTGGCACCGCCTTGAACAATATTGGGCTGCTCGATGCCGATACGCCAAGGGTTGCCTTGCGCATTGCGGCCTTTGCCATGCAACTCGCCTCCGATTTCTACCAAATAATTGCCGATATTGAGTTTTTCAAGTTCGGCGGCGGTTTTATCCACGCCAAAGCCTTTGGCGATGGAGGATAGATCTAAATAGACTTCGGGATGGGTTTTCGCCAGTGTAGGCTGCTGCCCATCTTGGGAAAGTTTGAGTTTGTCCGTACCGACCATTTCTGAAGCATGTTGGATTTCTTGTACAGTTGGTTCGTGTGTGATTTCTTTTTGCGGGCCGAATCCCCATAGGTTGACCAAAGGACCGACGGTTACGTCCAGTGCGCCGTGCGTCAGTTTGTTTAAACGCAAGGCTTCGCCGGTTACATAGGCAAAGTCTTGGGAAATGGGCATGGCCTGATTGACGGTGCGTAGCTGGTTGAATTGGCTGATTTCGGAATCAGTCTGGTAGGTAGACATTTGTCGATTGACTTCTTGAAGTGCGTCATCAATGCGTTTTTGGATTTCGGCAGGGGAGGGGAGTTTGTCTTGGCCGTCTGAAAGATATTTGACGGTATAGGTCGTGCCCATGGTCTCGCCTCGCAGGGTAATGGTTTGTTGTTTTTCAGGTTGGCAGGCAGAGAGTGTGAGTGCGGAAACGATGGCAACGGTACAACCGATTATCGGACGGTAAAACGAATTGGAAAGAAACGGCATAAGGGATTTGCGGATTATTTTTTGAAACCTTTATTGTATCGTAAAAGAAAGGTTCAGGCCGTCTGAAAGTATGGTTTTCAGACGGCCTGGAAATAAAAAAGGAAGAAACCGAAGTTTCTTCCTTTTTGTTTGTTAGCCGCCGAAATCGTCCAAGAGGATGTTTTCGTCTTCCACGCCCAAGTCTTTGAGCATTTTGATCACGGACTGGTTCATGATTGGAGGGCCGCACATATAGAATTCGCAGTCTTCCGGTGCTTCATGGTTTTTCAGGTGGTTTTCGTAAACCACGTTGTGAATGAAGCCTGTGTAACCGTCCCAGTTGTCTTCAGGCAATGGGTCGGATAGGGCGACATGCCATGTGAAGTTCGGGAATTCTGCCGCGAGTTGGTCGAAGTCTTCGACATAGAACATCTCGCGTTTAGAACGGGCACCATACCAGAAGGTAATCTTACGTTTGGAATTCAAACGTTTCAGCTGGTCGAAAATGTGGGAACGCATCGGAGCCATACCCGCACCACCGCCGATAAATACCATTTCGGCATCGGTATCTTTGGCAAAGAACTCACCAAACGGACCGGAAATCGTTACTTTATCACCGGGTTTGAGCGACCAAATGTAGGATGACATTTGTCCCGGAGGCGCATCGGGTACGCGCGGAGGCGGCGTGGCGATACGCACGTTCAGCATAATGATGCCTTTTTCTTCTGGATACGAAGCCATGGAGTAGGCGCGCAAAATCGGCTCGTCTACTTTGGAAACGTATTGCCACAGATTGTATTTGTCCCAGTCTTCGTGGTATTCCTTAGGAATGTCGAAGTCTTTGTAGGCAACAGTGTGAGGAGGGGCTTCAATTTGAATGTAGCCGCCGGCGCGGAAAGGCACTTCTTCGCCTTCTGGAATGGCAAGCTTGAGTTCTTTAATGAACGTTGCTTTGTTGTCATTTGAGATGACGGTGCATTCCCATTTTTTCACGCCGAACACTTCTTCCGGTACTTCGATGTCCATGTCGGTTTTAACGTTGACCTGACAAGACAGACGGCAGCCTTCGCGCGCTTCGCGTTTGCTGATGTGGGACAACTCGGTTGGCAGAATGTCGCCGCCGCCGCTTTTCACGACAACACGGCACTGACCACATGAGCCGCCGCCACCGCAGGCGGAAGGAACGAAGATGCCTTGGCTGGCAAGCGCACCCAGCAATTTGCCGCCGGCAGGCATCGTCAGCTCTTTTTCGTTATTGACTTTGATGGTGATGTCGCCTTCGCTCACCAACTTGGATTTGGCAAACAGAATCATCAGTGCCAAAACCAAGACGATGACGGTAAACATCACGATACCTAAAATAATCTCCATGCCGATTCCTTTCTTATAACTGGATGCCGGAGAACGACATAAACGCCATTGCCATCAGGCCAGCGGCGATAAAGGTAATGCCCAAGCCTTTGAGGCCTTTAGGGACATCCGAATATTTCATTTTTTCGGTAATGCCCGCCAAAGCGACAATGGCCAAAAGCCAGCCCAAACCTGCACCGAAACCGTATACAACGGACTCGCCGAAGTTGTATTCGCGTTGCGCCATAAACGATACGGCACCGAAAATCGCGCAGTTTACGGTAATCAGAGGCAGGTAGATACCCAATGCGTTGTAGAGGGCAGGGACGAATTTGTCCAAGAACATTTCCAAAATCTGTACCAAAGCGGCAATCACGCCGATAAAGGTAATGAATTTCAGGAAGGTCAGGTCCACGCCTTCAACCAGCGCGCCGTCTTTCAACAGCGAGTAAACAAGTTGGTTGGCTGGGACGGACAGGCCGAGTACGAAAGTTACGGCAACGCCCAAACCGAATGCAGTCGATACTTTTTTAGATACCGCCAAAAATGTACACATCCCCAAGAAGAAGGAAAGTGCCATGTTTTCCAGAAAGACGGATTTTACAAAGAGGCTTAAGTAATGTTCCATGTGTTATTTCTCCGCCTGTTCAGGTTTCCAAGTGCGTAGACCCCATACCAAGAAGCCGATGATGAAGAACGCGCTAGGGGCGAGCAGGAACAAGCCGTTGGTTTGATACCAGCCGCCATCTTGTACGGTTTGGAAAATGGTGTAGCCAAAGAGCTTGCCTGAGCCGATCAGTTCGCGGATGGTTGCGATGATGATCAGCATCATGCCGTAACCTGCGCCGTTACCGATACCGTCAACCAAGCTCTCCAAAGGAGGCTCTTTCATGGCGAATGCTTCGGCGCGGCCCATCACGATACAGTTGGTAATAATCAGGCCGACGAATACGGACAGCTGTTTGGACAGCTCATAAGCAAAAGCTTGGAGCAGTTGGTCAACCAGCGTTACCAAGGAAGCAACAATCGCCATTTGCACAATAATACGGATGCTGTTGGGGATGTAGTTGCGTACCAAAGAAATGAAGAAGCTGGAAAAACCGGTTACTAAACTGACGGAAATACCCATTACGATGGCCGTCTGAAGTTTGGTGGTAACCGCCAAAGCCGAACAAATACCCAAAACTTGCAAGGCAATCGGGTTGTTGTCGATAAAGGGTGAAAACATCAAATGTTTCAAGCGTTTCATGTCAGCCATTATTGTGCTCCTGCTGATTTCAATTTGTTCAGGTAGGGGATATAGCCGTTTTCGCCGAACCAGTAGTCGAACGAACCTTGCACACCTTTAGACGTCAGCGACGCGCCGGAGAGGGCATCTACGCCGTGTTCTTTGTCTGAGCTTGCGCCTTTGCCGACGTGCAGGGCAAATTTGCCTTGTTCGTTAAACAGTTTTTTGCCGACGAATTTTTGTTGCCACAGAGGGTTGCCGATTTCGCCGCCCAAACCCGGAGTTTCGCCTTGGTCGTAGTAGGTAATGCCGTTGATGGTGTTGCCGTCAGGTTGAATGGCGACAAAACCGTACATGACAGACCACAAACCGTTGCCGTGCATAGGCAGGATGATTTGGCTGACTTTACCGTCTTCGCCTTTTACCAAGTAAACCTCAGTGTATTTGGCACGGCTTTTGATGCCTGCCAAATCGTCTTCAGGTTTGATTTGGATGCTTTGGGCAGGGTCTTTGCCGGCAACGCGTGCGCTGAAGTCTTTAGGCGCATCGGCGACGTATTCGCCGGTTGCCAAGTCCACGACACGTTGCTCGATACGCTCGGCAAAGGTTTTGCTGATGTCGGTGTTTTTATCCATCAAACCAGCTACGCTCAAGATATAGCCTTGTTTGTCTTGGAGTTTTTGTTTCTCTTGGATTGGTTTCAAGCCGACGACCGCACCAGCAACAATGATGGAACAAATCAGGCTGACAACCAATACCACAATCAGCGTGCCGCTGAAGCTGTCTTTATCGAATTTCTTAGCCATTGCTGCGCGCCTTTCTGCGTTTGATGTTCGCTTGTGCGACGAAATAGTCGAAAATCGGGGCAAACAGGTTGGCAAACAAAATCGCCAACATCATGCCTTCGGGGTAAGCAGGGTTGACCACGCGGATTAACACGCACATTACGCCGATAAGTGCGCCGTACCACCATTTGCCGACATTGGTAAAGGAAGCGGAAACAGGGTCGGTCGCCATAAACAGCATACCGATGGCGAAGCCGCCGACCACCAAGTGCCAGTACCAAGGCATGGAGAACATAGCGTTGGTGTCCGAACCGATGAAGTTAAATAGTGAAGACATGGCAATCATACCGATCATCACGCCGGCAATAATGCGCCAAGAGGCAATGCGGGTGAATACGATAAACGCGCCGCCGATTAAGAGCGCCAAAGTGGATACTTCGCCGATAGAACCGGGCAAGTTGCCGATAAACGCATCCATCCAAGTGATCGGTTGATTGGTAACGGCATTTTTCAGACCTTCCGAACCGTGTGCTGCCCATTGAGCCAACGCAGTTGCGCCGGAATAACCGTCAACCGCCGTCCAAACAGTGTCGCCGGTAATATTGGCGGGATAAGCGAAGAACAAGAAAGCACGGCCTGCCAGCGCGGGGTTCATAAAGTTTTTACCTGTACCGCCGAATACTTCTTTCGCAACCACAACGCCGAAAGAAATACCCAAAGCCGCTTGCCATAAAGGCAGGGTAGGAGGAACGATTAAAGCAAACAGAATCGAAGTCACGAAGAAACCTTCGTTGATTTCGTGTTTGCGCACGGATGCGAACAAAACTTCCCAGAAGCCGCCCACAACAAATACAGTCGCGTAAATCGGCAGGAAGAAAATCGCGCCGAAGAGCATTTTGCCCAACACGCCCGCTTCAGACGACATATTGATGCCCAAAGCGTTGGCAAGGGCGTAATGCCAGTCGTTGGCGATATTTTGTTGCAGCAAATCAGGCGTTAACGCACCGAATGCCTGTACGCCGACGTTGTACATACCGTAGAACATGGCAGGGAACAAAGCCAGCCACACCAAAATCATCATGCGCTTGGAGTCGAGCGCATCGCGGACGTGGGCCGCTTTGCGCGTTACCGCGCCGGATGTATAGAAAATCGTCGCCGCAGCTTCATAGAGGGCATACCATTTTTCATGTTTGCCGCCCGGCAGGAAGTGCGGTTCGATTTTTTCAAGAAAATGTTTCAAGCCCATAATCAGCCTTCCTTCTCAATGGTTTCCAGCACCTTGCGCAACAGCGGGCCGTATTCGTATTTACCCGGGCAGACAAAGCTGCACAAAGCGAGGTCTTCTTCGTCCAATTCCAAGCAACCCAAAGCCTGCGCGCTGTCGGTATCGCCGACGATTAAATCGCGCAGAAGCAAGGTAGGCAGGATGTCCAGCGGCATTACGCGCTCGTAAGTACCGATGGGAACCATGGCGCGGTCGCCGCCGTTGACGGCTGTCGTGAACTTGAAGAGTTTGTTTTTCAGGAAATGACCGAGGGTTGTACGCGTAATCGAGTATTTGTCCGGTTGCGGCGCAACCCAGCCGAACAGCTCTTTGCTGCGGCCTTCTTCGATAACGGAAATCTGATTGTGGTAGCGTCCCAAATAATCATGCGCGCCTTGTGCAATCGCGCCGTTCAATACCGAACCGGAAATCAAGCGGTTGTCTGCGTCAACCAATTCGCCGGCGGTAATTTGCGACACCTTCGCGCCCAAAACGGTACGCAAGAGGCGTGGTTTGTTGACTTGAGAGCCACCCAAGGCAATTACGCGCTCGATGTTCAGACGGCCTGTTGCAAACAAACGGCCAATGGCAATCACATCTTGATAATTGATGGTCCAAACGGTTTTGTTCGCACCGACTGGCTCGATGAAATGAATGTGCGTGCCACTCAAACCGGCAGGATGAGGACCGCCAAATTCATGTGTTTCGATGTTGGCAGCGTTTTCAGACGGCACGTCTGCGCCGGCTGCTGTACACACATGGATTTTACGTTCGGTCAGGCGGCTCAATACCAGCAGGCCGCGTTTGAAGTCTTCGGCGGCTTCTTTGATGATGACCGTAGGATCGGCAGCCAGTGGATTGGTGTCCATCGCATTGACGAAGATGGCGAACGGCTCGGCATCGACGGCAGGGATTTTGCTGAACGGACGGGTGCGCAGCGCAGTCCACAAACCGGATTGAATCAGGTTGCGACGCACTTCTTCGCTGTTCAATTTTGCCAGCGCTTCAGGTGCGTAGCGTTCGAACTCGATTTCGTCGTTGCCTTCAACGGCAATCACGACTGACTGAAGTACGCGCTTTTCGCCACGGTGAATAGCGGCGATTTTGCCTGAAGCCGGAGCAGTAAATACTACGCCCGGATTCTTTTTGTCTTCAAACAGCACTTGGCCTTTTTTGACGGCTTCGCCTTCCTTGATTTTCATCGAGGGGCGCATGCCGACATATTCTTCGCCAAGCAACGCGACTTCGGTAATGGCCGGGCCGTCATAAATGACTTGCTCCGGTCTGCCTGCGATAGGCAGGTCTAAGCCTTTTTTTATCTTAATCATAAGGATGCGTTACTTTTTGGTGGGTTGAGATTCGGATGTCGGATTGTTTTTTTCAGACGGCATGTAATGTTTTGAAACAACGGATGGGCCGTCTGAAAAAGCAGAGGTTTGCTATAAAAACAACGAATAAACGCAAACAACAAAGCTTTAGATTTTATCAGGTATAGGCTGCTTTATGTCAGTTTTACGCTTATTTTTACGGGAAAAGTGGGAAAAAGTAGGAATGTGTAATCGAGTGTTAAGGGAAATAATTTTTAACTGATTGATATTTAAACGCTATATTTGATGATATAGCTAAAAATAAAAGGCCGTCTGAATTTCATACGGCCTCTAAGTTTAAAAGAGCTGCCAAACGAAGAAAACCATCGTATGCAGGGCAAACAGCGGTACCAATACAATTACCGACCATGCCATGTAGCCGAAGAAGGAAGGCATCGGCACGCCGCGTTGTTCGGCAATGGCTTTTACCATGAAGTTCGGCGCATTACCGATATAAGTGAGTGCGCCCATAAATACGGAACCCATGGATACTGCCAGCAGCGAATGGAACAGGTGGCCTGTCATCAAGGCTTGGGCATCGCCACCGGCCATATTGAAGAACACCAAATAAGTCGGCGCGTTATCCAAGAATGCCGACAAAATGCCGCTCATCCAGAAATACATTACATTAATCGGATTGCCTGCCGCGTCGTGAACCAAAGAAACAACGGAAGCCAATGCGCCTGTTTCACCGGCTTTCAAAATCGCCAAAACAGGTGAAATGGTAATGAAAATACCCAAAAACAGTTTGCCCACTTCGGCAATCGGCTCGAAGTTGAACTCATTGCCTGCGCGTACCTGTTTGGGCGTAATAATCCAAGATACGGCGGTCAAAGCCAGCAAAATGCCATCGCGCATCAGGTTTTGCAAGGCGTAATGGCTGCCCAAGATTTCAAAGCCCGGATGATTTGGTTTCCACAAACCGGACAGCAAAACCGCGCCGACTACGCCGGCCAGTAACAGAAAATTCCATTTGCCGTAAATTTTGACTTTTTCTTCTTCATCGGAAGGAGCGGGAGCAAGGTGCTCGCTTTGTTCACGGTTGAAGTGTCGGCTGTCGATGATGTAGAAAACGGCCAGCAAAATCACAGAACTGATCAATACAGGCATCAGCATGTGTTTGACCGTCCACATGAAATCTACGCCTTTCAGGAATCCTAAGAACAAAGGAGGATCGCCTAAAGGAGTCAGACCGCCGCCGATATTCGCCACCAAGAAAATGAAGAAAATCACGATGTGAACGCGGTAGTGGCGTTTATGGTTGGCTTTCAAAAGCGGACGAATCATCAGCATCGCCGCGCCTGTCGTCCCCATGATGGACGACAAAGCCGTGCCGACTGCCAACAGGGTTGTGTTCAATTTGGGCGAGCCGTGCAAGTCGCCGCTGACAAAAATACCGCCTGAAATGGTATAGAGTGCCAAAAGCAACAGGATAAAGGGGATATATTCTTCAACCAACGCGTGGGCAACGGTATGTACGCCGGCTCCGAAACCAAAGGTTACGATAAACGGCGTTAAAAACAGCAGCGTCCAAAACGCTGTAATTTTGCCGAAGTGATGGTGCCAAATATGGGAGAAAAACAGAGGCCCGAGTGCAATAGACAAGAGAATCAGTGCAAACGGCAGACCCCAAAGCAGGCTTGCGGATGAGCCGTTAAAATCGGATGCCGCAGCAGGAAGGGCGGCAAGAAGCAGTGAAAATGAGAGATAGCGCATGGTATTTCCTTTTTATTCTGTTGCGCCGTTAGGAATTTCGTTGAGAAAGCACGGCGGTGAAATATTCAGGCCGTCTGAAAATATCCAGACGAACTGCGCGGTTGTGTCAGGGGAAAGTATAACGCAAAGCAAGTGTTAAGGGACGGTTTAGAGTGTTGGAATCAAAAGAAATGCTGATACAAATAAAGAAATAAAAGCGATGGGAGTAGTTGGAAGTAGTAAAAAAATGGTTTTGAAACAGGAGCTTGAAACCTTGAAAATAATACTATCGAAAAAATGTTTTGAATTAATTTTAGCTAAAATTTACATTTAATTGAATAAATGGAGGCCGTCTGAAAAATGAGGGTTGAATAGTGTGTTTTAGTTCTTACTGATTGTTTTAATGGATAAATTGGGTATGAAAACAAAAAAAAACAGGTAAGCAAAAATGCCCACCTGTTTTAATTTATGCTTCCGGCCGTAACCACATCCACACAGCCACGCAGCTACAGAAGACTGATGATACTGCACCAATCCACCAGCGTTCTGGAAATTGCCAAAACATAAACAGGCAAGAAAGGGCCATCATGCCGATAGCGAAGAACTTTGCCTTGCGCGGTACGGCGCCATTATTTTCCCAGTTTTGTATGATCGGGCCGAAATGGCGGTGATGATACAGCCAATTGTGAAAGCGCGGCGAAGCCTTTGCCCAGCAGGCGGCGGTCAATAAAATGAAAGGCGTAGTCGGCAGTAATGGCAGGAAAATGCCAATAATGCCCAAGATGAGCGACAATGCGCCGCAAAAAATCAACAAATAGCGAACCATATTCCCATCACCAATTATTTGTTTTCAGACGGCTTGTGATGTGGAAATGGACAACGCGGAATGTCTAATTTATCCCAGCCCTCATGCCCCATTTTTTCCAGCAGCGCGATATTGCGGTCGAAAATTGCCGAGGCATCAGGAAATGCTTCAGCCGCTTTGGCAATACTGTCTTCACGAATCAAATGCAAGGTCGGGTAGGGCGAGCGGTTGGTGTAGTTGCTGATGTCGTCGGCTTCAGTGCCTTCAAATTGAAAATCAGGATGGAACGGCGCAATTTGGACAATGCCTTCCAATTCGTTTTCTACAACCGCATCGTCGGCAATTTCCAGCATTTGGTTGAAGGTTTCAAAATCAGGGAATAGCGTCGGATGAACCAGTAAAGTGGTTTCCAATTCCGAAGCGGGTGTATTGCCCAGAAGCTGCAATTCACGATCCAAGTCCTCAAGGAAACCGTCCAAATGACGGGCTTCGCTGACAACGATGCGAACCAGGTTTTTAACGTGCGGCGCTTTGGCAAACGGGCAGAGATTCAGCCCGATAACGGCTTTTTCCAGCCATTGTTTGGTATGTTCTGAAACAGTATCGATATCGAGATGGGCAGTGTCAGTCATAGCAAAAGCTTATGTGAATTATTCTTAAAAAGTATACAAGTGTATGGATGTTAAAGCAAACCATTGGAATTTAAAAGGCCGTCTGAATAACAGACGGCCTTTATCAGTTTCAAATCATTAATCCTGAACCAAATGAACCAAAGGCAGAGCGGTCGTGTTTTTAATTTCTTTCAACACAAAACTCGATTGCGCATCTTGCACGCCGTGGTGCGAAAGCAGCGTGTCCAAAACAAAATGGGAAAACGCGTTCATATCGGTAAAAAACGCATGGAGCAGATAGTCGGTTTCGCCTGTTAAAGCAAAGCAGCTTAATACTTCCGGCCAGGCGCGGACAGATTCGGAAAAATCCTCGCGCGCATCTTTTGCCTTGCTAATCGATACACGGATAAAAGCCTGCAAGCCCAAGCCCAAAGAAACGGGAGAAAGCTGGGCCGCGTATTTTTGAATAATGCCCGCATCTTCAAGCTGTTTGAGACGGCGCAGGCAGGGAGAAGGGGAGAGCGCCACCTTTTCAGAAAGTTCAACATTGCTCAACCGCCCATTTTCCTGCAAAACCTGCAGAATCTTTAAATCCGTTTTATCCAAGTTTAGATGAGGCATGATGGTTCTCCCAATGTAGGTAATGTATGTTTTAAAAATGAAAAATGCTTAAAAATAAAGACTTGTATGGTTAAATTATATATTGAGTTCAGATAGGCGACAAATTGTCTTATAAGGAGTGTTGCGAATTTGTTTTATGTAGTGGTGAAAAGATGAAGGCCGTCTGAAACTAATCAAGATCAAAGTTTTATGTCATATTAGGATTGGATATAAAGAGGCCGTCTGAAAATGAATTTCAGACGGCATTTATTTTCGTAATGTGATCATTCAGGCTCTTAATGACCGTGTTTTGGAGAGTTTTGTTCTTTTGCTTTGATTCGTTTTCCGCGTTTGTATTTGGCTTTGTTTGGGGTGTTTTCTTCGCAATGTATTTTTGTGTTTTTCTTAGGGTATATGCTTGGTTGTTATCCGTTTGAGTTATCGCGGCACATGGCGGGAACCATCATCGGATCCAGTGTTCCGCCGCATCGCCAGTTGAGCAACCAAGTCGAATCGTTATTATTTCGATAAGGGGTCAGGGTCAGGACTTTGCCTTTGTTTTGTCCTTTATCGAAAGGAATGCTGATTTTGCCTGTATCTGCTTCTACAGTTACGCCACCGTTTTGGATGTATGTGCCGCCGATGCTTTGAGCGATAACGCCGATTGCGCCTTGTTTGCTGACATCCTCTGCATTGGGCAGGCGGTTATTTACCGCTGAGGCAATGCTGATTTCGGTTTTCAGGTCGTCGGTAAGGTATATTGCTTCGGAGGCTTGCGCCCTGCCGATATAGTTTTGGTAGGTAGGCACGGCGATAACAACCAGAATACCGAGGATGGCGATAACTATCATCAGCTCAATCAGGGTAAAACCTTTTTGGGTTTGAAATGGGGTATTCATTTGAGTGTATCGTTTTCAAGTTTTTTTATTTTTATAAAGCAAATCCCATAATAATCTTATGGGATTTGCTTTTATCTGAAAAGCTTATCTGAAAATGTGCTGTTTATGTGAAAATTATGGATTATTAGGGAGCAGCAGGAGGAGTAGGAGCAGCAGCAGTAGGAGTATCAGCTCGGCAGTTAGCAGGCAAATGTTTCTCTTCACCTTTATCTTTAGTACATGCCCACTCGATTGGTGCTTCAATATTATTTGAATCTTGGCTTGGGGTCAGAGTAAATTCAGGATCGTTTTTTGCTCCAGTATCTTTAGTTACAACTTTAATTACACCGTTCTTTTTAATTTCAATACTTTTAACGTACTTGGTTTTTACAAATTTATAACCACTATTTTCAGCAGTAACTTTGCTCAATCCACCAAGTGCTGCGGAAGTTTCATATACGGCCAATTTTGCAGGAGCTGCGAGGCCTAAGCCTTCAGCTACTTTAGCGCGGACGGTGTAGTCTTGGTATGCAGGCAGAGCGATTACGGCCAAGATGCCCAAGATGGCGATAACGATCATCAATTCGATCAGGGTGAAACCTTTTTGGATTGCTTTCATTGTTTAAAATTCCAGTTTTAAAGTGTGAATAATTGTGTTTAAGTAAAAAATCCGTAATGTGCTTGGCACTATGTATTATGAGTAAACCATAAGTAAGAAGGAATATACAGCTTCCGTCGGGCTTGCTGCTTTGAGGCTTGGGCCTTATCGGATGTGTTGTTACAAGCAGTCTGTGTGCCAAGTGCGCAAAATTGATTAAAAATTTTATTTTTTATTTTTTATTCATTGTTTTTATTTGGTTTATTTTTTAATTTTTAAGTTTTATGAGGTTTTGTTTGAAAGTTTCAGGATTTTAGGGAATTTGGGTGGTTGACGTTTTTTGTCAGTTTTGTGTTTTTTGTGACAGGGAAAGGAGGCAAGTTTGGGTGTGTGACGTTTTTTGTCAGAAATTAAGCTTGTTCAATAATATGTTAATTGGTTTAGATGGGCGGTGATTTTTTGGATTAATCGGTAGGTTTAATATTTTGTGATTTTATTTTTTTGTTTTTTATAGGTTTTATTTTGTATACGTATTTTGTTTGAATATGGATGAGGAAAAGATTTGGAAGGAAGGATTTTTAACGAGGGTTTGGTATAATAGGTGAATGAAAATTTGTTATTAGAATTATATTCATTTGGATTATGATTTTAGAATGTAGTTTTATGTCAGAGCAATGGTCTGTTTTGAATTTTAAAGTTTTGGATTTCTTGAGTGTTTTAAAAGAGTATATTCAGGATGTTTATATTTTTGGGTGTGATTAGGGTGAGCAAAAAATGCTCACCCTATGTTTTTAAGATGTTCAGACGGCCTTTATGGGGTTAAGACTTCGACCAATGCCTGCTTTAGGGTGTTTTGGATTTGCGGGTCTTGTAGGGATGGGCTGTAGGTGATGAAGCTATCCTCAATACGCTGATCCAAGGTGGTGATTTTGGCGTAGCGCAGGCTGATGTTGTGTGCGAAGAAGGTCTCGGCGATGTCGGCGAGGAGGTGGGGGCGGTTGACGGCGGTGATGTCTATGGTGTGCCAGCCGGGATAATCTTCTTCGGGGGTGATGATTACGGTAGGTGGAATGGGGATGTGGCGGATGCGGCGGCTGATGTGCGGGCGGCCGCTTTGTTTTTGGACGGTGGTATTGCCGTGGATGAAGCTGTTGAGTTCGGCTTCGAGTGCGCTTTGGCGGTCGGGATATTCTTCGGGCGGGAGATTGTCGGGAAGTTGGAGAATAAAGGTGTCAAGGATGTAGTCGTGCTCGGTAATAAAGGCACGGGCGGCTTGGATGTCGAAGCGGTGGCTGCTGAAAATGCGGCAGAGGCGTGCGAAGAGGCGGTCGCCATTGGGCATGAACACCATGACTTGAAGGCTGTTGCTTTGGGGAAGGATGCGGCTGCGGACGGCCGGACTTTGGGTGTCGTAGGCGAGGTTTGCGGTGTGCCAGAGGATTTCCCGCGTTTGATGGCGGACGTAGTATGCGCTGCCGAGGATGCGGCGGAGTTTTTGTTGGTTTTTGAGGGGAACGGCCGCATGCGTGAGCTGATCGGTCGAGGCTTGTTCGCGTCGGTTGGGGAGGCGTTCGGGATCGTGGTGTTTGCTGTTTAAAACGGCGGCGGTGCTGTGGTAGAGGGTTTGGAGCAGGCTGGCGCGCCATGTGTTCCAAAGTTTGGGGTTGGTGCCGCGGATGTCGGCAATGGTAAGCAGGTAGAGTGCGTCGAGGTATTCGCGTGTAGGAATACGGCGGCAGAAGGCTTGGAGGACATGGGGATCTTGGATGTCTTCTTTTTGGGCAACGGTGGACATGAGCAGGTGGTTTTCAACCAGCCATGCGAGGAGGTGGCTTTCTTCTTCGGTGTAGTAGTGGTTGGCGGCGAATTGTTGTGCGTCTTTGATGCCTTCTTTGGCGTGATCGCCGCCACGGCCTTTGGCGATGTCGTGCAACAGGGCGGCGGTGTAGAGGACATGTGGTCGTGGGTAGGCCTGCATGATGGCGCTGGCCTCGGGCATTTCGTGGCTATGGGTTTCGATGGCGAGACGGCGCATATTGCGGACGACGGTCAGGATGTGGTCGTCTACGGGGTAAATATGGAAGAGGTCGTGTTGGAGCAGGCCGGTGATTTTTTCCCATGCGGGGAGATAGCGGCCAAGTACGCCGTAGAGGTTGAGAAAACGGAGGGTTTGGGTAAGGCCGGTGCCGTGTTTGAAGAATTGGATAAAGCGGCGGCGGTTTTCTGGATTTTGGGTAAAACGGGTGTTGATTTTTCGTGTGGCCGCCCACCATGCGCGCAGGGTTTGCGGCTCGATGGTGGTGATGTTTTGCTCCTGCATGGTTTGAATAATGGTGAAGATGTGTTCGGGATTTTGTTCGAACAGGGCAAGGTCGTTGGTGGCAATTTGGTGGCCGATGCGTTTGTAGTGGCTGTCGATGGGGTGGATATGTTGGGGATGGCTGGAGGTTTGATGGTTTTTGAGAACCGGAATAAGGATGCCGTTGAGTTGTTTGATGGCTTTGGTGGCTCGGTAGAAGGTGTGCATCAGGGCTTCGCTTCTGCCGCGGATGTCGGGTTGGGGATAGCCTAAGCTTTCGGCGACTTGGGACTGGTAGTCGAAAAGCAGTCTGTCTTCGGGGCGGTCGGCGGTAAGGTGGAGATGAATGCGGATGTTGGCGAGACGGCGGTAGCCATGAGCCAGCATGCCGGCTTCAGTGCGTGTGAGGACGCCTGCGGTAACGAGGGCAGTGGGGTTGCTGTCTATGCCTTGTGCTTTGGCTGTCCAGATAAGGGTATGGATGTCGCGCAGGCCGCCGGGGCAGGTTTTGATGTTGGGTTCGAGTTGTGCGCCTGTGCCTTGGGATTTGGTATGGCGTTGCTCCATTTCGAGGAGTTTGGCTTCGATAAAGGCGGCTGTGTCGCGACGTGTGTTGAGTTTGTTTAGAAGTTGGGCGGTAAGGTCGGCATTGCCTTGTAGGTGGCGTGCTTCAAGAAAGGCGGTTTCGCCGGTAATGTCGTTTTGGGTACTTTGGAGTATTTCTTCTATGCTGCCGCTTTTGATGGCGGGATTGAGGCGTGCGTCCCAAAGGGTTTGGATAAATTGGGCGGTTTGTTGTTGCAGGCCGTCTGAAAATGGGGCCGAGGAAATAATCGCTAAGTCCCAGTCAGAATGGGGGTAGAGTTCGCAACGCCCGAAGCCGCCGATGGCAATGAGACTGATGTCGTCGCTGTCGGGAAAGTGGATTTGCCAGAGGGTTTGCAGCAGGGTTTCGGCAGCGGCGATATGGTCGCGGAAGTAAACGGTAGGGCGGTTGTTTTGGCGGTAGGCGGTTTCTGCTGCTGCTTTTTGCTGCTGGTAGGTTTGGATGGCTTGTTGGGCGGCGGTCATAATGATATCTGGCTGTGAACTAGGCTTGGGTGTCGGCAGGCTCGGTCATTTGGCGGAGCATCTCTTGCGGCGGAAGAAGGAGTTTGTAAGGGGCGATTTTGAGTGCGGATGCGATTTTTTCGATGTTGGAAAGGGCGATGTTCCAGCGTTTGCGCTCGACGGCGGAGACGTAGGTGCGGTCAAGTCCGCATTGGCGCGCCAGTTCTTCTTGCGACCAGCCGTGATTAACGCGGTAGAGGCGCATGTTGTAAGCGATAACGGCACGGAGGTCTTGCGGATCGGGCAGGCTTGGAGGGGGAGTGAGTTTGTTGACCATGGTATTTTGAGTTTGTGGTTTGAACGATAAGGAGATTTTATACTATTTTTGTGAGGGGAAAGGAAAGGCCGTCTGAAAGTTTTCAGACGGCCTGAGACCTTTGCAAAATTCCTTTTCCCCCGACAGCCGAAATCCAAACACAGGTTTTCGTTTATTTCCGCTCCTAATTACTCCTGATTTTACCCAAATATCCCCTTAATCCTCCCCGGACACCCGATAATCAGGCATCCGGCCGCCTTTTAGGCGGCAGCAGGCGCACTTAGCCTGTTAGCGGCTTTCAATAGGTTCAAACACATCGCCTTCAGATGGCTTTGTGCACTTACTTTGAGCAGACCAAAATAGACTGCCCGGGCGTAGCGGAATTTACGGTGCAGCGTACCGAAGCTCTGTTCGACCACATAACGGGTTTTTGATAAATATCGGTTGCGTTTGGTTTGCGCTTCCGACAGCGGATGTTTGCGGTGGGCTTTGCGCATAATACCGTCCTGCAGCCGATGCTCTTTCAGATGTTGCCGGTTTTCCTCACTGTCATAGCCTTTGTCGGCATAGACGGTCGTATCTTTGGCTATACCTTCCAGCAAAGGCAACAGATGGTTGCACTCATGGGTATTGGCGGGGGTGATGTGCAGTTTCTCGATATAGCCTTCCTCATCGGTGCGGGTATGTTGTTTGTAACCGAGTCTGTAGAGGCCGTTTTTCTTTATCCAACGGGCATCGCTGTCTTTACTCGGTGTGGTTTGGCCGCTGACTTGTCCTTCCTCATCGACTTCTATAGCCTGACGCTGTTTGCTGCCGGCGGTCTGAATAATGGTGGCGTCAATGACGGCGGCGGATGCTTTCTCTACTTTTAAACCTTTTTCGGTCAGTTGGCAGTTAATCAGTTTTAGCAATTCGGACAGGGTGTCGTCTTGCGCCAGCCAGTTGCGGTAGCGGCATAAGGTGCTGTAATCGGGGATGCTCAGTTCGTCAAAACGGCAAAACAGGTTGAAATCGATGCGGGTGATGAGGCTGTGTTCGAGTTCGGGATCGGAGAGGCTGTGCCATTGTCCGAGCAGGACGGCTTTGAACATGGACAACAGGGGATAGGCGGGACGGCCGCGGTGGTCTCGGAGGTAACGGGTTTTTTGACGATTCAGGTATTGTTCGATCGGTTGCCAATCAATTACTTGATCCAACTTCAATAGTGGGAAACGGTCGATGTGTTTGGCAATCATGGCTTGTGTGGTTTGCTGGAAGAAGGTACTCATGAAAAATCCCCTAAATGTCTGGGTAGGAATTTAGGGGATTTTGGGGAATTTTGCAAAGGTCTCCTATTGCCTTGATGCACGGTTGCTTAGGTTAAAACTTCATCTCCAAAGTCAGGGTGTAATTTCGTCCCGGTGCGGCGTAGCGGTTATACCTGCCGACATTATTGTGCCTATTGACCGCTCCTTCGGCAGTCTGCCTTACAGACTCCCAAGTGGTATACCGGTAGTTGAAGAGGTTATACACGCCTGCGCGCAGGGTCAGGTGTTTCTTGATATTGTAATATCCGGAAACATCCGTAACATGCCAAGGCCGCGTCCGCCGTGATGCTGCTTTTTTAGCATTGGCATTACCGTTCAACAGCGCCTGGCTGCCTAGCAGTTCGTCAACAGATTTTGCCTTGGAATAAGTAAACATCGTATTGATACCCCATATTCCGTCAGGATGGTCGTAACCCAAACCCAATACATATCGTGAAGGTTGGACGGCATCAAAGAGATATGAAGTTACAAACGTCCTGTCGGCGCGTATATCGGCATCTTTGACCTTGATGCGGTTATAGGCAAGCGTGGAATACAACCCGTCCGGCAACCCGCCCCATACACCGTGCCAATCGATTTTACCCAAAATATTGATACCGGCTATCCGTGCATTTTGAGCATTTCGATATCCGGGGTCGCCAGAAGCCGAAGTTTGCCCGTTTTGAGTTCGGGTTTCATAACCGAATGCAATCAGGTCGCGATAAGCATTGTTGAAATAGCTGGCTTCCAAATTGCCGAAGTCCCCTTTAAATACAATACCTGTCTCTCTATTAAAGGATTTTTCCGGTTTCAGATCCAACGTTTTCAAAGACTCCCCGGCTCTCCAGCCGTACATTTCGGCAAACGACGGTAGACGGAAGCCCGTAGAAGCGCGATAA
Source organism: Neisseria sp. 27098_8_139 (assembly GCF_041433195.1). Lineage (NCBI taxonomy): Bacteria > Pseudomonadati > Pseudomonadota > Betaproteobacteria > Neisseriales > Neisseriaceae > Neisseria > Neisseria sp. 27098_8_139. Next base: position 249,100 of record NZ_JAPWBA010000002.1, read on the forward strand.
GTCAAATCCATCCAGGTGAAAGGCTTGAGGACTACGCCTGCGTTCCAAGAAAGGTTGCGGTGAGTGCCGGTAGAGACACTCTTATCTTCCGAATGCGTACTGCGATAATCGTAACGTATGCCTGCTCCGACATCCGCCCACCTGCCCAAACGAACATTGTCTTGAACGGCTGCATAATAACCGTTGCCGCCGATATTCCTCGGTGTGCAGTCTGTATAGGTGTTATTGCCGAAACGGCATATCGGCGATGTATTGACCGTGGTCTTGCCGATAGACACCCAATACGGTTTGCCTTGGCTTCCGTTGGGTGACTGCGCCCCTTCCGGGATTTTCGATCCATATGCCTGAACTGCGTTTTGAAGATAATAATCGCTGTGGGACAATTGCGACTTAAAGCGGTCGTACCCTAGATTGATACTCAAATTGTGACGGATTTTGGCCGTATCAAATGCCTTTTTAAATACTGCTTGGAACAGGTTTCGGCTTTCTTCATAAATCATCCGGTCGGATTTATAGAAGGAATACGGTTTATTGCCGTCGGGACGGCAATTTTTATCCGAACCGTCGTGAGAGCAATGCGTCTGCTGCAAACGGTTGTCCAAATCTATACCTTGCCGGTCATAAGAAAGTCGGGCGTAATCGGCCCAGGTATCCTTGTCAGCATTATGGTAAACATATTCGACCCCGTACCGGTTTTTAGTATGGCGTTCATCATAAAACACGCCGGTACCGTAACCGATACCCTGCAATGTACCGCCCTCTCCCTGAACAAACAGCCTTTCGGCCTTATTATTGCCCGAATATTTGCCAAAGCCGCTCGGCGTACCGTTTCTCCGGACACTTTCATTCAGATCGGCCTCGGTAAAATAGGCAGGAACAGTCATATCCCGTGTATCAAAGGTCTGCTGCGTACGTTCAAGAACGGCTCCGACATAATGGCGGTTGTCCAAATGCCAACCCGGTCGGAACAGCCATGATTGGCTGCCATACTCAAGCGGGTCCGCAAGGAAGCGGCTGGGGCCGGTATAATCCTGCGTGCTGACGGTTTTGCGCTCATCTTTGGCCAAAGCATCTTTTTTCGCATTGTCTTTACAGGCCGCATATCCATTGGAACATTCCTCTTCGACAATGAAATTTGCGTACGGATGGGTATCCTCGACCGGCATCAGCCGGTTGAAACTCTGCACACCTTTACCAGCATCTTTATGCGCATGGATTTCCTGCCCCCGCCGTTTAGTATAAATAAGGAGGGCTTCCGCGCCGCCGCTGCGTCCTGCAAGCGCAAGGGACTGTGTCAGGGCATGGTCTTTTCCAGAATAGGCAGTTTTACTCTGAATGCCCCACTGTTTTCCCTCTCCGATAATGTCGGCTGCGGTTTTGGTTTGAAATGCGACCGAACCTGCCAATGCGCCGTTTCCGTATTCTGATGAATTCGAACCCTTGCTGATTTCAACGGCCTTAACGTTTTCATACTCAATTTCATTGATTGCGCCGCTGCTGCCCGCCGTCCTCGTCCCACCCAATGCCGCCTGCGCGGTGTAGGACTGTATTTGCGAAACGCCGTCTACCGTTAAGGAAACGCGGTTTTTATCCATGCCGCGTATTGAATAGCCGGAACTTGCGCCCCGACCCTGTTCGACCACGGCAATACCCGGATCGTAACGGGTCAGGTCTCGGATATTCAAAACCTGTTCTTTACTTAGCGTCTCGGAAGATTTGACCAGCTTGCCCAGCCCGGTTACTTCGTTATCACGGCGGGTTTTCTGTTTTTTCGCATTGACCTGCACGGTATCGAGCTGCTTTTCCCACACTTGTCCAGACGGTAAAACATCCGCATAAGCAGGCAGCGCAGTCATCAGCGACAGGCATAAAATATTTAATCGGAACAAATGTTGCTGTTTCATATCATTTCTCTACTTACTGCCTTCAGACGGCATTTAAAACCGATATGCCGTCTGAAGAACTTTCCTCTGTCAACCGGCAGCCCAGTTTACCGGACAAGCTGTTGGCGTTTCGTACCGAATACCACTGCCGCCTTGCCGCTTTCTCCCTCCAATGTATTTCCGGAGAACGATCCGCCCATCTCAATGGCGGTTTTGCCGTAGAAGCCGCCGGACACATCTGCACGGATATTCGTCCGTTTCGGATCGATGGTATTTTTCGGATCTAATGCAAAGCCGTTTTCACCGGTTTTCGCCACACCTGAAAAACCGTTGCCCTGAATCGTGGCAGTGATGGTGAATACGGGGGCAATGCGGTCTTTCGCCGTCAGCATACCGTTGAGGGTTTTCTCGGCAAAATTAACTTTAAACTCCGCCCGGTTACCGCCTTCCTTATTGGAAGGTTCGGCACTCCAGCTCGTACCATTAACAATAGTACCCGACCATGTACCGCGATATACCGCCTCTCCCGCCGTTACAGGCATATCGGAAACCGGCGTACGGCTGCCCTGCAGGAACATATCGTGCGAACCGCCGTGTTCCAACACCCCGAAATGCAGGTAATCCAAATTGGAGCAGCATACCGACACCTTCACACCGTCTTTCTCAAATACATGCTGGAATGCCGTCTGAGTGCCTTCGGACGGCACAAGCGCAAGCTCTACGCCGTCAATCAGCAGTTTGGCCACGTTGCCAAAGCTGTCTATCTGTTTTTTCACAAAATCCGCACCGATGCGGTAAGCGTCCATAAAGGTTTCAGCCAATGGTTTTTCTGCACCGTCTTTCTGTTTCGCGCTGAATACGGCAAGCACTTTCTTATCGTTTGCCAAAAACTTGCCGCCCAACTCATCGCCCTGAGGCCCGTAGAAACCACCTTCCAGACTATCAGAATCAGAAACAAAGGGATGACCGTTCCCAGTATCTTTATCTGCAGCCAACGCCTTACCTTTGAAACGGTTACCGTGCAGGTTAGCCTGAATGTCGTAACGTTTAATTTGTTTGGCTTTATTTTCGGTTTCGTTATGGGTAATCCGGTTATTGCGGTAGAGCGCGCCGGTCATGGTCTTGGCGGCGAAGTCCACCTCAAACTCGCTGGTCAGCCCAAAATCGGTCTGACCTTCCGGTGCCTCGCTTTTATTGCGCAACACATCCGCTTCCTCGGCAGACAAAGCCCCGTACCTATCGCCCGCTTGCGAATTACCCAACTGGGAAAACTTCTGTTTTTCCTTGGCATCGGTTACATAATCCCAAGTGCCTTTGTAAATCGACTTGCCCATCGGCAGAGCTTGGGAAGGATTGCTGCCTTTGTAGAAAAGGTAGCCGTCCGCGCCGGAAAGGGCGATATTGTTTTTGAAATCGATTTTATTGGCACCGTTGCGGTAGATATAGCCCGAGCGGACATATTGGAAATCCGTGTATCCTTCCACACGGCTTTTGCCATCGCCCGTTGTGATGGATTCGTTCAGCGTACCCTTATCCATCGCAAAAATCTCATTCTTTTGGGGAAACTCACCCGGCTCACCCGCACCTAATTTCTCCCAATCCGCTTCTGATAATGCCTTATGATCTTCTTTATTTTTCGGGTGCCAGTTCCGACGCGGTATTTTGGCTGCAAAACCGTAAACCGGACGGTCGTTTTCCGCCGCCTGCGCTTCATCGGGTTTTGCCGGTTTTTCAGTCTGTTCGTCTTGGTATTTCGGTGCTTCGGACTGCGGGTTGTGCTGTTTCGTTTCCACGCTGTCCAAATCGAAACTGCCGCCACCCGCGCAGGCAGAAAGCAGCAGCACAGGCAGGATACCGGCTGCTTGGGCAATAAGTGAATTTTTCATATCAACTTTTTTAAAAATGATAATAGTTTATATTTTATTAACTTAAAATGTAATTTGCAAACATTTTCTGACGTACCTTCACAAAAAACACCCGCACATCCTTACTCCGGATATGCGGGTGTTTGAGCAAACCTTGACTAACCCAAAGACACCATTTCAATCTGCTCCATCGTTCTACTTAGAAAACGTTCGCCTATCATTCTGAATTTCAAAGGAATATCGCTGACATAAAAACGATAGTCGGGATTATTGTTGTCAGTATTGAGAAATCCCTCCTGCGCAAGGACGCGTGCTGTTTCTTCAGCCGTCGTAATTGCAGAATCAACCAACGCGACATTACCCGCCTCCCTACCGATTAAGGGCTTGAGCAAGGGAAAGTGCGTGCAGCCCAACACCAGCGTATCGATGCCGTCTGCAAGCAATGGTTTGAGGTATTCGCATACGGTCAGGCGGGTAACTTCATGTTCCAACCAACCTTCCTCCACCAAAGGGACGAGCAGCGGCGCAGCCTGCGTGCGGACGAGCGTATCAGGGTTGTTCCTATGGATGGCGCGCGCATAAGCATTGCTGTTGACTGTCGTATTGGTGGCGATAATGCCGATTTTATTGTTGCGCGTCGTTGTCAGCGCGGCTTTCGCGCCGGCGGAAATCACGTCCAACACAGGCATATTGAGACCTTTGCAAAATTCCCCAAAATTCCCTAAATTCCAACCAAGACATTTAGGGGATTTTGGGGAATTTTGCAAAGGTCTCGGCCTTAAAGAGGGTAGGTATAAAAAAAAGGGGGTGGCTTTCGGCCACACCCAAACACACACACATCAAGAGGAAAGAAAAATCATTTAATAAGAGAGCTGGCTCTTATAGAGGAAAACTGGATGATTCGGGCTTGACCCTGAAGCATTGAAAGGCATTATAAATGAAAATAGGGTTAGGGTATTGATACAGGTCAATTCGGGCTTGATTTAGAAAATATATTTTTAGGATAGTGGAAATAAATTAAAAATAAGGTTTGATTGTGAATAAAAGTCATTAGGCCGTCTGAAAAATGGGTTTCAGACGGCCTGATTGGTTTGAAGGCTGCTACTTAGTATATAAATAAAGTATTAAGCCAAACCTTTATCTTTGGCTTCTTGCAGGCGGGCTTCAAAGTTACTGAGGTTGACGCCTGCCTGTTCGGCTGCGGCAACTACTTCGGCTACAGATGCGCCGTGTTGCACTTGATGATAACCCCAAAGCAGGGAGCAGCGAGTGCCGGTGCGGCAGAAGGCAAGAATGGGAGCCGGAGATTGTTGCAACAGATTTTGGAAGGCTGCAACATCGGCTACGGTGATTTGAGGCGCAACGACGGGCTGGTGGGAAAATTGGTTGATGCCAGCCTCTTTAAACCAGTTTTGTACTTCGGCAAAAGCCGGTTGGTTTTCTTCTTCGCCGTCCGGGCGATTGCAGATGATGGTTTTGATGTCGAGACGTACGGCTTCTTGGACGTCGGCTTCGGTCAGCTGAGGGGCGATATAGAGGGTGTCGGTCAGTTTACGGATAGGCATAGTTTTTCCTTTCTTTATATTAAATGGATATGTTGATTTCAGACGGCCTAGGAAGTGGCAGGCCGTTTGAAGTTTTATTTAATGATTGTACAACCAGTTTTCGAGTTTTTGGCGATCGGTAATGTGCAGCAGGGCAGTATTGGCTTCTGCTGCTTGAACTGTGATGCTGGTTTCACGCAATAGGCCTTGGCGGAAGAAATGGATGGTGGTGCGCGTGCCGATAGGCAGTTTGCCCCACTGCGCTGCAAGGTCGTTGCAGGCATAGCCGCCTAAGGCGATGATTTTATCTTGCGGGCAGAGTCCGGCATTTTCTGCGCTACCGCCATTAAATACATGAGTCAGGACGGCATGATCGCTGTTTTGTTTGAAACGTGCGCCCAAATCGTTGGCTGGGGCAACCGATTGGGGTTCGCTTGCAAATGCTCCTCCGTGTTGGCGGGGTAGGGGGATAAAGTCGAGTTTGACACCTACGCTTTGCAGGCATTCTGCGAGCGGAAGATTATCGGTGCTGTATAAGGCCGTCTGAAAGAAGGTTTCTAAATCTAAACCGGTTATTTCTTGGCAACGGGTTTGCCAGTGTTTTTCAGGTATGCCTTGATGGGTATTACACCAGTCGCGATAGTGTTGCTGCATCACGCTGTCGAGGGTGTATTTGCCTTGGCTTTTTTCACGGATGATAAGGTCGAGGCAAAGTGCGGCCAGTGCGCCTTTTTGATAATAGCTGACGATGGCGTTGGGGCTGTTTTCGTCTTGTTTGTAGAACTTGTCCCACGCGCTGAAACTGGATTGGGCAAGTGATTGTTTCAGACGGCCTTGTGTCTGCTGTACGCGTGTGATGCCTTGTGCAAGCAGGGTAAGGTAGGCTTCGGGGCTGATGGTTTGGCTTCGGGCTAGAAAGAGGTCGTCGTAGTAGGAGGTAATGCCTTCAAATGCCCAAAGTTGCTCGGTGTAGTTTTCTTGGTCGAGGTTGTAAGGTGCGAATACGGCCGGTTTGATGGATTTGACGTTCCATGCGTGGAAGTACTCGTGGGAGAAAAGGCCGAGCAATTCGGTATAGGCTTTGTCGGCCTCGTCCATATTATAGGGTGGCAGACTGTGGCGGTCGGCGAGTAGGGCGGTGCTGCTGATGTGTTCCAGCCCGCCGTAGAGGTTGTCGCCCAGATGTAGTAAGAAAAGGTATTCGGTAAACGGGGCAGGGGAGGGGAACATCGCCAACTCGGTTTCGCAGATTTTTTGAATATCGGCGAGGAAACGGGCGCGGTCAAAATCGGGATAGATGCCGCTTAATGCAATACAGTGGGGAATGCCTTGTGCTTCAAATTCGAGAAATTCGATGATGCCTGTTTCAACCGGGTGGTCGATAAGCTCGGCGTATGAGGCCGTCTGAAAAGTGGTCGCCGAAATTTGGGGCAGGGTTGTGGCTATTTGCCATGTGTGTGGCAGGGTAGGAAATTCGACTTGGTGTGGTTGTTCCTCTTGTCCGTGGACTTTTAAGAATAGACACGCGCCGTCGAAAAAGCCGCGCTCGGTGCTGAGGAACGAGCCGCGAACGGATAAGTCGAATGCGTAAACAGTGTAGTAAATTTCCCACGCTCCACTGAGGGCAGGGGTTTGCCAATGGTTTTTGCTGGTTTGTGTCAGTGGCTGGGCTTTGCCGTTGCAGCGCGCGCTGATGTGTGTGATGTGGCGGGCAAAGTCACGGATGAGGTAGCTGCCGGGAACCCAGTTGGGTAAGCTGATTTCTGTTTCTGAATCATTGGTTTGAGTGAATGATAAGGTGATGTGCCATTCATGAGACAGAAAGTTGGGAGTAATTTTGTAATTAATCATAGCTATTGGTTAATTTGCTAAAGTTTATTAAGAAGAAGGGGTTTTAAGGGGGGAGCTTAATCTATATCAATAAAACTGTATGAAAAAGGGGGCTTGAAAAAATACCCTATCCGATTTAATGCGTATGTTTTAATAATTTATTGATTATAAAAGAAATGAATTTATGTCTTGCTAAATATTTTATGCAATGTGGAATGTAATTTTGCTTGGCATGTTGTGGTGTCTATGTTAAATTTAGAAAAATTTGAGCCTTGGCCGTATTGCGCTTTTCGTAAATGCAGGGGTTGGGGTGAGATAAAAATTTTTTATACCCATAATTTATGGAGACTTCCATGGACACACAAACTTATAACTACAAAGTGGTGCGCCAGTTCGCCATCATGACTGTAGTTTGGGGTATTGTGGGCATGTTGGTCGGCGTTATCGTCGCTGCCCAGCTTTTTGCTCCGGCCCTCGATTTATCCAATATCGGACCTTGGTTCCACTTCGGCCGCCTGCGTCCTCTGCACACCAATGCGGTTATTTTTGCATTCGGCGGTTGCGGTTTGATCGGTACATCATACTACGTTGTTCAACGTACATGTAATACCCGTCTGTTTGGCGGTTGGCTGCCTGCATTTACCTTCTGGGGTTGGCAGGCCGTTATCGTGGCTGCGGCCATCAGCTTGCCTATGGGTTACACCCAAGGTAAAGAATACGCCGAGTTGGAATGGCCTATCGACATTTTGATTACGCTGGTGTGGGTTGCCTACGCCATCGTATTCTTCGGTACGATTGCCAAACGTAAAATCAAACATATTTACGTTGCCAACTGGTTCTACGGCGGCTTTATCTTGGCTGTTGCGCTGTTGCACATCGTCAATAATATCAGCATCCCTGCCGGTTTGATGAAATCTTACCCAGTTTACTCTGGTGCGATTGATGCGATGGTTCAATGGTGGTACGGCCACAATGCGGTGGGCTTTTTCCTGACAGCCGGTTTCTTGGGTATGATGTACTACTTCGTACCAAAACAAGCAGGTCGTCCTATTTACTCTTACCGCTTGTCCGTTGTTCACTTTTGGGCTTTGATTTTCACTTATATGTGGGCAGGTTCTCACCACTTGCACTACACCGCATTGCCTGACTGGACTCAATCTTTGGGTATGGTATTGTCTTTGATCCTGTTCGCACCTTCTTGGGGCGGTATGATCAACGGTATTATGACTCTGTCTGGTGCATGGGACAAACTGCGTACTGACCCGATTTTGAAATTCTTGATCGTATCTCTGTCCTTCTACGGTATGTCTACCTTCGAAGGTCCGATGATGTCTATCAAAACTGTTAACGCTCTGAGCCACTACACTGACTGGACTGTTGCACACGTTCACGCCGGTGCATTGGGTTGGGTAGGCTTCGTAACCATCGGTTCCGTTTACTATATGATCCCACGCCTCTTCGGTAAAAACGAAATGTACAGCACCAAATTGGTTGAAGCGCATTTCTGGATTGCAACCATCGGTGTGGTTCTGTATATCGCCGCGATGTGGATTGCCGGTGTGATGCAAGGCCTGATGTGGGGTTCTCTGAATGCTGACGGTACTTTGACTTATTCGTTTGTAGAGTCAGTTAAACGTACCATGCCTTACTACATGATTCGTTTCACCGGCGGCCTGCTGTACCTGAGCGGTATGTGTATCATGGCATACAACGTTTACCGTACAGCCATCAGTGGCAAAGCGGTTGATGCCGAGATTCCCGCGGTGTCTCAAACCCAGCACCACTAAAAACATAAGAAAAGGCTACCAAAATGAAATTACAACAATTAGCTGAAGAAAAAGTCGGCGTCCTGATTGTATTTACCCTGCTTGTAGTCAGCGTAGGTCTGTTGATTGAAGCCGTGCCGCTGTTCTTCTCCAAGGCTGTAACCCAACCTATTGAAGGTGTGAAACCTTATAACGCTTTGCAAGTGGCTGGTCGTGATATTTACGTACGCGAAGGCTGCTATAACTGCCACTCTCAAATGATTCGTCCGTTCCGTGCAGAAACCGAACGTTACGGCCACTACTCCGTTGCCGGTGAGTCTGTTTATGACCATCCGTTCCAATGGGGTTCCAAACGTACCGGTCCGGACTTGGCTCGTGTAGGCGGCCGCTATTCCGACGAATGGCACCGCATCCACTTGCTGAATCCGCGCGACGTTGTGCCAGAGTCCAATATGCCTGCTTTCCCATGGCTTGCCCGCAACAAAGTCGATGCCGAAGCAACAGTGGCACATATGAAAGCCCTGCGTAAAGTCGGTACGCCTTACAGCGATGAAGAAATTGAAAAAGCTCCTGAAGCTTTGGCAAACAAATCAGAGCTGGATGCGGTGATTGCATACCTGCAAGGCTTAGGCTTGGCATTGAAAAACGTAAGGTAACATCATGGACGTGAACTGGGCTCGCTCGCTCTTTACTGTTTGGGTTTTTATCAGTTTCATCTTAGTGCTTTATATTGTTTTTAATCGACGTAATAAAAAGAACTACGATGATGCTGCCAACAGTATTTTTGACAATGATGATAAAGGGTCGTCTGAAAAAGACGGGCGATAACAGTTTAGTCCGTGATCACGGAGCAAAAGAATGAACACAACATCCCAATTTACCAGCAATTTCTGGAATATATACATTGCAGTTATTGTCGTGCTCAGCTTTATCGGCTTGGCATGGCTGCTGCTTTCCCAAAACGTTGTGAAGCGTCCTAAAAAGGGCGAAGAAGTCAAAACGACAGGTCATGAATGGGACGGTATTGAAGAATACAACAACCCGCTGCCGCGTTGGTGGTTTTGGCTGTATGTCTGCACTTGGACCTTCGGTATCGGCTATCTGGTCATGTATCCGGGTGTCGGTGACTTTAAAGGTATCTGGGGCTGGACTAGCCACGGTCAGTATGAAGAAGAGGTTGCCAAAGCCGAACAGAAATACAGCCAAATGTATGCTAAGTTTGCCAAAATGCCGATTGATCAAGTGGCTAAAAATCCTGAAGCACAAGCTATCGGTCAAAACCTTTTCAATACCTACTGTATCCAATGTCATGGTTCAGATGCCAAAGGCTCTAAAGGCTTCCCAAATCTGACTGACGACGACTGGCTGTGGGGCGGCGAACCTGAAAAAATTCAGGAAACTATTGAAAAAGGCCGTACTGCCGCCATGCCTGCATGGGGTCCTGCTTTGGGTGAAGAAGGCGTGAAAAACGTAACACAGTATGTTATGTCTCTTTCTAAACCTAAAGGTCAATACGACGAAGAACGTGCAGAACGCGGTAAAGCCCTGTTTAGCGGCCCACCTGCCAACTGTTTCACTTGTCACGGCGACAAAGGTCAAGGTATCCAAGGTCTTGGTCCGAACCTGACTGACGATGTATGGTTGTGGGGCGGTACTCAAAAAGCGATTACCGAAACCATTACCAACGGCCGCAGCAGCCAAATGCCTGCTTGGGGTCACTTCCTCGACAAAGACAAGCTGCACATCATGACTGCTTACGTTTGGGGTATGTCTAACAAAGACGGTAAAAAAGCTCCTGCTAAAAAAGCTGAGCCTGCTCAAGCTGCTCCAGCAGCCGAAGCATCAGCCCCTGCAGCTGACAGCGCAGCATCTGCCGCTCCTGCATCAGATGCCAAAGCAGCTCCAGCAGCTGAAGCTAAACCTGAAGAGGCTTCTGCCAAAGTTGATGGTAAAGCTGTTTTTGAAGCCAACTGTAAAACATGTCATGGCGGTTTGATTCCAGGCGCTCCTGTCGTAGGTAAAAAAGAAGACTGGGCTCCTCGTATCAAACAAGGTAAAGACACTCTGCACAAACATGCCATCGAAGGCTTTAATTCTATGCCGGCTAAAGGCGGTAATGGCAGCCTGAGTGATGATGAAGTTAAAGCAGCTGTAGACTTTATGGCAAACGAGTCTGGCGCGAAATTCTAATTTTGAGTCAGATTGAAAAAAAGCGTACCTAGAAAGGTACGCTTTTTTATATTTGATAAAACCGTATGGAAAAAACATACAAAAGGCCGTCTGAAACATTCAGACGGCCTTTTGTTTTAAACCTAGATTATTCAATTTAAAGTAGATGTACTACGGTTCAGGAACTACTCACTGAAAGATTATTCGACGCTGTCGAGTAGTTTTGGGTGATTGTTCCCAATTTCGTATTACTTTCAATTTGCGGTTAAAGTAAGGTGTCATGATCTTCTATGCGCATCATCATACGCATAGAGTCTATACCGTTGGCGGCAAATCTTAGATCAGGCTTGCCGACAAAATTGTTTCTAATGAAGCTTTCTATATTGGCAGTAGCCGCACTTTGATATTGGTATCTAAACCATTATATTCAAATGGGTGACCGACAACCTGCTCCAATTATTGTCTACCAATGTTCCAACATACCAGTAGAAAAATGAAAAAGGCCGTCTGAAAATCTGGTTTCAGACGGCCTTTTGCTGTAAAGGGGTAGATTTAAGAGAAACCAAAGCGTTTATCGGGTCGGGTAAATACAAAAATAAACAGAGAAGTTAACGCGCCCAAAGTATCGGCAAGCATGTCTTTTTGCGCGTCCCAAATATCGCCTTGAGAGCCCAAGAACTCCAGTCCGGCCTCTCCACCATCGATGACGGCATATTGCCATTCGATGATTTCATAGGCGGCGGCCACACTCATAATGAAGAACAGGGAGAAAAATAAGGCCAACGGCAAATTGCACAGCTTGCGGCGCAGCAGCCATTCAGCCATCGGGTAGGCATAAAAGCCGATGATGTAATGGGCAATACGGTCGTAATGATTGCGGTTTTCGCCCAAAATTGGCTCGACAAAGCGGTTGATGGATTCAAACGGTACATCGGCAAAAGTGTAGTATGCACCGATGGAATGCATGATCAGCCAAAAACTCATGAATAAGTAGGCCAGGTTGCTGAAGCGGAAAATGCGGTAGGTGGCAACCAAAAGGAAGAATACGGATGCTACGGGAATGATTTCGGCGTACCAGACTGCGCGGTCATGGGGATTGATGCCTGACCAAACAATGAGGGCGAAGATAATCGTCGCAAGAAAAATGGGAAAGATTGGAGAGGGTTTGTTCATGTTGTGTGTATGTAATAACAATGTCGCGTATTGTATAACGAATTGGTAGGGCTGGCAGTTTCATATATTCAAGGCCGTCTGAAAACAGCTTTCAGACGGCCTGAAGTTTAGCCGTTCCAGAAATAACGGGTGATGTGGAAAAACACGGGTGCGGCAAAACAAATCGAATCCACGCGGTCAAGCATGCCGCCGTGGCCACGTATCATATTACCCCAGTCTTTGACACCGTAATCGCGTTTGATGGCAGACATAACCAGGCCGCCAAAGAAGCCCATTAGGCAGACGATAAAGCCGATAATGGCCGCTTGGTCGTGGGAGAACGGCGTAATCGGCGCCATCAGCGCGGCAATGGCTGTAGCCGACAAAATGCCGCCGACTGTGCCGGAAATGGTTTTAGACGGGGAAAGTGAAGGCATGATTTTTGCACCGCCAATCAGTTTGCCCCAAACGTATTGCAACACATCTGATACTTGCACCACGCCAATCAGGAAGATCAGCAACAGGATATTATTGCTGTTATCGAAGCCGTCCAAATCTAGAAACATCAGCGCCGGAACATGGGACAGACAGAAGATACAAATCATCGCCATCCATTGCGTTTTGGCGGCGCGTTCCAAAAAGTGCGCGGTTTGGCCGCTGAGGCTGGCAATAATCGGCAGTATCAAAAAGCCGTAAACCGGAATAAAAATGCTGAACATGCCGTACCAGCCGTCATAGACGAAATAGTATTGCACCGGCAGCAGCAGGTAAAAGCAGACAACCATGCTGTAATAGTCGCTGCGGCGGCGATAGACGAGGGTCATAAATTCGCGTAGTGCGGCAAATGAAATCAGGAAAAACAGTACAACTGTCCCGATTTTTCCGAACCAAAACGCGCCCAGCAACACCAGCGTCATCAGCCACCATGCGTAAATGCGGGCGTTGAGGTTAGCGATGGTGGCATTATCTGCGCCGTTTTTGCGCTTGAGCCATTGTCCGATGATGCTGGCAAAACACAATACGGCAAACACGCTGACAAAAATATAGCTGGCTTGCGGAGTCAGATGAGCGGCGGCTTGTTCGACAATGATTTGTTGGGAAGTCGTAGAAAGGCTCATGCTTGTCCTCCTTTGTTTTGCTGAACTTCAGATTCATTTTGGCGAGGCTCGCTGCGGTCGTTTTCAGACGGCCTGAGTGCCAGCAGCGCTTCACGGCTGCGTGTCAAAAAGCTGTCTTTGTCTTCGTTTTCCTGCAAGGTAAGCGGCTGTCCGATATGGACTTCACACAAAAGCGGGATAGGCAGGATTTTGCCTTTGGGCAGTACGCGGCTGATGTTGTCTATCCAAATCGGCACAAATTCGGTATCGGGTTTGCTTTTTGCCAGATGATAAATGCCGGACTTGAACGGCAGCAGGATGGTGTTGTCGTCAGTGTTACGCGTGCCTTCAGGGAAAATAATCAAGGAATCTCCTGCGTTTAGCGCGTCTTTCATCTGTTCGGTAATTGCTTGCGGATTATCGCTATGGCGCGGAATCAGCAAGGCGTTGAAAACGTTTTGAATGATGAAGCGTTTGAGTTTGCTTGTCAGCCAGTAATCCGAACCGGCGACAGGGCGCGTGGACAAGCGCCAGCGGCTGGGCAGGGAAATCCACACCAGCACAAAATCGCCATGGCTGCCGTGATTGGCGTAATAGACTTTTTGGTGCTGATTGAATGTCAGCTCGCGCGGGCTTTTGGGGCGTACGCCCGTAAGAAAAGAGACCGCCAGACACAAGGCTTGGTCGGTCAGCCAGGCAAGTTGTTTTTTGAGGAAGTTTTTCATTGTTTCTGCCTTTGGGAGTGAGATACCGTTCTAGATCTGGTTTGGGTAAATCAGCAAAAATAATCAAATGCTTTGGATAAGCAAAATTAAAAATTGTGCGGCGGTCAGGTATAAGCTTTTGCGCCATAAGGAAAGTGCGCCGTTTATCCGTTGGGTCAACGTACGGCTGCTTGAAATTTGATGTAAACCGTTTTGTTGTAAGGATTGGTCGAAGTCTTCAGGAGAGTAGCGGTTGTCGGCAAAGTCTTGGAACACGCGGTGGTCGAAGTGAATGCGGATATGGCAGTACAGCAAAACCGCTGCCAAGACAAGTTGCACCGCAAACCATGCGCCGCCATATTTTGCCGACAAGGCGAGCAGCAAGGCGTTGCAGGCGGCAACATAATGTGTGGTAGAGAGCAGGTGGGCAGTAATACGGCTGTCGGTTGCGTTGTTCATCATTATCCTTGTTTTAAACGGTTGGCAGCAGCTTCGACTGCTTTGGCAGTGGCCGGCGATAATACCATTTGCGGCCGAACCTGTTGGAGTTCGGCCTTCGCTTGCGCCAAGTCTTTGCAGCCACCATAGACCAGCAGCCACGTCAGCACCACTGCGGCACTTCTTCCATAACCCAAAGCGCAACATACCAGCACTTTGCCGTGTTTTTGGCGCAAGGTTTCCAATATCAAGGCCGTCTGAACCAAATCGTTTTTAGACGGCGTTACCATATCCAGTAAAGGCAGGGAGCGATATTCTCCTTGATAGCTACGGCAGGGATATCCGGCGCATACATCCAATACGGCAGGCAGATGGTTTGAAATCCCCAAAACGCTGCCAATCCATACATCATTGCGGACTTGTGCCGTTTTCGCTTTACCGCGTAACCAATACGCCATGTTTAGCCGTGCGCCCACCAGATAAGGCAACAGCAAAACCGTCGCTGCCGTCGATAATTTACCGTTAGCCTGTTTTTGGAATACGTTTGCATTTCCAGTCAAATAGGCAAAGGCCACCATCAGCAAAGACACGCTAATCCATATCAACCACAGCCACGCGCCACCCAGCAACGCAGGTAAAGCCATTAAACACGCGCCAAGCAAATACAGCAGCGCAATCTTTCTTGAGCGTACATCACTTGAGTCCAGTCTTAACGGCGAAGTCATCTGACGCGGGAAAGCCCACAACACCAGCCAGCCAAGCAATGCTCCGGTCGGCACGTCAATAAAATGATGTTGATAAGTCGTCAGTACCGACAAGGCAATCAGGCTTTGCCATACGAAAAGCGGCAGGCGGATTTGGGGAAAGCGCGTCCAATAAAATGCACCCACGATAATCGCCAACGCAATATGCAAAGATGGCGCTTGGTTGTATGGCAAATCAAATGCAGCCAATGAATCAAACAGCCAGCCTGACAGCCCATCAGCAGGCGGTTTAGCCCACCCGAAACGCAGCGGAAACAGCACAAAGCAAGCAGTCGCAATCAGTTGAGCGGCTACAAGGTGCACTACATATCGGTTTTGCTCATGAGTATCACGACAAAGAAAAAATGCCGCGGCATACATCAGGTTTAGCGACCAATAAGGCACAATCGTCCATGCCCAAAACGGAATATTGCTCTCCCATGCAAAAGCGATTTCAGGCACATAGTCCAGCGATGCCGCATAATGGTTGGACAGGCCGTAGCTGGTATAAAACAGGATACCGACTAAAATCAGCTTGAGTAGGGAGGTTTTGAGGGAGGATTTCATGGGTACGTTAGTTAATAATTGAATATTTTGATTCCGTAAACCTATTTGAGATAAGTGATATTCGTACCATTAATGCTAAGAACTTTTTTATCCAGTAGATGCTGTAATAGTTTTTCAGTTTCATAATTATTGGATTTTGCATGTGCTTTAATAGTGTTTCGTAATGTACTGACTTTACCTGGGCGTTTGGATGGTTCAACTGATAGTGCGGCAATTACTTTTTTCCACATGGTCTCATCAGGTAAATGGGCTATTTTCTTTTGAGGTATGGGATTAGTAAGGGCAAATGGAGCATATTCAATTTTTCCATTGTTTTGACGAATAAGGTTTTGTTCACGCATATAGCGTGCAAAAGTTTGAATATCACCTTGACTTATAGTGAGTGAGAGAGCATTTGCACGTTTCTGTACAGCATCTTGAAAATCAGTATAAGTTTTGGGTTTGATATTCAAAATATAACGTTGGATTTTCTGTAATAGATCATTGTCACTGATGTGGTAAATCACTATACCTTGCTCATCAACACTAATTAAGTTTTGTGTTTTAAGTTTATTAATAATATGAGCAGTTGTTGTTTCGCATTCTTCGTCTGTTTTACCTTGAAATTGTTCACGTAAAATATATTTACACAGATTTTGTTGCAAATTATGTAAGCGAGATGGAAGAAAAGCGTTGGGCTGACGCAAAGCAGTTAAGGCTGCTTGAAAATAAGGTGCTAATGACTGAGGTGGTGTGAGGGAATTTTCAGGTTGAGGGTGGGGTTCTAGCAGTTTTGTTGGAGGTGTAGTATTAATTTTTGTGTGCTGCACTTCATCTATATTTGCTAAGCGTACAACACCTTTTGCCTCCTGCTTTTCTAAGATATGTTCTACTAAGATATCGTAACCACCATCACGAGAAAGTATACCAATTTGAGCATCTGTATCTGTAGCGATAATTTTTCCAAGATAATAAGAAAGATAAAAATCTAATGCGTTTTTGCCTGATTTCTGTAAGTGAATAAGATGGACACGTTCGCCAAATGGAAGCAATGATGCCACTAAACTAATGGGTAATGATTTATGTTGTGTGCCTAAAAATAACCAAATATGAGTATCTTCAGTTGGTAATTTATCTAGATTTTGCGGTTGGATATTTTCAAAGTCGATAAGTAAGTGTTTCATAGTATTATTTAATTGGGCTGACGTTTATACCCAAAATCCCTTTTAATATTATTTTTGTTGAGTTATTAATGCCCAACTTATATACCAGGCCGTCTGAAAGTTAAAAAATTGTTCAGACGGCCTTTATTTTTATTTCTTCACTGCCAAGCTCACGGTGAAAATACCGTCTTCGTCTATCCACTGATGGATTTTTTCAAAACCGGCTTTTTCAACCAGCTGATCCATTTCCTGCTGACTGCGGCGGCGCATTACCCAGTTTGGGCAGCCTGCTTTGTGGCTGGTCAGGGCGCGGGCAATCATTTCCAGTTGCGGATGCCACGGCTGGCCGGTGTAGATCAGGTAGCCGCCGGTTTCAATGGCTTCGCCGAAACCGTAGAGTGAGTTCAAAATCAAATCGTTGTCGGCAAACAATTCGTGCAGGCCGGAGACGATGCCCAGCGTTGGACGCGGCTGTAAATCGTGATAATTGGCGCAGTCGTAGGCATTGACCTCATTGAAGGTTACCGTGTTTTGTAAGCCACGATCGGCAATCAGCTTGCGTCCGGCTTCGACATTAATCGGACTGTAATCGCGCAAGCGTACGGAATCAGGCAATGTGTCGGCAGTCAGGGCATCCAATACATAGCGGCCATGACCGGACGCAATATCCAAAACGTGTACCGGTTTGCCTGCTTCGCGCAGTTTGGCTGAGGCCGTCTGAATGGCTTTGCCGATATTGACTTTGCGTTGGCGAATGCCGCGCCAGCCAATGGCATTGAGATAGTATTTGTCCACCCATACACCGAAAGCATTGCTGCCTTGCGGTTGATTGCGGTAGACGTAATCCAGCGTGCTGCCTGAATCAAAACCTGTTTCTTGACCGATTCTCAAGCCTTCACTCCAGCGCGAACCCAGTTTGAGCGAGGCGCGATATGTCGCCCAAAATGCGCCGCGAGGCGTACAAATAGGCAAAGGCGTCGCCAGTTCGTCAGCTTCTCGACGACTGTCTCCAAATAAGTGTGCTTGAGTCAGATCGACTTGTTGCAAAGGCTGATTGAAACGCTCGCGGATAAAACGGCGCATTTCGATAAACGCGATTTCACGGTTTTGCTCGCCTAAGGTGTCGTGGTAGAAACCGGGCAGGATATGGCGTTCTTTAATATGGCTGCCCAAACGGTTGTAGAAATCGTGTTGCGGTTTATGATGAACAACCCAATCGCTGCCTGAAATCAACAGTTGTACAGGCGTAGTAATGGCTTGCGCATCGGCAACCACACGTTCAGCCGCTTCATATAAACCCAGCAGGATGCGCACAGAAATAGCGCGGGCAATCAGCGGATCATTGTCGTAGCTTTTTTGACGTTCGACATTGTGGGTCAGATAGTGGGCTTTGACATAGCTGTTGACAAAGAAATTGCCACGCCATTTTTGCATCATTTTCAAACCGGTACGGGCAAACGGAACATAGAGCTTGACTTTGAACGCAGGCGAAGCCAATACGGCGCAACGGATTTTCGGCGCGTAATCGTGCAACCAAGTAGAAACCAATACCGCTCCGACACTTTGCGCAATCACGCAAATGTTTTCAGGTTTGATGCCGTATTCGTTTTGGATGTGTCGGATAAAATCATCTACGTCTGAAACCGAAGTGCCGATGCTCGGACTATCGCCGCGTTCACCAGGGCTGTAACCATGACCACGCGCATCCCAAGCAAAATAGGCAAAATCATCAAAACCCAGCTCATCGGCAACAAACATCATCCGGCCGGAATGCTCATGTCCGCGATGGAACAGCACAATGGCTTTGTCGGAAGAACCATCGGCAGCAGGGCGATAGCGGTAGAAAAGCGAAGTACCGTCTTGGGTAGAAAAGTATTTTTGCTGTTCGGACATGAGAAACTCCTAATAGTCATGTTTTTTGAACAGTATCATGACATATCGGACGAATGCAATGATGGAGAGAAATGGTAAAAGATGGTTTCAAATTTCACTTAAAACGGATGATAGTGATTGTTAAAAGGTTGGATAGAGGGTGTTTGGATAATCTTACAAACTACTACCGACATATCATCATAAACTCTTTGTTTCGCAATTAATTTACGAAACACAGTCAGACGGGACTTATCGTTATCATATTGTTGCCAAATTTTTTCTCTTATTTCTTCTGAAAGAGCATCACTTAGGCCGTCTGAACAAAGCAGCAGGCTTTCTCCTGCTTTAAGCGTAAGTTCGATATGGCACATTTTGTCTTGGAATTCGGAATAATCTGCTGCTAGATAAGAAGAAACGCCGCCATATATGGTGGCGAACTCTTCTTCTTTTTTATCCGACAAACCATCCAGCAATTCGGAGAGTATCGAGTGATCTTGGGTCAGTTGCTTCCATTTTCCTTGTGTATCAATCAAATAGGCGCGGCTGTCGCCTACGCTGATGATTTTGGTTTTGCCGGTGGTTTGGTCGATTTCTGCGGCAACAAAAGTGGTTGATGAACCAAAATAATCCTCTGCCAATTCTGCGGATAAAACGGTTTGTACATGATTGATGGTTTGACGGCTGAGTTTGGCTGTACGGCTTAATAGGTGCATGGCTGATTTGCTGGCTTTTTTGGGACGGTTGCTATTAGAAATACCGTCGGCTATCCCGATGATAAAGCGTGGACGGGTTTCAAGGCGTGTTTCAGCGGTTTTGAGTTTATATTGAAACACTTGTTCGCCGTTAAAAAGGGCATCTTGGTTGTGTTGTTTGTTGCTGCCGATTTGTTGGCAAAAAGTAATTTCGCAAAATTTGTTCATGATTTGTCCATTTGTTGGGTGAATATTCGCTGCAGGCTTTTCATCGTTTCTAACCCTCCGGATTTACATTTGTGCAATACGTTTGAAATTTGATGATTAAGAATCAAGGCCGTCTGAACAGTTTTCAGACGGCCTTTACTGTGTTTAACCAAGCACTAATTAACTGCTAATTTTGTCATGTTTTAATACATCCATCGAAACCCGAATACACATTTTAAAAGGAAATCAAACATGAAAAAATTCTTATTGACTGCCATCGTTGCTTTGTCTGCCACTACTGCCGGTGCCAGCGATTACATCGAACACAAAATTTACAGCGACAAAAACTTCGAGCAAAACCGTGCTAAAGCCGTAAGAATGTTGGAACAACGCGGCTATCAAGTTCACGATGTTGATGCCGATAGCCGTCGAGGTCAGCCTGTGTTGGAGGTTGAGGCTTTTAAAAATGGCCGTGAGTACGACATTGTTTTGTCTTACCCTGATTTGCAAATTATCAAAGAGCGCATCGATTATTAATATTTCGATATAAAGTAGATTGTCGCAGGGCTTTTGGTCCTGCGACAGTTTGCTATTTAGGCATTTAAAGAATGTAAACAGCATGTAAATTACCTGAAATAAATGAACTAAATATGTTTTTTATTTTCCATGTAGTTCAAAGTGTTTGATGTTGGGAGTCATAATATGAGTTTGAATGATTGGAAGGAAGATGGTCAGCCGAAGCAGATAGGCGACCAAGAAAAACCTTTAAACGACGGCGCAGCTGCCGAATCCCAACAGGATGTTGATTTTTGGGATCACAGTCAAAACAGTGTGGTTGAAAACGAAGTTGAGGTTGTGGCTGATGCGGTAGAAATTCAGGAAACGGTAGAAGGTCAGGAAGTAGTTGAACATCCTGAGATGCCGTCTGAAAAAAACGAGAAGAAGGCCAAACGTAAAAAAGACAAGGCGAAGAAGAAAAAAGATAAAGCCGAGGATTTAAATGCGTCTGATCTGTTGGGTACGAATAAGGGCGTGGAAACCATGTTCCGCAACGCCGTACGCTCGGAGATGGAATTGTTGGCGCTAGCGGCAACTAAAGCGAACATTATGATTTCGCTGAATGGTTTTATTGTTTCTGCGCTGATGATTTCGGGCGCGTTTATTTTTTCATCGTCGCCCGAATTTTTGATTCCGGCCAGTACGTTTATGATTACTGCCGCCGCGTCTATCGTGTTTGCATTGCTTTCTGCTTCGCCGGAACGTATCGGCAAAATGCAGGCAGCGCGTACATGGTTTAAGGATTTTATCCGCGGCCGTTCGAAACTGCGGGATTTGAAAACCCGCCTCAGCAGTACCGAAACACGCTTTTTTGGCGGCAGCCAACCCAATATTTTGATTTATGAAGACCGTGTGAAACTGCAAAAAGATCAATATTGGGAGATGATGCAGGAAATTATGGGCGACCGTAAACAAATCTATGAAAAGATGAGCGACCATCTTTACTGGCTCGGTTTGTTGGCGGATAAGCAGTTCAAATACATTAATTTATCTTATGCGGTATTCCGCTGGGGTTTGCTGGCTTCGCTGGCGGCATTTATCGGTGTGAAAACACTGCCGTCATTGCTGATGCCTCCGGCCAACAATGCGGCAGAGCTGCGTTCGCTGGGTATCAATATGTTTAACGGCGTATTTGAGCCTTCTGCTGTACAACAGCTCCCGGATGGTAAGTTGCTGATCGCGGAAGACGAACCCAACCATGCGTTCAGTATCATCAGCATTGATAAAACCGGCAGGTTTGTGGAAGACGAGGCATTGGATACACGCGTGATTACCGGTTTCAAACGTCGGCTCAGCGATTTGGAGGCTTTGGCTCGCGACGATGAAGGCTTTATCTACGCGCTGACTTCACACTCGCGCACCCGTAAAGGCAACCGTTCGCCTGACCGCGAACACCTGATGCGTTTTAAAATCCAAGACGGCAACGTGTTGGGGCTGACCAGCTACGACAATCTGACGCAGGTTTTGGAAACCGATCACAAGCTGCATGATTTGATTCGCGAGCGAACCAAGGCAGAAGTTTCTTTTGAAGAAATCAATATTGAGGGCATGGCGTTTGATCCGGTGAAAAAACGTCTTGTTTTGGGATTCCGTGATCCTGAGTTCAACAACATGGCTTTAGTTGCGTTTATCAGCAATCCGAAAGATGTGTTTGAGCGCAATGCCAAGCCTGAGTTTGATGAAGTGGCCGTGATTGATATTGATGGCGGCGGTATCCGTTCCCTCAACTATGATCCTGTGTTGAAAACCTACGTGATTGCCAATGAAGTGAAGGATGAGAATGGACAGAAATTCTCACAACTGTGGACTTGGAGCGGTAATCCGACCGATGAACCGCAAAAAATCTCTCTGCCTAATCTGCAACACATCACCAACGTTGAGGCCGTCGATTCGATTACCGTTAACGGCAAGCCGCAGATGATTCTGATGGGCGATGAAGGCAATGCTTCGCAGAAAATTACTGCCAAGTATATGTTGGTAGATTACAGTCAACTGGGTAAACAGTAAGTTATCTTGGCTACTGGATAAAAGGCCGTCTGAAACCATAAACTTTATGGTTTCAGACGGCCTTTTTGTTTTCATTAAAACGAGGAGATGGGTTTAAATACTCTAATCAACGGTGATTAACCCAAGAACGCGGACAGGTTTCAGACGGCCTTCAAGCCATTGATGACACGTTTGTAACAGGTATAAACCAATGCCGCGCAGGCCAGCCACATAAGGATATAGAAAGTCGAATGGAAGCTACCGTCGATTGCATACCATACGGCCAATGCGCCGATAAAGAATGCGCGGTCACTTTTGCCGAATGGCCCGTCATAACGACGGCCGTTGCCATGGACTTGTCCCAAAACGCCGCAAAACTCAGTCATTGCCGCCAGCCAAATAAACAGGGCGATTTGCACGCCGCCGAAGGGAACGATAAAGGCAAAAGGCAGATACAAAGCAGCATCGGCGGCAATATCGGTGATTTCATTCAAATAACCGCCTAATGCCGATTGCTGGCCGAACTCCCGTGCCAGCATGCCGTCCATTGCATTCAGCGCCATGCGGACAAACAACCAGATCGGCAAAAGCCAGAATAATGTGGATACACCTGCAAACAGTGCTAAAAGCAAACCGATCAAAATGGAAACGGCGCAGGCAAACAGGGTGACCTGATTGGCAGTAATACCTTTTTGATACAGCCGCTTAACCATGGGGAGCAACAGGTTTTGAAATTTTGGTTTCAGGGCGTAGATGCTCATAATTATGCTATATAAAAGAAAATGAAGTGCCGTGATTATAGACGAAATCCGTTATAATCCGTCAATCTTCGAATCACGCGGTTCGCAAACCTCCCGCGTTAACAAAACTAGGAATTTACTATGGAAAAACAGCAGGTACTCGTTATTTTTTCGGGCGGGCAGGATTCAACAACCTGCTTGATTCAGGCAATTCAAACATATGGCCGTGAAAATGTGCAGGTCATCACTTTTCAATATGGACAACGCCACGCTATCGAATTGGAGCGAGCGCGTTGGATTGCCCAAGATTTGGGTGTGAAGCAGACCATACTCGATTTGAGCCTGATGCAACAGATTACGCATAACGCCTTGATGGATGATAAGGCATACATTGAAACAGCTTCAGACGGCCTGCCCAATACATTTGTAGATGGACGCAATGCTTTGTTTTTGCTTTACGCCGCTATTTACGCCAAAGGGCAGGGAATACGCCATATCATTGCCGGCGTGTGCGAAACCGATTTTTCGGGTTATCCCGACTGTCGCGATGTGTTCGTCAAGTCGATGAATGTCACGCTGAATCTGGCCATGGATTACGCTTTTCAAATTCACACGCCCTTGATGTATTTAACCAAAGCGCAAACATGGGCGCTGGCGGATGAAATGGGTGTGTTGGATTATATTCGCGAGCACACACATACCTGTTATAACGGCGTGGTCGGTGGTTGCCATGAATGCCCAAGCTGTATTTTGCGCGAGCGCGGTTTGTCGGAATATTTGGAAAGTAAAAAGGCCGTCTGAATTAAGAGGTACATCTATTTCCAATATCCAGTTGTGCGAAAAGGCCGTCTGAAAAATTCATTTCAGACGGCCTTTGGCTATGTATTTTGTTCTGCTTAGAACAGCACATCTGCCGGTTCGCTGCTTGTCGGAGCATCTTTCACAGGAGAAGAAGCAGGGGCAGTAGCTGGTTCAGAAGCGGCTTTAGGTGCAGGGGATGGGGCAGTAGCTGGTTCGGAAGCGGCTTTAGGTGCGGAGGTAGGAGCATCCGCCGGAGTGGTTACCGGTTTGGCCGCAGGTTTTGCCGGTTTCACCGGAGTCGGACGAACGATTTGTTTCGGTTCGGATGCTGCCTTGTTTGTATCGTCGGTAGCATCAACTTCGATTTCAGTGCCTTGAGGCAATACCACATCTTTAGCAGGAGCCGGTTTCGGCATGACTTTAGGTTTACTGTAAGCATCCGTGCCGCTGGTCCATGCCAAAGATTTCAAAGGCGATTTGAGTTTCACGCCTTTGGCGCAGGTCAGACAGTTTGCTGCGCCGGTGCGCCCTTTCAGGATTGCATCCACACGCGCGGCAGGAATGGTTTTACCGTGCGCTTTTGCCCAGGCGGCAATGCTTTTTTTCAGGGCAGCCGTATCAAGTTTTTTCTTGTCATAAGGGTCACGATAGGCAGCCAGCCACAAGTTTTGGTTGGCATCTTCGTTCAGGCTTGCCATTTGGTAGATAACGGAGGCAGGAGAACCTGTTGCGATGGTTTTGGCGAATTCCAATGCATCAGGCGATTTCATGCGCACGCAACCATGGCTGCGGACGCCGGGTACGCTGGCAGGGGCATTGGTGCCGTGGATACCAAGGCTTAATTTAGGGTCGCCAAGACGGACAAATACGGGACCCAGCGGGTTATTTGGGCCGGCCGGTACGCTTTTTACGCCGTCATTGCGTTCTTTTTGGATCGATTTAGGGATATGCCAAACCGGGTTGTAGGCTTTTGCACCGATTTTATGTTCGCCCAGGTTGGTTTGGGTCATGGCTTTGCCGACGGCAACAGGATAAATTTTGCTCAGTTTGCCGTTGTTGTAGAGGAACAAACGCTGTTGCGTAATATTGATAACGACGTGTTGTCCGGAAGAGGCGGGGGAGACGTCTGGAATAAGCGTGTTTGCAGCAGCGGCTGAAGTTAAAAGGGCGGCGGTCAGGCCGAACAGTATTTTTTTCATGTCGTCTTTTTTTGTAGGGTTTGAAATGAAAGTTTTTGGCGCATGATACCTGAAACTCTGTGTTTTTGTGAGAAAATATGCGCTTTCGGTATTGGAAGACAGTCAAACGGTCGGGTAGCGGCTGCGTGGCGGAAACGGTATGGGTGTGAAAGAACAGTATCAAGAAACGGAAGTTTTTTCTTTGGATTATGAGGGCAGGGGTGTTGCCAGAGTCGATGGGAAGACCGTATTTATCGGCGGTGCGCTGCCTGGGGAGCGTGTAACGTTTGTCAGACATAAAGAGAAAAAGCAGTTTGCCGAGGCTCAAGTTGAAAAGGTTTTGAAGGCTTCTTCCGAACGTGTCGAGCCCGCATGTTGCTATTTTGATACATGTGGCGGCTGTTCGCTTCAACATGTTTCTTTCGGAGCGCAAGTTGCATTAAAGCAACGGATTTTGGAAGAACAGTTGGAACGGATAGGTAAGGTCAAGCCGGAGATAATTTTACCCCCTTTATATGGTTACTCCTGGTATTATCGCGATAGGGCGCGTTTAAGTGTTTCGGTGGATAAGCAAGGCCGTCTGAAACTCGGTTTTCAGGCAAAAAAAAGCCATGATGTCGTCAATATCCGCCATTGCCATATTTTGCCTAAGCATGTGTCCGATAGATTGCCTGATGTCCGCAATTTGCTGCAAAAGCTGCATGATGACGGTGTAAAAGTGAAATTTGTTGAGTTTTATTGCGGGAAAAATGTGACGGTACTCAACATTCGTTTCGTAAATCAACCGTTTGAACAAATATTAAGCGAATTGTGTAATTGGTTTGATAAGATATTGTCGGGTGCTGAAAAGGCATGGCAAATATGGTTGCAGGATCATGCCGAGTCCTTGCCGTTTTACCCTGAGAACGCGCCTCCCCTGAACTATACTTTTGCTCAATTTGATGTGGAAATGCCTTATAAGCCTGGTGATTTTACGCAGATTAATGCGCAGCTAAACGAAGTGATGGTGGCAAGGGCTGTCAGACTTTTAAACCCTCAAAAAGGGGAGCGGATTGCCGATCTGTTTTGCGGTTTGGGCAATTTCAGTTTGCCACTGGCAAAAAGTGGCGCATCGGTTGTCGGTATTGAAGGTGCCGATTATCTGGTAGATAGGGCAAGGGAAAATACTCGTCTGAATCGTTGTGCCGAGAATATGACGTTTTCTGTTGCAGACTTATTCGATACCGATGAAAAGACTGTTGAGTCGTGGGGACGATTTGACAAGATGTTGCTGGATCCGCCGAGAAACGGGGCTTATGCTGTTGTCAGATCGCTACACAAGCCGTTTTTGCCTCAGAAGATAGTGTATGTTTCGTGTAATCCATCAACATTTGCACGAGATGCCGGTGTCTTGGTTGATAAGGGCTATAAGTTTAAGGCGGCAGGAATCATGAATATGTTTGCGCAAACCTCGCATGTTGAATCCATCGGTGTGTTTGAGTTGTAAATTGGTATCAAGTCCTTTATGTGAGTAGGGTTTTTAATGTAAAAATGAGTGCATTCATGTTATCATCATTCGTTTGGGGAATTAATAACGTTGAAGTTGCGTGTAAAGCAACAGATGTTAATAAATGCAGTTTGCAGCACAAGACCGGGAGGTGTTCTTGAACTATCAACTTTTAACTATTTTTTTGCTGGTGCTTTTTTTGCTGGTGTTGGTTTTTGTTCGTCATAAACAAAGTAACAATTCAGACAAACAAAGCGCACATGCATCAAAAAGCGGCCGTACGTCTGCTGCTCATACAGCCTCCTCTGAGGATGGAAACGACTGGATTGAGAAAGTCAACCAGACAGTTTCCAATGCGGATAATCAAGACTGGGAATGGGGTGGAAGCGGCTCAAACGATGCAACAGCTTCTGTTTCCGCACAAGAAGTCGATCCGTTGACCGAATATCAGGTTTATAAACAGTTCGGCTATGAGAGCAAAGCAGCGGAGTCTTTGGCCGGTTATCTCAATACTTTGGAAGACGGTGCTCCGGAAAAGCTGGTTCATGAATTAATCGGTTTGAATCTGCGTGTCGGCAATATCGACATGCTGGCGGATACGCTTGAGCGTCATAGTGCCTCCCTTTCTGAAGACGGCGTAGCCGAATACCTGAAAGCCGGTCTGGCTTTGGATTCTACTAACCTGCGCCTGCGTGTTTTTGCCGAGCATCATCTTGGTTGGAATATGCAGGAAGTGGACCGTCAAATTGGCGAACAAAGCGGTTTGGAAGTTGCTTCCGACGAGCATATTGCCTTTGAGAACGACTCGGTTGAGCGCATTGTCGTTCCAGGCATGGGCAAACGTGCGCCTATCGTATTAGGCAAGAAAGATTTTGGCGAAATCAGCCCTGAAGAGATGGGCGCGGTTATTGGTTTTGCCAAACCGGAGCGTAGTGCAAAAATCTTGAAAGACAAGATTAGCTACGAGACTGCTTTGCATCAATACAACAAAGCAATCCAAACTTCTGCGAAGCCCGCTGGTCTCATTATCGATGCCTTGCGTCTGGATTATCAGAATGAAGAAGTAGGGCAGTTTGCCAAGCATCTGTGGAAGCTTTACCACTCTTTGGGTCAATATGGCCGTCAAGTAAAAGAACGTATGCTTGGTTGGGGTTATAACCTTGGTTATCACGAAATTTTTGATGATTTGGAAAAAGGGCCGTCTGAACAGCAAATTAAAGAGATTGGCTTGAAACGCGGTTACATTCAGCCAAGTTCTTTGCAGATGAAAGCCAAATATCGTGAGTTGGTTCAAAAAGACTCTTCAGTTATCAGCGCCAGCTCTTCACCAGCTGATGAGGCTCTGAAAGAAGTGGAATCTTTGTTGGCTTATGGTCAATTGGATTTGGCCATCGGTACTTTGGAACAGGCTGTTTTGCAGTATCCTCAAGAATCGCAGTTGTACATTATCTTGTTTGATTTGTACGAACGCGTTGAAGATTGGGGACGTTTAGAACAATTTCTGCGCTTGTTGCGTGAGCGTGTTGTCAGCCTGCCTGAAGAGGTTGTCTTGGCAATGAGCCGTCTCTTGCAACGAATGAACCAATATTCAAAAAAATAAGATAATCGTAGAAAGTACGAGTGATGAATAATCATTTACCAAAAATTAAAACCATACGGGTTATGTTACAGGAGATGGGCGAGCAACAGCAGGCGGTATTCCGTATGGCATTTAAAATGCACAATACGACGAATTACGTCATCGTTTCCCCTGACTCTGATGAAAAACCGGATTTGGTATTGGTTGATACCGATACTCCGGCAGGTTTAGAAGCTTGGAAAGAGTCGAAGAAAACTTATCCGGAAGTACCTGTGGCTATGTTTTCTTCCGAGTTGCCGACAGTAACGACTCCTTATTTGGCTAAGCCGGTCAAATTCGATACCTTGTTTCCTGTTTTGCGCAGCCTGGCTCAAGGCGGCAATGTTTTTGAGCCGTCTGAACAACAAGCGGCTGAAGAGAATAAAAGACAATCAAATTCAGATGGCACAAGAAAAGCAACCATTCGCCGATTTAATCCAAATAAAGGCTTGTTGGGCGCGCTAAAATTTGCCAGTCAAGGACACCAAGATATTGCTGTCTTGCATGAAGGCAAGCCGATATTAATCGTGTTTCCTAGCATCCAGCGAGTACTGTTGACAGTCAGTGCCAACGAGTTGGAGAAATTGTGTAAGAACGATAACTTGGCTGTCGTGTGTAAGGCTGTTCCTGATAATCCTCAATGGAAAGAAAAAGCCAAAGTTACCATTATGTCATGCTTGTGGCAAATGGCTATTTGGACTGCATCAGGCCGTCTGATTTATCCGATGACGCCGCAAACTGTCTTTACACTCAAGCGGTGGCCAAACTTAACCCGTTTGGCACATGTTCCAGAATCTATGCGTTTGTCGGCATTTCTGACGAAAACGTCTGTTAATCTGAACATCCTCTATAAAGTCATGCCTTTAGAAATGCCTGATATTTTGAACTATTTATCGGCAACATATATGACAGGCTTTTTGGCGACAGATACAGAGTTTGCAACTGATGCGAACAATACGCCTTCATTGAACGAACAGATTGATGTGAATAGCAAAGACGTACCTGAAACAGCAATGAGCAAAGAGGCTCAAAAAATTGCCGGTCCGTCGAAAGAACAACCTCGCGGCCTGTTACAACGCCTGATGCGTAAGTTGCTGGGTAAATCGTAAAGGACACGTCATGAAAGAAAATAAAATTATCTTTACCGGTCCTGTTGGCGTAGGTAAAACCACTGCAATTTCAGCTTTATCTGATGAACCTCCGGTTCAAACCGATGCATCCGCATCCGATATTACACTTGTCCGTAAGGGGTACACGACTGTGGCGATGGACTACGGTGTCATTCATTTGGATAAGGAAACTAAGGTTCACCTGTATGGTACGCCTGGTCAGGAGCGTTTTAATTTCATGTGGGAAATTCTGAGCCAAGGCAGTATGGGCTTGGTGCTTCTTTTGGATAATACAAGAAGCAATCCATTGAAAGACTTGCAATTCTTCTTGGATGCATTCCGGGAGTTGCTGAAAAAAGCGCCTCTGGTTGTAGGGGTAACGAAGATGGATATCCGATCCTTACCAAGCGTGGATGTTTATCAAAAATATTTAGCACAGAATAATTTTAATGTACCGGTTTTTGAGATTGATGCGCGTCGAAAAGACGATGTAAGACAATTGGTTACTGCCATGTTGTTCTCAATTGACCCCGGATTAGAGGTATAAGATGGAAGCGACACTCTCTTTACAAGCAAATTTATATCCTAAGATTACACCGGCGGGTGCGTATTATGCTGTTTCAAGTGATACGCCCAGTGCCAGCAGAACTTTATTGTATGGTCTGTTGCGTGCAGAGCCGTCTGAAACCATCAGCAGCGAAAAAATCTTGGCGTGGGCGGATACCAGCGACATCAATACCGCTTTGAATCTGCTGTACCGTCTCCAACGCTTGGAATTCTTGTATGGTGATGAGGAAATCAGCACAGACGATATCCATTTGACTGACGAGCAATTGCCTACATTGTTGGAACAGTTGTCTAATTCTGGCAAAGCTTTATTGGCTGATGAAAACGGTTTGTATTTTGCCAATGCCAATTTCCATCACGAGGCTGCGGAAGAGTTGGGCCTTTTGGCGAGCGAAGTGGCCAAAATGGAAGACAATCACCGTCTTTTGATTCGCAATAACCTGCATATCAATAATAGCGCATGGGGTATTTGTGATCCATCAGGCCAAAGTGAATTGACCTTTTTCCCTCTGTATATTGGCATGACCAAGCTGATTTTGGTAATTGGCGGAATGCCTGACTTAAATAAAGAGGCTTTTGTTACTTTGGTTAAAGTGTTGTACCACCGATACGGCAGCCGTTGATTTTTGCCTGACCGATATTTATTTTAGAATGGAGCGACTATGCAACAACTATTAATCTCTGTATTAAGCGATTTGAACAATACCTCTGCTGATATCACTGCTTCTGCAGTTATTTCTACAGACGGCCTGCCGATCGCAACCATGCTGCCTTCGCACCTGAATGCAGACCGTGTAGGCGCGATGTCGGCAACGCTTTTGGCATTGGGCAATCGTTCCGTGCGTGAGTTGGCTTGCGGTGAGTTGGATCAGGTAATGGTTAAAGGTAAAAACGGCTATATTCTGTTGAGTCAAGCAGGTGAAAAAGCAGTGTTGGCATTGATGGCAAAAGAAAGCGGTAAATTGGGCTTGATTTTGTTAGATGCGAAACGTGCAGCCAAACAAATTGCTGAAATCTTATAAAAGTTTTATAAATTAAAAAGATATAAAAATAGGGGCTGTACTAGATAACTAGGGAAATCTAATTTCAGGTTAGAATAATCCCTATGAGAAGAAGCCGTTTAAGTCAGTACAAACAAAACAAACTGATTGAGCTGTTTTATTGCAGGTGTTACCGCACGCACAGCAGCGCAATTAGCCAGTGTTAATAAAAACACAGCAGCCTATTACTTTCATCGTTTACGTGTACTGATTTTTCATAACAGCCCGCATCTGGAAATGTTTGATGGCGAAGTAGAAGTTGATGAAAGCTATTTTGGCGGGCAGCGCAAAGGCAAACGCGGTCGCGGTGCAGCCAGCAAAGTGGTTGTATTCGGGCTTCTGAAGCGCAACGGCAAGGTTTACACCGTTGCTGTGCCCAATACACAAACTGCCACTTTATTGCCGATAATACGTGAGCAAGTAAAGCCTGACAGTATTGTTTATACTGATTGTTACAAAAGCTATGACGTACTTGATGTGAGTGAGTTTAGCCACTTTCGCATTAATCACAGCACACATTTTGCTGATCGACAAAATCACATCAACGGAATTGAGAACTTTTGGAATCAGGCAAAACGCCACTTACGTAAGTTTAACGGCATTCCCAAAGAGCATTTTGAACTGTATTTGAAGGAATGTGAATGGCGTTTTAACCACGGTGAAATAAAAGTTCAAATTTCTATTTTAAAACAATTAGTAAAGCAGAATTTATTCTGGTTATCTAGTACAGCCCCTAAAAATATTTTTGTTTTTATATAGATTGTTGCTTGACAGATTTCTGATATTTTCTATATAATTCCATCTTTAATTCCCCGATAGCTCAGTCGGTAGAGCGACGGACTGTTAATCCGCAGGTCCCTGGTTCGAGCCCAGGTCGGGGAGCCAAATTTTAAAACCACCATGTTGCATGGTGGTTTTTATTTTATCTATTTATTAGTATTTTTAACATATTGATAATGCGTGGTGAGATGGTTGTACTTAATGCTTCAATTTTCAGACGGCCTACCAGCATATTTAAATATCTCATTTATTTTTTAAGCTATACATAATATTTATAGAAAAATAATATCTTATTGTTATCTATGGAAAACTCACATACATTACATTCTTCATCACGCTTTCGGTTCGCATTAAAAAATGCGGCATGGCACTTGTTGATTAGTCTGATTTTGGCAGGATTGGCCGCTTTGTTGGTATTTGGAGTTTGGTATCCTTATCCGTATGCCGAGCTGACAGGTGGATTGGCTTTATATAAACTGGTCATTTCAGTAGATATTGTTTGTGGTCCGTTGCTGACTTTGATTCTTGCCAGTCCGAGCAAGAAACTTAAAGAGAGGATTGTTGATTTTTCCTTAATCGGCATGATTCAGCTGGCTGCTTTGATTTATGGTTTATATAGTGTATCTTTGGCACGTCCAGTGGTTGCTGCATTTGAAACCGATAGGATAAATGTGGTAACTGCTGCAGAAATTGATGTAAATGATTTGAGCCATGCCCCGAAGGATTTGCAGGATTTATCTTGGTTTGGCGCGCGTCGTGTTGGGTTGCGTGAAGCAACGGGTCCGGATGAAGCTAACCAAAGTCTTGATTTGTCTTTGAAAGGTGTTGAACCGAGTATGAGGCCTTCTTGGTGGTTGCCAGATTCGCAGCAGGAACGTGAGAAAATTCGTAAGGCAATGAAACCGTTGTCTGTCTTGGCAAAAGCCCGTGGCATGAGTGAGGAGTCAATTTTTAAACAGGCTTCGCTGGAAAACGATGGGAAAGAATTGTATTTCTTGCCATTTACCAGTGCGCGAAGTAAAGAATGGGTTGTGATATTGAATGATCAGGCAGATTTCTTGGGTTATGCGCCGATTGATGGTTTTATCAAGTAGAAAAGGCCGTCTGAAAGCTGGCAAGTGATGGTATAGGCTGTTTTTAAAAGAAGATATGCTGTCAGACTTTGCCTTTCTTTCGTCAAACTGATAAACTGTTTGCCATTATTTTTGACCGAGGCATAAATTTTTCATGAAAGACGCAGAGCAGAGTAGTTGTTATACCGCTTCTTTCCCTTTATTTATGTCCGAACTTTGGCAGTCTGTCCGTTTTAAGCGGAACGGCTGCCTTTTTGTATTTTAAAGGAACACAATCATTATGGATTTCAGTTGGTTGGCAGAGCCGCATACTTGGATAGGCTTTGCCACGCTTCTGGTTTTGGAAGTTGTTTTAGGTATTGATAACCTTGTTTTCGTAGCGATTTTGGCAAACAAGGTTAAACCATCGCAACGTGATAGGGCGCGGATAACGGGCTTGGGTTTGGCCGTTGTTATTCGGATTTTCATGCTGGGCTTTATGGCGCACATCATGACGCTGACGCGTCCTTTGTTTGAGCTGGGAGGCTTGGAGATTTCCGGTAAAGATATGATTATGTTTGCCGGCGGTATTTTCCTGCTTTATAAAGCGACTACTGAGTTGCACGAACGCCTTGAAGGCCACAATCAATTTGCTGTTGCTGAAGGGCAGAAGAAGCATTCTGCTTTTTGGGGCGTTGTGGTGCAAATCTTGATTTTGGATGCGGTTTTCTCTATCGATTCTGTCATTACGGCAGTGGCGATGGTGGATCATATTGTGGTGGCAATGGGTGCGGTTGTTGTGGCAATGACGGTGATGATTTCCGCCAGCAAACCGTTGACTGCTTTTGTCGACAAGCATCCGACCGTCGTGATGTTGTGTTTGGGTTTCTTGTTGATGATTGGTTTCAGTCTGATTGCGGAAGCCTTCCATTTCCATATTCCGAAAGGCTATTTGTATGCGGCGATCGGCTTCTCGATTTTGATCGAACTGTTTAATCAGGTTTCGCAAAAGAATGCCCGTAAAAATGACTACATCAGCACTTCTTGGCGTAAGCGCACCGCTGAAAATGTGTTGGGTATGATGGGTATCCGCGAAAGCATTTTGGCAAAAGCAGGCGATAATGGCGGCGATGACGAGCATTTTGAAGAAAACGAAAAATCCATGATTCGCAGTGTGCTGACTTTGGCGGAGCGTCCGATTATGGGCGTGATGATTCCGCGTCGGGAGATCGAGAAATTGGATATTTCCCAAAGTCGGGAAGAACAAAATACGCAGTTGAAAAATACGCCGTATAGCCGTTTGTTGGTTGTCGGTAAGGCGGGTGTAGATGAGCCTTTGGGCTATATCAGTAAAAAAGATTTGCTGAACCAGCTGCTTGAATCGGGTGAAATCAATATTCAGACGGCCTTGCGCCAACCGTTGATTTTGCCGGACAGTACGACGGCGTTGAATGCGATTGAATTGTTCCGTCAAAGCAGCGCGGATTATGCGTTGGTGGTGGATGAATTTGGCGCAGTGTTGGGTATGGTGACCATGAAAGATTTGTTGGAAACCATTGCCGGTGAATTCCCCGAAGAGTTTGAGCGTGAGGAAGAAGAAGCTGTTCCGGCCAGTCAGGATGAAACGCTGTCTGTGGATGGTGCATTGGAGTATGTGGAATTGGCTTCTCAATTAAATCTGCCTGCTCAAGAGGAAGATGCGGACTTCCATACCGTTGCCGGCTTGATTATGGAGGAGTTACAAAGTATTCCTGATGTGGGCGACTTCATTGATTATCATGGCTGGCGTTTTGAAGTGGTTGAGAAGGATGGGCAACGTATTGCCCGTGTGAAAATCAACCGTTTGCCGGAAGAAGAATAAGTAAAGGCCGTCTGAACCCTGAACTGGCCCCCAAATCTTGGACACTCATAAAAGCCTATTCAGGCGCTCTGTGTAAGCTGGGTTCTGTATGCGACAGGACTCAGCTTTTTCAATTTCAAACTGCAACGCTCGCGGTTGTAGTAATCCATATAGTCATCTATCTGCTTCATCAATTCGTCCACCGTCAATTCACCTGCGTTATAGAAACACTCCGTCTTCAACACCGCAAAGAAACTCTCCATCGGCGCATTGTCCCAGCAGTTCGCCTTACGCGACATGCTTTGAATCATGGAATGCTCCGCAAGCAATTCCCTATACCCCGCCGTACGGTACTGCACACCCTGGTCGGAATGAAGCATCGTTCCTTCGCCGGTCAGCCGGGGGGCGGCTTTTTCGAGCATTTCCTTCACCATTTCGCTGTTAGCATTGCGGCTCATGGCATAGGCGACGATTTCGCGGTTGAACAGGTCCAAGATCGGCGAGAGGTACAGTTTGCCGTCCTTTCCTTTGAGTTCGGTCACGTCGGTCAGCCATTTTTCGTTGGGCTTTTCGGCTGTGAATAGGCGTTTGAGGAGGTGTTCCGATATTTCGCCCATGGCGGGATGGCGGTAGGCTTTTTTCGCCCGTATGAGGGCTTTCAGTCCTAGCTGCTTCATCAACCGAGCTGCTTTTTTGCGGTTCCAATCCAATGCTGCGGCAATGCGCCTTTGCCCGTAGCGTCCTTTATGCCGTTCGTAGATTTCGGCGATAAGGGCTTTGTCGGCTTCATCGGGGTCGGGTCGGTCTTGGTGGTGGTAGTAAAAGCTGCTTTTGGGCAGGTTTGCGATGTGCAGCAGGTATTTGGGCGGGTGTTGCGCCCTCAGTGTTTGGACGGTTTGGCTTTGTCCTTTTCGGTCCGCTTTTGGCTGAGGGCTTTTAACTCCTTTAGGTAGGCAACCTTTGCGCGCATATAGCACAACTCTTCGATAAGCTCTGCCTGTGTTTTTTCTTGGTCGGGTTTGTCGGCGATAAAGGGGTTTTTGCGGTGTTGGGGCATGGTTTTGGATTGGGGATGTTCGAGTGCGCCGATGCCGCCTTCTTGATAGGCGCGTATCCATCGTCGCAGGTGGGTTCGGGAGATGCCGTAGTGGTCTGCGGTACGCTGTTGGCTGCGTATGTGCAGGTAGTGGAGTACGGCTTGGTATTTGAAGTGTAATGTATATTTGCTCATAAAAAAAACTGCACCTTGTGAGTTGGAGGGGGGATGTCCAACTTTTGGGGTGCAGTTCAAACGTTTCAGACGGCCTTTTTATTGATTCAACTTTAGTTGCCGTAATGTCCTGATCCTAAAATTCGGTGTGAATGTGCGCCGGTTGCATGGTGGGGATTGCTCGGAACTTGATTGCACCAACAGGCTGCAAGCCAGGCAAAAGCGGCTGCTTCGACCCATTGCGGGTCAAGATGGAGCTTGGCTGTGCTGTGCAATTTGGTGTCGGGAGAAAACAGGGTTTCCAAGTCTTGCATCAAAATCGGATTGCGGATGCCGCCGCCGCAGATATAAAGATTATGAATCGCCGGAGCAGCTTGTTTGGTCGCATCAAAAATGGTTTGTGCAGTATAAAAGACCAATGTACGTATCACATCTTCCGGCTTTTCATTACCTTTCAGACGGCCTTGAAGCCAGCTTAGGGAAAACAACTCTCGGCCTGTACTTTTCGGATAAGGGCGGCTGAAGTAAGGATGGTCGAGCAGGGAAGCGAGCAGGTCAGGGAGGACTTCGCCTTGTACGGCTTTTTCCCCGTTTTTGTCGTAAGGCTGCTGCCAAATATGTTGCATCCATGCGTCCATCAACATATTGCCGGGGCCGGTATCGAAGCCGAAAGAAGGGGTGTCGGGCGGGAGGATGCTGATATTGGAAATGCCGCCAATGTTGAGTACGGCACGGGTTTCATTCGCATCTTGAAACAGTGTTTCGTGAAAAGCTGGGACGAGGGGCGCACCTTGACCGTTGCAGGCAAGGTCGCGGCTGCGGAAGTCGCCGACCGTGAAAATGCCGGTCAGTTCGGCCAATAGTGGGAGGTTGACCAGTTGAATGCTGTAACCGTGTTCAGGCGCATGGCGGATGGTTTGTCCGTGGCAGCCGATCGCGGCAATGTCTTTGGCCGACAGGTTTTGTTCTGCCAATAGTTGTTGGACGGTTTGGGCGTATAGGCGGCTGAGTGTTTGCGCCAGGATATTGCTTCTGTGCAATTCATTTTCGCCTATGTCTTGCAGTGCCAATAATTCTTGGCGCAGGCCGTCTGAATAGGGTAGAAAGCTATGAGCAACGGCGCGTTGCCATTGCTTGCCCTGCATTTGAATCAGTACGGCATCGGCACCGTCCATGCTGGTTCCGGACATGATGCCGATATAGTATTGGGGTTGCATTTCGGTTACAGAAAGAGAAGGTAAAATGACATTTTAACGCCTTTTGACGTTTTTACGGGAATTTCGGCATTTAATGTAAATAGTTGGTGCAAGAAAGATTACAAAAAGGTTAAAATAACGCGACTCAACATGTTTTCCAAAAGGAAACTTTCCATGGCTCAAACTCAGTCGAGTGCGAACTTGAAGCTGATTAATACGGTTTTTGCCGCTATGCTTGTGGGCATGGTCGGCTATTTTATTTATTGGGGCTTGGGTTATACCCACTACAACCACTCCGGCCTGTTTATCCTTGCTACCTTTTTCGGCGTCTTCATGGCGTTTAATGTGGGTGGTAACGATATTGCCAACTCTTTCGGTACAAGTGTCGGCTCCGGCACTTTGACCATTCCGCAAGCCTTGCTGATTGCGGCAGTATTTGAAGTCAGCGGCGCAGTGATTGCTGGCGGCGAGGTAACAGATACTATCCGTAAGGGTATTGTCGATTTGAATGGCATGCATCTGGATCCGATGCAGTTTGTCTTCATTATGATGTCTGCGCTTTTGGCTGCGGCATTGTGGCTGCTTTTCGCATCGCACAAAGGTCTGCCGGTTTCCACTACACATGCCATTATCGGCGGTATCGTCGGTAGTGCTCTGTGTATGGCGGCATTGAACGGTGTGGATTCTGTTGCGTTGATTCAATGGGACAAGTTGGGCGAAATTGCCTTATCTTGGATATTGTCTCCGGTTTTGGGCGGCATCGTTTCCTATCTGTTGTTTTCACGAATTAAGAAAAATGTTTTAGACTACAACTCTTGGGCTGATAATACGCTCAAAGGCATCAAGCTGGAGAAGAAAGCTTATAAAGAAGAGCATCGCCTGTTTTTTGAAGCCTTAAGTGAATCTGAAAAAGTCGAATACGCCACCAAAATGGCGCACGATGCCCAAATCTATGATGAGCCGGACTTTGATCCTGAAGAATTGCAGTCTGAGTATTATCGCGGTCTGCACCGCTTTGACAGCCGTAAGGGTGAAGTAGATTCTTATAGAGCCCTGCATTCTTGGGTGCCGTTTATTGCTTCTGTCGGCGGCATGATGATTGCGGCAATGTTGATTTTCAAAGGTCTGAAAAATCTGCATTTGGGTATGAGCAACGTCAACAGCTTCCTGACCATTTTCATGATTGGCGCGGCTATTTGGATGGGTACGTTTGTATTTGCCAAAAGTTTGAAACGCAAAGATTTGGATAAATCGACTTTCCAAATGTTCTCATGGATGCAGGTATTTACCGCTTGCGGTTTTGCATTCAGCCATGGTGCGAACGATATTGCCAATGCGATTGGTCCGTTTGCCGCGATTATGGATGTGTTGCGTACCAACAGCATTACTGCTCAAAACGCTGTGCCGCCGATTGCCATGTTGACTTTCGGTATCGCTTTGATCGTCGGTTTGTGGTTTGTCGGCAAAGAAGTGATTAAAACCGTAGGCACCAGCTTGGCAGAAATGCACCCTGCCTCCGGCTTCTCAGCCGAACTTTCGGCAGCAGCCGTTGTAATGGCAGCCTCATTCATGGGCTTACCTGTTTCCAGTACCCATATCTTGGTGGGTGCAGTTTTGGGTATCGGCTTGGTTAACCGCAATGCCAACTGGAAATTGATGAAACCGATCGGCCTTGCTTGGGTGATTACCTTGCCAGCCGCTGCCGTTTTGTCTGTTGTCAGCTATTTGGTTCTGCAAGCCGTGTTTTAACTGATTATTTGATTTCAAAAGGCCGTCTGAAAGATGTTTCAGACGGCCTTTATTTATGTTCATTAAAAGGAGATTTTAGTTTGCTATGAACAAACAAAGCTATTTTTAATCAGCCCACGATAAGGTTAAGGCAATAAAAAGCCCCAATTCATCGACGTTTAAGTGTCGTATTGAACTGGGGTTTTTTCTATTTAGTATGAGCCTTATCAGGCCGTCTGAACATTATTCAGCAGCTTCGTTGGTCTCGGCTTGTGCAGGAGCCGCTTCTGCTTCAGTGGTAGCCTTAGCGGCTTGGCGTTCGGCTTGTGCAGCCAATGCCTGTTGAACGGCTGGGTGCTGTTGGGCGATGGTTTGTTCTTCTGCGCTGACTTCGCCTTTGAAGCGGTTGTTCAAGTCAAAACGTTTGCCGCCGCGAGCCAGGGCTTTCAGATAGCGTGGACGGCGGCAGTGGTTGGCCAGTACGCGTGCAATCAGTGCAGGGTCGTATTGGGGCAGGGCGGCAACCAAGTCTTGGTCGATACCAACGGCCAACGGTTTAAATCGTTTGAATACATCATATTTGCCGTAAATGTGGTCGGCAATCATGTCTGTCTGTTTTTTCTTGCTCATGGTTTGGACGGCAGATTTCAGCGCAGCGCCCAAAGCGGTTTCTTGTGCCATTGCGGTTGTATTCCTCTAATATAAATCCGTATTTTTGTCATACGGCAATAAGGTGCTATTGTAGTATAAAGACTGTGATTTGGCTAAATTTTTCTGAGAATATTCAGAAATAAATGGTTATTTTCCAATTTGGCAATGTCCGGTGTATTTACCTGAACGTTGGCATTTTGCGCACGATGGCGTAAGACGTGGTCAATCAATACCAAGGCCAGCATGGCTTCTGCAATCGGAGCGGCGCGTAATCCGACGCAGGGATCGTGGCGGCCGTGTGTGGCAAGTTCGACAGGGTTGCCCTCTATATCAATGCTGCGGCGCGGTGTGGCGATGGAACTGGTCGGCTTGATGGCAATATTCACATGAATGTCTTGTCCGGTGCTGATGCCGCCCAAGATGCCGCCTGAGTGGTTGGATAGAAAGCCTTGAGGCGTGAGCTCGTCGCCATGCTCGCTGCCGCGTTGCATTACGCTATCAAAACCTGCACCGATTTCCACGCCTTTGACGGCATTAATGCCCATCATGGCATAGGCAATTTCTGCATCGAGGCGGTCAAAAACCGGTTCGCCCAAGCCAACAGGGACGTTGGCTGCTTCGATATGAAGTTTTGCGCCGACAGAATCCAATGATTTGCGCACGCTGTCCATATAGTTTTCCAAGTCCTCAATTTGGCTTTGGTTGGCGGCAAAAAAAGGATTTTGGGAAATATATTCGTAGCCTTCAAACTGGATTTCTTTTTCACCGACTTGGGTAACGTAGGCGGTAATTTCAGTACCGAATTTTTCTTTCAGCCATTTTTTTGCAACTGCTCCGGCTGCAACGCGGGCAGCGGTTTCGCGAGCGGAACTTCTACCGCCGCCGCGATAGTCGCGTGTACCGTATTTGTGCCAGTAGGTGTAATCGGCATGTCCGGGGCGGAAACTGGTGGCGATATTGCCATAATCTTTGCTGCGTTGGTCGGTATTGCGGATCAGGAGGGCGATGGGTGTGCCGGTGGTTTTGCCTTCGAATACGCCGGAGAGGATTTCGACTTGGTCGGCTTCGCGGCGTTGGGTAACGTGGCGGCTGGTGCCGGGTTTGCGGCGGTCAAGGTCAAATTGGATATCCGCTTCGCTCAATTCTAGTCCGGGCGGGCAGCCGTCAATGATGCAGCCTAAGCCTGCGCCGTGGCTTTCGCCGAAAGTGGTAACGGTAAAGATTTGTCCGAAGGTATTGCCTGCCATAGGGATACTCTTTTGAAGTTGGGTTTGGAAATTTTTTACTTGTTTGGATAATTCTCAGGCCGTCTGAACAGATGCGAGAACGAAATCAAAGATTCTCGTTTCACCGTTCAGACGGCCTTTTGAGATGACTGTTTAGTTCAATTTACCGTGGCACTGTTTGTATTTCAGGCCGCTGCCGCAAGGGCAAGGATCGTTGCGGTGAACAATCAGGCCGTTTTGTGCAAGCGCTTCAGGGCTGAAGTCTGTGCCGTCAGGGTCGAACGCTTCGGTAACCAAATCAGTTTGCGATTGGCCGAGCAATTCTTCCATATCAGGCGCATCGGAGTGGACGGTTTGAACATCGCTGACGCTTTGTGCGGCAGTGTGGTCGTATTCGCTGTTGCGCTCGATTTGAACGGCGGTCAGCAAAGCGGCAATGTTTTGTTTGATGCCGCGCCACAGGTTTTCAAACATGGCGAAAGCCTCGCGTTTGTATTCCTGTTTCGGATTTTTCTGAGCATAGCTGCGCAGATGGATACCTTGGCGCAAGTAGTCCATAGCGGCGAGGTGTTCGCGCCATTGGTTGTCGATAACTTGCAGCATAACATTGCGTTCGAAGTCTGACATAGCCTGTTTGCCGACCAATTCGACTTTTTCGGCATATTCGTCTTCGATGCGCTTGATGAGGCGTTCTTTAATGTCTTGGTTGTCCAAAGTACTGTCTTCTTTCAGCCAGCCTTTAATATCGACATGCAGGCGGAAATCGGCGGCAAGTTGGTGCTCCAGTGCCGGAATGTCCCATTGCTCCTCCATGCTGTCAGGCGGGATGTGGTAATCAACCAAGTCGCTGATAACGTCGGCGCGGATTTCGCGGGTCAAATCGCTGACGTCTTTGCTGGTCAGGATTTCGTTACGTTGATGGTAAATCACTTTACGTTGGTCGTTGGCAACGTCATCGTATTCCAAAACTTGTTTACGCATATCGAAGTTGCGGCCTTCGACTTTACGTTGTGCGCCTTCGATTTGACGGGTCAGCAGGCCGTGTTCGATGGCAACGCCGCGCTCAGGTGCCAGGCGGTTGAGGATGGCGGCGGCACGGTCGAGTGCAAAGAGACGCAATAATGGGTCTTCAAACGACAGATAGAAACGGCTGGAGCCGGGGTCGCCCTGACGGCCCGCGCGACCGCGTAACTGGTTGTCGATACGGCGGCTTTCGTGGCGTTCTGTACCGATAATGTGCAAACCGCCTGCGGCCACAACTTGGTCATGTTCGGCTTGCCAACCGCTTTCAAGGGCGGAAATTTGCGCTTGTTTTTGCTGTTCGCTCAAGGTTTCATCGGCATGGATGGCTTCGATTTGATGTTTGAGGTTGCCGCCCAAGACAATATCGGTACCGCGGCCGGCCATGTTGGTGGCAACGGTAATTGCGCCGACTTTACCGGCTTGGGCCACAATCAATGCCTCGCGCTCGTGTTCTTTGGCGTTCAGAACGTTATGCGGCAGACCTGCTTCGTGTAACAAGCGGGAAACCAGTTCGGAGTTTTCGATGCTGGTTGTACCAACCAAAACCGGTTGGCCGTTTTTGTGGCATTCGGCGATGTCTTTGACGACGGCTTCAAATTTTTCTTCGGCTGAACGGAAGATTTGGTCGTTGAAGTCTTTACGTTGTACAGGGCGGTTGGTAGGGATGATGACGGTTTCGAGGTTGTAAATGCTTTGGAACTCGAAGGCTTCGGTGTCGGCCGTACCGGTCATACCGGACAGTTTGTTGTACAGGCGGAAGTAGTTTTGGAAGGTAATAGAGGCAAGTGTTTGGTTTTCGCGCTTGATTTCTACACCTTCTTTGGCTTCAACGGCTTGGTGCAAGCCTTCGGACCAGCGGCGGCCGGCCATCAGACGGCCTGTGAATTCATCCACAATCACGATTTCGCCGTCTTGGATAACGTAATGTTGGTCTTTGTGGAACAGGGTGTGCGCGCGCAATGCAGCCATGAGGTGGTGCATCAGGGAAATATTAGCGGCAGAGTAGAGCGAATCGTTTTCCTGCAATAAGCCCATTTGAGTCAGGATTTGCTCGGCGTGTTCGTGACCGGCTTCGCTCAGGATGACTTGGTGTGCTTTTTCATCTACCCAGTAATCGCCTTCGCCTTCTTCGGTTTCTTGGCGGATAAGGTGGGCAGGAACGGCGTTCATCACGCGGTAGAGCTGGATGTTGTCATCTGCCTGGCCGGAAATAATCAGCGGCGTACGTGCTTCGTCAATCAGAATGGAGTCCACTTCGTCGACAACGGCAAAGTTCAATTCGCGTTGAACTTTGTCGTATTGGTCGGTCACCATATTGTCGCGCAGGTAGTCGAAGCCGAATTCGTTGTTTGTACCGTAAGTAATGTCGGCACCGTAAGCAGTTTGGCGTTCAAAAGGTTGCAAATCGGCGACGATCACGCCGACGCTCAAGCCTAAGAAATTGTACAATGGCTCCATAATGCTCGCGTCACGGGAGGCGAGGTAGTCGTTGACGGTAACGACGTGGACGCCTTTTCCTGACAATGCATTCAGGTAAACGGCAAGGGTGGCCACTAGAGTTTTACCTTCACCGGTACGCATTTCGGCAATTTTGCCGTTGTGCAGGACCATACCGCCGATCAGCTGTACATCGAAGTGGCGCATGCCCAATACACGGCTCGATGCTTCGCGGCAGACGGCAAAGGCTTCGACCAAAATGTCGTCCAAGCTTTGTCCGTCGGCGAGACGTTGTTTGAATTCGGCTGTTTTAGCTTGCAGTTCTGCATCGCTCAAGGCCTGCATTTGTTTCTCAAGCGCGTTGATTTTGGCAACGGATTTACGATATTGTTTCAGCAGGCGGTCGTTGCGGCTGCCGAAGATTTTCTTAGCAATGTTTGTCAGCATGAATAATTCCTGCGCCTTGATATAATAGTGGGCGAAATTGGGATTTTAACACAAGCGCTTGTATAACGCGGTAATGCTGTTTGAAATAAAGGCGGTTTTGCTGTATTTCAA
The DNA here is from genome assembly GCF_041433195.1 of Neisseria sp. 27098_8_139. Lineage (NCBI taxonomy): Bacteria > Pseudomonadati > Pseudomonadota > Betaproteobacteria > Neisseriales > Neisseriaceae > Neisseria > Neisseria sp. 27098_8_139. The sequence goes on from NZ_JAPWBA010000002.1 coordinate 292,555, forward strand.
TTGTAATTGTTTGGTTAATTTACTGAGAGGCCGTCTGAAACATATGGATTTAGCACAATTAGGCAAGCGCGATCATTTATTGGCAGGCTTGTTGCAACAATCGCAACAATGGCGGAAATTGGATGCAAAAATCAAAACGGTTTTGCCGGCCAACCTGCATCCGCATTTTCAGACAGCCTGCGTAGAAGACGGAAGATTGGTCTTGCTTGCCGCCAATAATATGGCTGCTTCGCGTTTGAAAATGATCCTGCCTGCCATGTTGCCCAAATTGCAAACATTGCATGCAGGCGTCAGGGAAGTGGTGGTCAGGGTAGTTCCCAAGCCTCCGACTCAACCGAAAACCAATAGTTTGCGATTGAGCGAGGCAGCTTTAGACAGTTTCGATGAGGCGGCAGCTAAATTGGAAGGCAAGCATCCCGAATTGGCGGCGGCATTGGCAGAATTGGTACGCAAGCATAGCCGTTAAAATTATGTTAGATGAGATTACAGTTAATAAATGTTAAAACTTATATCGTTCGGCTGATAGCATCTAATACTAAAGAAATACGACCTAGAAAGTATCTGTTTTCTTTTAGGTAAACTGATGTAAACTTGGCTTGAAACTTTGATTTCGTGTGAAGTTTGTAGCAAAATAACGCCTGAATTTCACATCACGCTATGCGGATAAATTTTAGTTTGGCGTTTGCCTTTTATTAATATATTCGTGTAGTGCTGTTAATAGAACTTAACAAAACTCTCATCATTAGGAGATACATCAATGAAAGCTTATCTGGCTCTAATTTCCGCTGCCGTTATCGGCTTAGCTGCATGCTCTCAAGAAGCTGCAAAACCTGCAGAAGCCCCTGCTGCTTCTGCCGCTTCCGAAGCTGCCCCCGCAGAAACTACTGCACCTGCTGATGCAGCTCCTGCTTCTGAAGCCGCTCCGGCCGACGCTGCCGCTGCTCCTGCTGCCGGCAACTGCGCGACTACTGTTGAAGCCAACGACGCTATGCAGTTCAACACTAAAGAAATCCAAGTAAGCAAAGCTTGTAAAGAATTCACCATCACCCTGAAACACACCGGTACCCAACCTAAAACCAGCATGGGTCACAACATTGTCATCGGTAAAGCTGAAGACATGGACGGTATTTTCAAAGATGGCGTTGGCGCAGCTGACACTGACTACGTTAAACCTGATGATGCACGCGTTGTTGCCCACACCAAACTGATCGGTGGCGGCGAAGAATCTTCTTTGACTCTGGATCCAGCCAAACTGGCTGACGGCGAATACAAATTCGCTTGCACCTTCCCAGGTCACGGCGCTTTGATGAACGGTAAAGTTACTTTGGTTGACTAATCCGCCTAAAGCTCGAAAACAGACAGCCTGCCTTGCGCAGGCTGTTTTGTTATAATCTGGAAACATTAATTTAAGAATAAATCCTATGAATCCGTTTGAAACCAAAAGCGTTACTTTTGCCGAACCTATTGAAATGCTGTACGCCTGCCACGGCAAAGTGCGCCGTTTCTGCAATCAGGTTGCCATGTTGTCGGACTATATCGCCGAAAACGGCTGCAATCAGGTTGTTTTGCAAACCATCCGCCAAATTGCCCAGTATTTCAACGTTGCCGCGCCGTTGCACCATGAAGATGAAGAAGAAAACTTCTTTCCGCTTTTGTTGCAATATGCGCCGCAAGCTCAAGAAAGCGTTGACGAGCTGTTGCGCCAACATATTAGCCTGCATAGCAACTGGGACGGCGTAGCGGCTGAATTTGCCAAGCTTGAAGCGGACAATGCCTATATCCCTAATGCCGAAGCATTCAAACGTTTTGTCGCAGGATATGATGTTCATCTGGCAATTGAAGAGCCACTGTTTGATATGGGCAAAACCTTTATCCCCAAAGAAAAATTGACCGAAATCGGCGAAATTATGGCCGCACGCCGCCGCAAATAAGGCCGTCTGAAACAATCGTCTCAAGGAATACACTATGCTGACCCCAAAAAGTTGCGATTTGTTCAATATCCCTTTTTTCCAGTTTTCCCAGCTAAAAAAATACCAGCCTGAAAGCATTCCGCAAATCAAGGCAGACTATAAAGAAAACTGGCAGGTATGGCAGCAGCTGATCCAGCAGGTTGCCGCCGAATTGGGTGCGCCGTTTGCGCCGCCGCATATCGAACGCTGGTGTAACGGCTGGCAGGTACGCGCTCATTTCTTTGCTTATTTCAAATACGAACAATATAAAAATTCCGCAGCGATTTTATCGATTTTGCTGAATCGCCGCCGTTTGAGTGTCAGCTTGGATTGGCATTGCTATAAAGCCGATGTTTCCCCCATTGCGTTGCCTGATTACAACCGCTGGCTGGATAATTTTGATACTGAAAAATACGCTTCATTCGATATGTGGCACGGTGCGGAAAGCGAATATGACGATTATCGTATCGTCGCCCAACAAAGCGACGGCGATAGAAAGCTTCGAGACGACAAAGATTTCTTCTGTATCGGGAAACACATCGAACGTGATGATTTGGGCAAGCAGGATGTCGTGAAATGGATAGCGGAAACAGTGGAAGACTTACTGCCGCTTTACGAAGCTTGTCATGGAAAATAACTCAGAATACCGAAAGGCAGACTGCCTATTCAGTATCTTCAAATAAACTCAAGGCCGTCTGAAAATCACATTCAGAACGTTTCAGACGGCCTGTTTCTCAAAGTGAACAAATATGACCGAAACCCAATCCTTAGAGCTTGCCAAAGAGCTGATTTCCCGCCCGTCCGTTACGCCGGATGACCAAAACTGCCAACAACTACTGGCCGAACGTCTGCAAAAAATCGGTTTTGCCGTAGAAGAGCTTCATTTTGGCGACACCAAAAATGTTTGGTTGCGACGCGGTACTCAGGCTCCGGTGTTCTGCTTTGCCGGACATACCGACGTCGTGCCGACAGGCCCTGTTGAAAAATGGGATTCGCCACCGTTTGAACCGACCGAGCGTGAAGGCCGTCTGTATGGCCGCGGCGCGGCGGATATGAAAACCAGCATTGCCTGTTTCGTTACCGCCTGCGAACGCTTCGTTGCCGAAAATCCCGATCATCAAGGCAGCATTGCGCTCCTGATTACTTCGGACGAAGAGGGCGATGCGCTGGACGGCACGACCAAAGTCGTCGATGTGTTGAAAGCGCGCGGCGAGTTGATTGATTACTGTATCGTCGGAGAACCGACTGCCGTGGATAAATTGGGCGATATGTTGAAAAACGGCCGCCGCGGCTCACTGTCGGGTAACCTGACCGTCAAAGGCAAGCAAGGCCATATTGCCTATCCGCATTTGGCAATCAATCCCATGCATACTTTTGCCCCGGCCTTGTTGGAGCTGACACAAGAAGTCTGGGATGAGGGCAACGAATACTTCCCCCCGACCAGTTTCCAAATTTCCAATATCAACGGCGGCACAGGCGCGACCAACGTGATTCCGGGCGAGCTGAACGTCAAATTCAATTTCCGTTTCTCTACCGAGTCCACCGAAGAAGGGCTGAAACAACGCGTCCACTCCATTTTGGACAAACACGGCGTGCAATATGATTTGCAGTGGTCTTGCTCAGGCCAACCTTTCTTGACTCAGGCCGGAAAACTGACCGATGTGGCACGCGAAGCCATTGCCGAGATTTGTGGCATTGAGGCCGAATTGTCCACCACCGGCGGTACTTCGGACGGACGCTTCATCAAAGCCATTGCGAAAGAACTTATCGAATTAGGCCCGTCCAACGCGACCATCCACCAAATCAACGAAAACGTGCGCTTGGACGATATTCCGAAGCTGTCGGCAGTGTATGAAGGTATGTTGACGCGATTGTTGAAGTGAAAAAAGCCCATAGGCTTTGAAAAACGATAGAGCCGATTCTTTTGCTCTTTTTGTTTTCTCTTAAGTTATCGATAATTGGACAAGGCAAAATATGATTACTCTGCCTTCTTTAGATGCGCTTCCATCAAAGTGGAATGAAATCCGAGAGCAGTTGGAAACCTACTTTCCCGCCGACCTCGAAGCCCTGCTGCATGAGCGGTTTACGGAACACGAAGCCAAACAGTTTGAGCAGGATTTTATTGACTGTATCGGTTGTACGCCTGAGGAATATGTCCGTATCCGCCGAGCTATCCGGCTGTTGGAAACACGTTATCCAGATAGTCCAAACGAACTGACTGTTGCCGCGGTTGCTACGTCCTTGGGCGAGATGTTGGCGGTGTTTGGTAGCAAGGGTTTGTGTCTGCTGGAATTTGTCGGGCAGAAACATATGGAACAGGAAATCATGGCTGTCCAAAAAGCTTTACATGGGCAGTTTATTTTCCAAGAAAATGAGCAAACGCAACTTTTGCGCCAAGAATTGGATTTATACTTTCAAGGCCGTCTGAAAGTTTTTGCGACGCCTTTGGAAACGATAGGTACAGCTTTTCAGCAGCAGGTGTGGAACGCGCTGCTGACCATTCCTTACGGTGAAACGCGCAGCTACAAGGAGCAGGCGCAGCAGTTGGGTAATCCCAAAGCCATTCGTGCTGTTGCCGCTGCAAACGGACAGAATAAGGTGTCTATCCTGATTCCCTGCCACCGCGTTATTGGCAGCGACGGTAAACTGACCGGCTACGCAGGCGGCTTGAACCGCAAACAGTCGTTGCTTGCCTTGGAGCGAGGCGAAGTTCAGACGGCCTTGTTCTGAGTTTTGATAGAGGATAAGGGGCCGCGCTTCGGGCAGGCTTCGCGCGTTAAAAAATTGAGTAGCAGAAGGTCAGGGAAGCCCGGAAAAATCTGCATGGAGAAAAATGTTGGGTAACGCCCACGCTAGAAAAAGAGAAATAAGACATGAGCCTGAAAAACCGCCATTTTTTAAAACTTTTGGATTTTACGCCGGAAGAAATTACTTCATATCTCGACCTTGCCGCCGAATTGAAGGCCGCTAAAAAAGCAGGGCGCGAGGTGCAGCAGATGAAAGGAAAAAACATCGCCCTGATTTTCGAGAAAACATCGACCCGCACCCGTTGCGCGTTTGAGGTGGCTGCACGCGACCAAGGTGCAGGGGTAACTTATCTGGAGCCTTCTGCCAGTCAAATCGGACATAAGGAAAGCATTAAGGATACCGCGCGTGTTTTAGGACGGATGTTTGACGGTATCGAGTATCGCGGTTTTGGGCAGGATGTGGTGGAAGAGCTGGCCAAGTATGCAGGCGTGCCTGTGTTCAATGGTTTGACCAACGAGTTCCACCCGACCCAAATGCTCGCCGATGCGCTAACGATGCGCGAACATAGCGACAAGCCTTTGAACCAAATTGCGTTTGCCTATGTAGGCGATGCGCGTTACAACATGGCCAATTCGTTGCTGGTGTTGGCTGCGAAACTAGGCATGGACGTGCGTATCGGTGCACCGAAAAGTTTGTGGCCGTCTGAAAACATTATCGAAACGGTGCAGGCTGTTGCCAAAGAGACCGGCGGACGGATTCTGTTGACGGAGAATGCGCAGAAAGCCGTGAAAGGCGTGGATTTTATCCATACCGATGTGTGGGTCAGCATGGGCGAGCCTAAAGAGGCTTGGCAAGAGCGTATCGATTTGCTGAAAGATTACCGCGTTACCCCCGAATTGATGGCGGTGGCGGAAAATCCGCAAGTCAAGTTTATGCATTGCCTGCCTGCTTTCCATAATCGCGAAACCAAGGTCGGCGAATGGATTTATGAGACATTCGGCCTGAATGGTGTGGAAGTAACGGAAGAAGTCTTTGAAAGCGAAGCCAGCATTGTGTTTGATCAGGCAGAAAACCGGATGCATACGATTAAAGCGGTGATGGTAGCGGCATTAGGCGATTGATTGTTACGCTCAACATTGCTTACTGCTTCATTTAATAGAGATTAAATAAAGGCCGTCTGAAAGAAAGACTTTCAGACGGCCTTGTCGTTTGATTGGGGTTTATTACCAAATCAGGACTTTGGGTTCGGGCGTTACTTGATAGCCTTCTTGACGCAATAGTTCGATTAAGCCTTTTTTGCTGGGTAAATGGGCAATACCGACGGCAAAGAGGGTGCTTTGTTTGGCGGATTGCTTGCGGATTTCAGGCAGCCATGCCAAGTTGCGGCGGATCAGGAGGTCGTTTTTCAGCCAATTGGACATGGCTTTGGCGTATTTGGTATCAACAAGTTTGAGGGTGCGCTGTTCGGTTTCTTCCAAAAGTGGGATGAGTTCTTCAAAGCGGCCGTCTGAATAGGCTTGATGGAGTTTTTTGATATCTTCGGTTTCTTCTTTATTGGTTTTAATACTGGCTTTCAGAAAGTTGAGCATGGTTTCTTCAGGCTGGGCTTTGAAGATCGCGGTAACATCGTCCAAGCTTTCTAATGAACCACGCGGCTTATTGATGTCGGCGGCCGCGTTGATCAGCAACATATCTGCACCGGTTTCTGAGCTATACCCTTTGGGAAATGTACTGCCGGCAAAAATGAATGCCGCCCATGGATGGAGTTTGTCGGCAATTTGGGCGATGGGTCGGCTTTCTTCATTTTGTGAATAGATTTCTTGTAAAAGACGGAAATCTGCTTTGCCAAGCTTGAGGCTGAGCGGTTCGGTACTCATGACTTCCTTGAAGTATTTTTGATACATTTTTTTCGTTTCCGGACTGCTGTCCGGCAGTGGGTCAACTTCTGTGGTCAATTGGTCGGTGGATTGCAATAGTTTGACTGCATCGGAAGACAAGGTTTGATTGGTTTGCCCCATGTGGATGGTGCCGAGCAGATAGGAATCGGGTTGGCCTTCTTTGCTGATTTTCCAAACATTGCTGGTCAGTTTAGGCTGCTGCCAGTTAAGTTCGGCAGGTTTGTTGTCGGTTGAAGTTGCATTAGGTTGGCAGGCACCCAAGACAAGGGCGGTCAATGGCACAAGCAGGCAGGCAAGCAGTTTTTTCATGTTTTTCCTTATTGTGGTGTGCGGTAGGCAAGGGCGATTTAGAAATCGAGCAGGTTTTGAACCGGATGTTCGCCCGTTTCGGGTTTTTCCATTTTGCGGTTGCGGATTTTGGCCTTCCTGAGGGATAGAAGGTGCATGACTTGATGTTTTTGGCTGTCGGTCATCTGGAGCCAGTACAAGCGCTCTTCCCGGCTGCGCAGGCAGCCTTTGCAATAACCTTTGGCATTGGCTTCGCAGACACCTATACAGGGACTGGGGATGGGGAAAAAATCGGGTTGTTCCATATTTTAAAAGCGTTTGAGATAAGAGACCGGCCAAACCAAAATTTCAGACTGCTTTCGCTTTCGTCTAAACACGACAGGTCTATCCGGTAGGATTCCTACCAAGTATCCAATTGAGTTGTTCATTTTATATCCCAATTACTGCAATGGTATCGTATCGATTCAAATAGGGGGAGCAAAGTGTACAGTAAGGTCTCCAAGATCAATTAAGGTATGTTTGGCAGAATCATGTTTTAATACAAATCTGGAGTTCCTCTATATTTTGATTTTCAGACGACCTATTTCAGCCCCAACGATCTGCATTTTATGACTTAATCAGTTTACGCAAAGACTGATTGTTGTATTTGATATCGGCAATCATTCGGTCGTATTGGTGCATTCTACGGAGCGAGCGGGTAATCAGATAGACCGAGAAAATAATCAAACTGATGTTCATCAGACTGACTAGTGCGAGCAAGGGCCAAACATCAACGGCTTCGTACCATTTCGATGTCGCAATCAGCGCACTGAAAATAGACAAAGGGAGTGCGAAAACGGCAATGCCCGTACGCATGATAGCAAGTGCCGTGCGTTTTTCAGCAAGGAGAAGCTGCACTTGATTGATGCTGAGGATATCGTTTTGCTGTTCGGTAATCATAGGATACGCGCCTATACAAATTAACTTTGAATCCTGATAAAGCGGAAAATATGGTTTTATGTTACCCGAAAGTATTGAAAATAAAAACAAAGGTCGTCTGAAAATTTTCAGACGACCTTGTCCATTCCTGTTTACACAGTTTGCGAGTATTTGGCTTTGGTTTCTTTATGGCGCAAATGGTAGTCGAATACCATGGCGATGTTGCGGATCAGGAAACGACCCTTCGGCGTCACGGTCAGGCTGTGCGGCTTGAGACGGACCAGGCCGAGGGTTTCCAGTTGCTTCATATCTTCCAGTTCGGCTGCAAAATAGCGGCTAAACGGAATGCCGAACACGCTTTCATAAATTTGATAATCAAGCGAGAAACGGCACATCAAATCCTGAATGATGTTGCGGCGCAGGATGTCGTCTTGATTGAGCTGGTAGCCGCGCATAATCGGCAGATGTCCGGCATCGAGTGCGGCGTAATAGGCATCGATGTCGCGCTCGTTTTGGGAGTAGGTGCTGCCGATTTTGCCGATAGAGGACACGCCGATCGCCACCAAGTCGCAGTCGGCATAGGTCGAGTAGCCTTGGAAATTTCGTTGCAGGAAACCTTCTTTGAGGGCGATGGAGAGCTCGTCGTCAGGTTTGGCAAAGTGGTCCATGCCGATGAAAACGTAGCCGCGTTCGGTCAGGGTTTGGACGCAATATTGCAGCATATCGAGTTTTTCTTCGCTGCCGGGGACAACATTGGTGTCGATACGGCGTTGCGGTTTGAAGATATGTGGCAGGTGGGCGTAGTGGTAGAGGGCAAGGCGGTCGGGATCGAGGGATAAGACCGTATCGATGGTGGTTTTGATGCTTTCGGTGTTTTGGTGCGGCAGGCCGTAAATCAAATCGACGCTGACCGATTTAAACCCGGCTTCACGCGCGGCATTAATCACTTCTTTGGTTTCTTCGTAGCTTTGAATGCGATTGACGGCTTCCTGCACTTTAGGGTCAAAGTCTTGAATACCGACACTCATGCGGTTGAAACCGAGTTTGCCCAGTTTGAGGACGGTTTCGCGGCTGACTTTGCGCGGGTCGATTTCGATGGAGTATTCGCCGTTGGGAATCAGTTGGAAGTATTTACGAATCATGTCGAAGACGCGTTCGAGTTGGTCGTCGCTCAGGAATGTGGGCGTACCGCCGCCAAAGTGGAGCTGCGCAAGCTGGTGTCTTCCGCCCAAATGCGGTGCCAGCAATTCCATTTCTTTTTCCAGATACTGGATATAGGCATCGGCACGGCTTTTGTCTTTGGTAATGATTTTGTTACAGCCGCAGTAGTAGCAGATGGTATTGCAGAAGGGGATATGGATGTAGAGCGAAAGGGGTTTATTGAGCGCACCCATGTTACGCAGGCTTAAAGCTTGGATATATTCGGCTTCTTTAAAGCCTTCATGGAAGCGGTCGGCAGTCGGATAGGATGTATAACGGGGACCGCTTGATGGCAAACTGGCAATCAATTCACGGTCAAATTCCGGTAATTCGTTGTTTGTGTTGGTGTTATTTGAGATGGGGATGATTTTCATGGTCGGGCTTGTAGTATAAAGTAGGGAAATTAGGGAAAATTTTAGTCAAAATTTCGATAGTTTGGTAGAATGCCTGATAATGATATGCCGACTTTGACTTGGGTCAATAGTTATTCGGCTTCATCAGGGATTTATAGAACTATGCAGATTAAGGGTGCGTTATGGCCACACACAATGCAACACATCAAATGAAAACCTTGTGTTCCACATGTTCTTTACGCGAGCTGTGTTTGCCTGTCGGACTGATGCCTAACGAATTTTCACAATTGGACGCGGTTATTCGTCAAAGCCGCCGTCTGAAAAAAGGTGAATACCTGTTCCGTGCCGGCGAGCCGTTTACCTCTTTGTTTGCCATCCGTGCGGGCTTCTTTAAGACAACAGTCGCCAGCCAAGATGGACGAGATCAGGTAACCGGCTTTTTTATGTCGGGCGAGCTGATCGGTATGGATGGGATTTGTTCCCATATTCACAGCTGTGATGCTGTGGCTTTGGAAGACAGCGAGGTATGCGAGCTTCCGTTTACTCATATTGAGGAACTCGGTCAGGATATTCCCAGCCTCCGCTCCCACTTTTTCCGCTTGATGAGCCGCGAAATTGTCCGAGATCAGGGCGTTATGCTGCTTTTGGGCAATATGCGCGCTGAAGAGCGATTGGCGGCATTCTTGCTCAACCTGTCTCAGCGTCTCTATTCACGAGGCTTTGCCGCCAATGATTTTATCTTGCGGATGTCGCGTGAGGAAATCGGCAGCTATTTGGGGCTGAAACTGGAAACAGTCAGCCGCACCTTGTCTAAATTCCATCATGAAGGCTTGATTTCGGTTGAACACAAGCACATCAAAATCTTAGATGCGACAACCTTGAAGAAAATGGTTTCCGGTTGTTCGCACGCTATCTGAATCTTAGGCCGTCTGAAATATTTCAGACGGCCTTTTTAACAAGAATTAAAGAATAATTGTTAAGTTACGAAAGTGATAGTCAGATATCAAATTGAAAAATCTTCAACAACCGGCGTGTACAGAATGCGGTCGACCACTTCTCTGGTCAGTTTCGGTGCAAACATCTGGATAAAGTCATACGCGTAACCACGCAGGTAGGTATCAGTGCGTAAGGCTATCCAAGTGGGCGACGGTTCAAATAAGTGTGCCGCATCAATCAGCTGTAAATCTTGATCGATAACAGGATCGTACGCCATTTTGGCCATCAAACCAACACCCAAGCCTAAGCGGACATACGTCTTCAGTACATCCGTATCGGCAGCCGATAAGGCAACATCAGGTTGCTCAATATGCGCTTTATTAAATGTACGCGCGATACTGCTGCCGGAATTAAAAGCAAATTCGTAAGTAACCAGCGGAAAAGAAGCCAAATCTTCAAGGCTTAAAGGATTGCGGCAGTCCAAAAGAGGGTGGTCGTGCGGAACAATGACGGCATGGTTCCATTCATAGCAGGGCAGTTTTCCCAACTCAGGATGATCGTCAATGCGTTCAGTAATAATTGCCAAATCAGCTTCGCCGCTGCTGACCATTTGCGCAATGGCAGAAGGGCTGCCTTGTTTGATGGTCAAATTGACTTTAGGGTAGTTTTTGACAAATTCCGCAACGATTTTGGGCAAAGCATAACGCGCCTGGGTATGCGTTGTCGCGATGGTCAGCGAGCCGCTGTCATGATCGGTAAACTCGCTGCCGATATTTTTAATGTTTTGCACATCACGCAAAATCCGTTCCGAAATCTCTAATACGGCTTTGCCCGGTTGCGAAACGGAAACCACACGTTTGCCGCTGCGGATAAAAATTTGAATACCCAATTCTTCTTCAAGCAGGCGGATTTGTTTGGAAATGCCGGGCTGGGATGTGAAAAGCGCATCGGCGGCTTCGGAGACATTCAGATTGTGTCGGTAAACCTCAAGGGCATAACGTAATTGTTGCAGTTTCATGGTAGCAGTACCGAATACGTTGTTAATGTGGATTTTGTGCGACAAACGGCATGTAATTTAACATATTTTGCCCAGTTTTGCCCCGAGTTTTGAAAATGGTTGTTTTTAATGAAAATATCTTTTAACGATATGAAAACGGGAAATTCAGGAAAGAAGAGGGAAAGGGGTTTTGTTGTTTTTGTACAACTTAAGGTGGATGAATTGTCTGATTTTGCCCTAAATTAATGACACAAGATTGATTTTTCGGCATGATTAACTACTAGGAAGCAGGCACTTCATGATTGTTTGAAGGCATCGAGTATTGACAGTTTGCCTTGCGCTTCTTTATAGTGCAACCTGATATATCCGATTTGCCGCTGTTTTGATACTGCGGCCTGTATATTGGTAATTTGCTGCGGCTGCTTCCTGTATCCGCCGCATAACAATTTTGATGAGGGAATAAAATGACCAAACAGCTGAAATTAAGCGCATTGTTCGTTGCATTGGTTGCTTCAGGCACTGCAATGGCAAGTGAAGCGCACACCAAACACGGCTACGTCGTAAGCAGCCAATCTCAAGAAATCGTCCGTAACAACTACGGCGAATGCTGGAAAAACAGCTACTTCGACAAAGCTACCCAAGGCCGTGTTGAATGTGGTGATCGTGAAGCAGTTGCTCCCGTACAACAAGATCCTGAGTATGTTGATGAAACTGTTTCCCTGTCTACTAAAACTCTGTTCGGCTTCGACAAAGACAACCTGCGTCCTGAAGCTCAAGAAAAACTGGACGCTTTGGCTCAACGCCTGAGCAACGAAAGCGTACAAACTGTACGTGTTGAAGGTCACACTGACTTCATGGGTTCTGAAGAATACAACCAAGCTCTGTCTGAGCGTCGTGCTAACGTAGTTGCTAACTACTTGGTAGGCCGTGGCGTTGCTTCTAGCAAAATCTCTGCAGTAGGTCTGGGCGAGTCTCAAGCTCAAATGACTGCTACTTGTGAAGCTGAAGTTGCTAAACTGGGCAAAAAAGTTTCTAAAGCTAAGAAACGTGCTGCTCTTATCGCTTGTATCGAACCTGACCGTCGCGTTGATGTTAAAATTCGCAGCGTTGTTACTCGTCAAGTTGCTCCAGGCCAAACTATCGAAGGTCAAGGCGAATTGCCTGCTACTGATGAAGGTTGGATCCCAGCTCCTTACAATGGCGTTCACGGTTACGCTAAACCTTAATCGGTTTGTGAAAAATGCCCTGCAATATGCAGGGCATTTTTTTATAGTTTATATTTGAAGAGTCGGGGAATTTATGATTCAAAATAAAAGGCCGTCTGAAAAATTTATTTTCAGACGGCCTTTTATTAAGACGGATTAGTTTGGCTTGGGCCATTTCCATACGCAGATGGCTGCCAGTATCGTACAAATCAAAAAGATGATATTGGATAAGCCGTGCCAAACGCCGAATGTTCCGCCTACTAGGGACAGCAGCCAGTTATCCAGACCATACTTGTGTGCCTCGATAACCGGTGTAACCAAAAGATGGTTGCAGGCTAAGAGTAACCAAAGGACCAATATCCACCAAGAAAGTGAGGCCAGTTGCCGTCTGAAAAAGGCATAGGCTGCGCCAAAAATAACTAAGCCACATATCGCTGTAATAGCAAACAAAATGCCGGCAATTTCTCCCGCCTGCATTTTAGGCAGAAGGCGGAACAGGATTGGGGCGGTAACATAGCCTGCGGTCAGTTGCATACCGAGCCACATGGCGGCGGCGGTTTGGATAATTTTGTACAGTAGATTCATTATATTTCTCTTGGGAAGATTTCACTTTTTCTATTATGGTGTTTTTAGGTACAACAAAAGGCCGTCTGAAAATGTTTTCAGACGGCCTTTTGTTTATTTAGATATATTGTACGGCAATGATGTCATATTCACGTACGCCGCCGGGTGCTTGAACTTCTGCAACATCGCCTTCTTCTTTGCCGATTAGGGCGCGGGCAATGGGGGAGCCAACGTAGATTTTGCGTTCTTTGATGTCTGCTTCATCTTCACCAACGATTTGGTAGGTGACTTGTTCTTCGGTTTCCAAATCTTCCAGTGTTACAGTTGTGCCGAACACGATTTTACCTTCTGCATGGATTTCGGCAGGGTTGATGATGTGTGCCATAGAGAGTTTGTGTTCCAACTCGGCGATTCGGCCTTCGATAAAGCCTTGACGCTCTTTGGCGGCTTCGTATTCTGCGTTTTCAGACAAGTCGCCGTGCGAACGTGCTTCGGCGATGGCTTCGATGACTTCTGGGCGTGCTACGCTTTTGAGGTGTTGAAGTTCTTGTTTCAACAATTCTGCACCACGGACGGTCAAAGGGATTTTTTGCATTGAATTCTCCATGAAAGCATGATGATGCTTTTAAAATTTTATCCGGCCACGCGCGGTAGCCGGATTGGAAATAAAAATACAAGCCGCCAAAGCTTGGCGGCTTGATGAATAAATAAGTAATGTCTGTATTCTACCAAATTCTGCCGAAACCGCAATGATTAAAACGGATTTTCAGTAAAGTGTTGTTTTCTGTCTATTTTGTTTTTCAGACGGCCTAAAAACTAAATATTGAAGTATTTCAACGCTGCATTGGAAAAACGGTTTCTTAAATGAATGTTTTTGATTAAAATACCTGTTGCTAATTCGTAGTGATTAGTCTGCTTTAACTATATAAAGAGAAAATATGGAAACAAAACCAACTTCCCAAAATGAACAACAGGCTAACCGCCGTTATTTGACTGTTTGGCGATGGCATTTTTATGCCGGACTTTTGGTTGCGCCGTTTTTAACCCTGCTGGCTGTTACAGGGTTGGGAATGCTGCTATTCGCCAATATTACCGGTAAAGAAGGCGAACGCATACATATTACGCCGCAGGCAGTGGTGCAGCCTTTGTCGGCTCAGGCTGAGGCCGCCAGACAGTTTGTGAATCCGGAAACTGCTTCTGTAGTGCAATATATTGCGCCGCGCGCAGATGATATGGTTGCCGTATTCCGCGTGAACAATGATGATAAAGCCACTATGGTTGCCGTTGATCCCTATACGGCAAAAGTTGTGAATACGATGCCGCGCGGTCAAGGCTGGTATCACACGATGGACGAAATCCACGGCGATATGATGATCGGCCCGGTGGGCGACTATCTGCTGGAAACTGCCGCGTCGCTGACCATCCTGATGATAATCACGGGGATTTATTTGTGGTGGGCGAAACAGCGCAGCCTGAAATCCATGCTTGTGCCGAAAGCAGGCAAAGGACGCACATGGTGGCGTAGCATGCACGGCGCATTTGGCTCTTGGGTTTCTTTGATTTTGTTGCTGTTCTGTCTGTCAGGTATTGCTTGGGCAGGTATTTGGGGGGGTAAAGCGGTTCAGGCGTGGAGCCAATTTCCTGCGGGTAAATGGGGCGTCGAGCCTAATCCGGTATCTTCCGTTCCAACCCATGGTGATGTGCTGAACGACGGTAAATCTAAAGAAGTGCCATGGATTTTGGAGTTGACGCCTATGCCGGTTTCCGGTACGACAATGGGTGAAAACGGCATTAATCCAAGCGAGCCGATGACTTTGGAGACGGTTGACCGCTTTGCACGTGAAATTGGCTTTAAAGGCCGTTATCAGCTCAATTTACCCAAAGGTGAGACCGGTGTATGGACGTTGTCGCAAGACTCAATGAGTTACGATATGATTAGTCCGACCGCTGACCGCACGGTACACATCGATCAATACAGCGGTAAAATTCTGGCTGATATTCATTTCGACGATTACAACTGGTTTGGTAAATTCATGGCGGCAAGCATTGCTTTGCATATGGGTACATTGGGCTGGTGGAGCGTATTGGCAAATGTCTTGTTCTGTCTGGCGATTATCTTTATCTGTGTCAGCGGCTGTGTAATGTGGTGGAAACGCCGTCCTTCGGAAGCACGTGGTTTGGTTCCTCCTGCACAGAAAATCAAATTGCCGGTATGGTGGGCAATGGCTGTGCCACTTCTGATTTTGGCTGTGATTTTCCCAACAGCCATTGCTGCAATCGCTGTTATTTGGATTTTGGATACACTGTTGTTGTCGCGTATCCCGGCATTGGCAAGATGGTTTAAATAACCGTCCGATGTGATTAAAGGCCGTCTGAATCTTTTGTTTCAGACGGCCTTTGTTATAAAGGTCAAAAGAATTAGGGGATTATGATTCTATTTCAGTTTATGCGTGAGGTGTTTATTGTGATTAGCTTGCAGGATTGTGTAAGAAAGACAAGGAGTTTTTGTATAAAAAACAAAAAACCCACTTCATTGAAGTGGGTTTTTGATGAAAGCTATTAACCTTTGCGAGCAGGCAATTTTTCTTTAATGCGAGCTGCTTTACCGGTCAGGCCGCGCAAGTAGTACAGTTTGGCGCGACGTACGTCACCACGGCGTTTAACTTCGATTTTTTCTACGGTAGGAGAGTACAGTTGGAAAGTACGTTCTACACCTTCGCCGCTAGAGATTTTGCGAACGATGAAGTTGCTGTTCAGGCCACGGTTGCGGCGAGCGATAACAACACCTTCGTATGCTTGCAGACGGCTGCGAGAACCCTCAACTACGCGTACAGATACGACAACGGTGTCGCCTGGAGCGAATTCAGGGATTTCTTTGTTCAGGCGAGCGATTTCTTCTTGCTCTAATTGTTGAATCAAGTTCATTTGTTTTTCCTAAGTTATGATTGGATTTCCTGTTGCTCTTGCAAGATTTCTTTTAAGAGGCTGGATTCCTTTGGGATTAAACTGCGCTTTTCCAATAAATCAGGTCGGCGCTCTAAAGTGCGTCGCAGCGATTGTTTCAATCGCCACTCGGCAATCAAGCCATGATTTCCTGAGCGTAAGACTTCGGGAACTATCATGCCTTGGAATTCTACGGGTTTGGTGTAATGAGGACAGTCTAAAAGGCCGTCTGAAAACGAGTCTTGTTCGGCTGACTGTATATCGCCCAATACACCCGGAACCAATCTTAAGACGGCATCCATCAACATCATGGCGGGTAATTCACCGCCCGAGACGACAAAGTCGCCAATGCTGATTTCTTCGTCCACACTGCTTTGCAGCAGTCTTTCATCTATGCCTTCATAGCGTCCGCATAGAAGAACAAGATGGGGCAGTTCGGCAAGTTCTGCAGCTTTTTTATGTGTCAGCGGCTGACCTTGCGGACTGAGATAAATTACTTTGGCAGGTTTTTGCGAGTTTGCTTTGGCTTCTTCAATTGCCGCTTGAAGCGGCGGCGCCATCATAATCATTCCCGGACCACCTCCGAAGGGGCGATCATCGATATAGCCAAATTTGTTGTCGGCAAATTTTCGGGGATTGATGGCTTGAAACTGCCAAAGATTTTGTTTTCTTGCTCTGCCTGTAACGCCATATTCGACAATGCTGTCGAACATCTCCGGGAAAATGGTGATGGCTTGAATCAGCATCAGTAATCCAAACCCCAGTCGGCGATAATGGTTTTGCTGTCGGTATCGACAGATTCGATATAGTTGGAGACAAAGGGAATTAGGATTTGTCCGTGTTCGCCTTTAATCATCAAAACATCATTTGCACCGGTTTCCATCAGGTTGCTGACTTTGCCAAGGACGATGTTTTCTTTGTTGATAACGGTCATGCCGACTAAATCTGCCCAGTAGTATTCGTCTTCCTCAGTAGGGGCGAATGACTCTCTGGGGATTTCGATGGTATAGCCGCGCAAGGCAAATGCTTGGTCGCGATCGTCTATACCTTCAAATTTGACCTGAAGTTCGCCATTGACAATTTTACCTGCCTCAAGCACAACATTCAGGGTTTTGCCATCCTTGCACAACTGCCACTCGGGGTAGTCCAGCAGGCTGTCGGTATATTCGGTATTGGCGGCAATTTTAAGCCAGCCTTTAATGCCGAATACGCCTTTGATGTAGCCCATGGCTACCCGTTTTTGAGTGTCTGTCATGGTCATTTTGGCTGATTAAGCAGCGATTTTTTGCTCTTTAATCAGTTTGGCAACTGCGTCGCTAACTTTCGCGCCTTGAGCAACCCAGTGGTTGATGCGGTCTGCGTCGAAACGTACGCGTTCTTGTTTTTCGTTGGCAACGGGGTTGTAGAAACCTACGCGCTCGATGAAGCGGCCGTCACGACGGTTGCGAGAGTCAGTTACGACTACGTTGTAGAAAGGGCGGTGTTTTGAGCCGCCGCGAGCCAAACGGATAACTACCATTTTGAGTCCTTTTGAAAAATGCGGATATATAGAAACCGCTAATTTTAGGATATTTCACACGGGTTATGCAAGTTTTTATTTGTTTTTGTTGCTGTTTTGCCATTCGTTCAAATCGAGGCTGGCTTGATACAGGCCGCGGTCGGTTTCCGATGGGGTGACGGTAAATCCTGATTTTTCAGCGAGTTTGAGCATCGGTGTGTTTTCTTTGAGGATTTCCGCATTCATGGTTTGGTAACCTTGCTGTGTGGCAGTTTGGATAATGAGGCTCATCATTTTGCCGGCCAAGCCGGTTTTGCGTGCTTCAGGCGCTAAAGTAATGCCGAACTCGCACTCATTGCGATTGATGCGGCTGTAGCGGCTGACTGCGACAATACGGCCGTCTGAAGTGAAGGCTGCCCATGCGCATTCGGTATGGAAATCGGGACGGGTCAGTCGTGCGAGTGTGGGCAGCGGCAACTCGTTGGTATGGGTCATGAAGCGCGTATAGCGGTCGGCCGCGGGTAATTGGCGGACAAATTTTTGTTTGGCTTCGGCATCTTCGGGCTCCAGTGCGCGGATGTGCAGTGTGTTGCCGTCGGGCAGGGTAAAGGTATCGGTTTGGCTCGGATAGGGTGCGAGTACATTTTGTATCTTGGGCGTTTCGGTTTTAGGGTGAAGCAGTTCGGAAGCGGCTTCGCCGGTATTGCGTAGGAATTCGGCTGCGGCCGGATTTTTTTGTTGGAGGTAGGCGGCGGCACTTTGCATTTTGGCGGCAGCCTGTTCTAAGGTTTGGACGGCTTTTTTTGGGATTTTGGTTGTTGGCGCAACAGGTTTTTCTACGATTTCGGGAATGATGGTGCTGTTGTATTGGCTGCCGTTATAGTTGAGGATAATGTCGCCGATATGCTGGTTGTTGTGGATAAGCGTGTTTAGGGAATGCAGGAATTGATTGAGAACGGACGTGTTGTCGAGTTCTGCAAATTGGCTTAAACGCTGGATATCGAGCGTGGTAAAGGGAGGCAATGCGGCTTCGGTTTTGCCATTGTAATGGGCGGTAAGGGTATTGCCGTAAATGGCATGGCGGCTGAACCGGAACTGGACGGCATGGTGTTTTTGGGTTTGGCACGGAGGCAGGTATAGGGCTTCTGCCATCAGTTCGGTTTGGCCGGATGCAATGGCTTTATCGATACTTTTGCTTTTAGGTGTTTTCAGACGGCCTGTTTTGGCTGGGGCAGGGGTATTTTGTATTTGTTGCAAATAGGTTGTTTGATTGCGGAAATAAAGTGTCAGTAAGGCTTCTTCCGGCGTGTTGAACCGAGTCAGGCCGTCTGAAAAACGATAGCTGACGAGAATGGGCTTGCTGGTTTTTTGTGCCAAATTATCCAGAGTTTGATGAATGCTGTACGCATCCGGCGTATCTGGCGAAATAATGCCAAGCAGGGCTTGAGTATGCGGATTTTGTAATTGTTCGAGTGCCAGACGGTGGATGCGTGCAGGCGTTGGGTTGCTGCCGATGCAGCCTTGTCGGATGGATGGTACATCGGTTGGGAGGTCGAGGGTCAATTCACGGGCATCGGCGGTAGTGCGCAGCCATTCTATCGGCGTGTCGGACAGAATAGTGGGATTAGTAATGACGGGAATGCCGGAAAGGTGGGCTTTTAGGGCTGCTTCCAGTTCGGCGGTATTGAATACCGGTTGGAAATTGCAATGGCGGCTGAGGCTGCGCAGGATGGCTTTGTCTGTGTCGTTGGTGTAGTGTGTGGACAATAGGATAAGCGGAGTGTGGCGTGTAAAGTGGCGGATGGCACTGAACAGCTCGCGTTGGTTTTCGGCCGGATTGTAGTGGATCACGGCAACTTTGGTATGGCGGTTGTGGCCGAAGCGGTTGAGCCAGTCGGCGGATGTAGTAGGGCTTAGGTTATAGTTGAGGCTGATGTGGCGTGATACGCCTTGGTGCAGCGTGTTCAGCAGGTGGTTGATGTTGCGGCTGACAGTGCTGTGGCCGGTCAGTAAGGCAATATGGCCGGCCGGATAGTCGGTTTGGGTGCCGATGTTGAGGTTGAGCGAGGGAAGTTGGATGCCTGCGCTGTTGCATACGGTGATGTTCAATTCGTCGCCGTGATGTTTTTGAATGATGGAACGGGCGTTTTTGCAGGATTCGGGCGGTAGGTTTTCCCAATCTTGAATCAGGATAATGTGGCGCAGGTCTTTTTTACGGCAGGCTTTGAACAGCGAGTCGTAATGGTCGGGCGGGATAACGGCAACAACCAAATCGGCTTGGCCCGGGATTTTGCTGAGGCTGGAGTAGGAGGGAATGCCTGCAACACTGCTGTGTCGAAGATTGACAGGGGTTATTTTGCCTTGATATGAGGAACCGAGCAGGTGGCTGAAAATGCGCTCGCCAAGGCTGTGCGGACGTTCGCTGGCGCCGACGAGGATGATGTGTTCAGGCATGAAGAAGTAGCCGGTTTGGGCAGTTGCACTCATGATGGGTCCTTATTTGTGTTTTTGGCCGTCTGAAAAGTTTCAGACGGCCTTATTTTTAGACTTCTTTTTTGTCTCCGGCTTTCTTTTTGGGAAGGATAAAACGCATCCTCAGGCCGTTGGGTTTGACATTTTCAGCAATGATTTTACCGCAGTGCTGTTTCATAATATGCTGCGTCAAGGCAAGCCCTAAACCTGTACCGGGCTTGTGTGCGCTGGAGTCGGCGCGATAAAAGGCAGTGAAAATATGCGGAAGCTGCATTTCATCTACGCCAGGCCCGTTGTCGGTAACATCGATAATCCAGTTTTTGCCGTCTTGTCCGATATGGGTTTGAATGGTGCTGCCTTCCGGACTGTAATTGATGGCATTGCGGATCACGTTGTCAAAGGCGCGGTATAGATAGCCTTCGTTGGCGCTGACTACGGCATTTTCAGGGATTTTTGGGTCAATGCTCAGGGTAACGCTTTGGTTGTTTTGGTGGGCAATGCTTTGGTTGTCCTCAATCAAGTTGGTTAAGAACGGAACGAGTTTGAGGTTTTCTTTTTCCAAAGGAATATTGGAAGTTTCCAAGCGGGAGAGGGTCAACAATTCGCCGACCAAAGTATCCATGCGCACCAGTTCGCCTTCAAGTCGCTTGAGGTATTGCTCTTGTTTTTGCGGCTGAGATTGAATCAGGCCGACAATCGCCTGCATACGCGCCAGCGGCGAGCGCATTTCATGAGAAACATGGTGGAGCAGGTGGCGCTCTTTGGCAACAAGTTTTTCAAGTTTCTCGGCCATTTTGTCGAACTGTACGGCAAGATGGGACAATTCGTCGTCACGGTCGTCAACTTGTTGGGAAATGCGGGTTTCGAGTTCGCCGTTGGCTACTCTGTCCATGCCGCCACCAAGAATTTTAATAGGCTTGGTAATATTGTTAGCAAGGATGTATGCCATCAGCAGGCCGACGATGATGATGAAAGACAGAATGATAAATTCGTGCCAAATAGGTGAAAGCGGCAGGCCGGGAATGAAGAGCGGGCTAGGTAGGCGTTGGGCTTGATGATTGTCCCAGCCTTTAATGAAGAAGAGGTATTCTTCGCCGAAACGGTCGTATTCGATGTGTGCCAAATCAGATTCGGGGTTGTTGATGGCAAAGATACGGGCGCGCTCAATGGAGAGACTGTCGATGTTTCGGCCTAAAATATCTTTTTTATCATCGCCGGTAATGACATAAACGGCATTGGAAACCGGATTGTTTTTCCATTCGGAAAGAATTTCGCGCGCACCGCTGTCTCCGCGTGAGTTGAATGCGGAAATGATGCTGCTCATCAATGTGGTTTCAATGGTACGGCGTTGGTTGAATTGGTTTTCGGCAAGGGTGTTTTGTACCAGCCAAAATGAAAAACTCGCCACAAAGATTGCGCAGACGATGACTGCGCAAAATGTGGCGAAGATGCGTTGAAACAGTTTCATTGATCTGTTTAATCTTTAGTTTTTAACAAACAGGTAACCTAAGCCGCGTACAGTTTGAATCAGAGAAGCATCGCCCAATTTGTGGCGGATGCTGGAGATGTGTACGTCGATGCTGCGGTCAAATTTAGCCAGTTTGCGGTCGAGTGCCTCGATAGACAGGGTCTCTTTGCTGACAACTTGTCCGGCGTGGCGCATCAAAACTTCAAGCAGATTAAACTCGGTGCTGGTCAATTCAAGCGGAGTGTCTTTGATGCTGGCTTGGCGTTTGGCGGGGTAGAGGACAACGTCGCTGACAGAAATGCTGTTCGGCGCGTTGTTTTGTTCGTTGCTGTGTTGTGCACGGCGCAAGATGGCGTTGATACGCGCCAAGAGTTCGCGCGGTGTGCATGGTTTCGGTACATAATCGTCCGCACCCATTTCTAAACCGATAATGCGGTCGATGTCGTCACCTTTTGCGGTCAGCATGATGATGGGCACAGTGCTTTGGGTGCGTACGTTTTTCAAAACGTCCAAACCGTTCATTTTAGGCATCATGGAGTCTAATACGACGACATCGTATTGTCCGGTCAGAATTTCTTGAACGCCGGCTTCGCCGTCAGAAACGCTGTGGACGTTGAGGCCTTCGGCAGTCAGGTATTCGGTCAGTAATTCGGTCAAGAGGGCATCGTCATCTACGAGTAATACGCGACTCATGGAATTTCCTTTTCGTGATTGTATGCGCCGTGGCACTAAATAGGCGGTGCGGCGATTAAAATAGAGTTGTATTCAATCTTAACATGCAATCTGCTTTTGTTGATAGCGTAATTTTCTGTGCTTTTGCGCTTTTTTGCATAGAAACTTGTCGCTCTTTACATTTTCAGACGGCCTGTAAGGACAAACTGACAATTGAGTGTATTTTGTTTAGGGTTTGTCGCATGATTTGGCAGTTTGGTGTTTCGGTGCATTGATGAAATCTTTGCAATCGGACAAAAGTTTGGGCAGCAGGGGGGCGAATGCCGGATGGCTGCGTATTTTGTCGGCGTAGAAATACATCATATAGGGGTAATAATATTGCACTGCCTGCATCCATTGCGCACCTTCTTCTTTCTTGCCTTGTCGGTAGAGGTAGAGGCCGACTTGATAGGCGCTGGAGTAGGGGCGGTAGGTCAGGGCTTTGAGTGCGGCTTCTTCTGCCCACGGGCGGATGTAGGCATCGGTCGGGTCTGCACGTTTGCTTAAACTTAAATCGGCGTAATAGGCAAGCATGGGACTTTCTTTGGAGAGCTGCTGCAAACCGTCGATTTTATTTTGAACTGTTTGCGGATTGTCGGTTTCCCCTACACGGCTATATTGGGTCAGATTTTGATATTCCCAGCTGAGGTTTGCCATGCCGATTAAAATCGATAAAGCGGCTATACCGCCTGCCCACTGTCTGATTCGGGTAGATAAAGGGCCGTCTGAAACATCTTTCGGATAAGAAGGTGTCAGCGACAGAATCAGGCTGAATACGGTGAGAAAATAAATATACCAAAGCGGATATTCGAGCATGCTGTGGCAGAGGCTGACGGCGGCGGCGGTCAGCAAAAACAGGGAAGCCGGCGTTTGGTTGCGGCCCGACAGTCGCCATACGGCTGCAAGCAGGGTTAAGGTTGCAAGCAAGGTGCCGGCAATGCCCATTTCAGACAATAACTGCATGACGATATTGTGCGAATGGGTAAACAGTACGCCGAGAATATTGTTGGGGAAGTATTGTTGTTGGGCATTGATCAGGAAGGTTTGCTGGGCAAAGCTGTTCCAGCCATGTCCGAACCAAGGTGCGGATTGAAAGGCAATCCATGCCTTGCTCCATTCGATTTGGCGCATGGAGCCTTCAAAACCGCTGGTACCTGCGCGTTCGACAGCGGTTTCGTATTTGATGTTGCCAAACAAATCCAACAGGCTGCCCATGCCGAATTGGAAAGCAGCGGCCAGGATGGCGGTCAGAAGGAAAATGCACAGTGCGCGTTTGTGTTGGAAACGGGTACGCCAAAACCATAACGGCGTAATCAGGAATAGGGCGGCAATGTAGCCCAAGATGGTGCGCGAGTTGACAAGGCCGAGGGTCGCAGTCAATGCCAATACGAACAGAAAACCTGCTGCATTGGACATTTTGCGCGCCATCCATAAATAGGATGCTGCCAAAATGCCCCACATCAAATAATGTCCCAAATGATTGCGCTGGCCGAGTTGGCCGTTTACGGTACCGCTGCTTCGGGCAATGATGCCGTTCAACCACTCTACGTTGGACCAGCCTTTAAATTGCAGCCAAACGATAGCAGCCTGTATGGTTGCACCTATCAATAAAGACCAAGCAAAAATGCTGACGATGCGTTCCTGTCCGTAAGCTGCTATCCAGCCACGCACCGACCATGCGCCCAGTGCCAAAATGACAAATGTCCAGGCAGTGATGTCGCTCATGCCGGGGTAGGTGGAATGCATGAGGCGCGCTTGGAGTGACCAAAATGCAGCCATGGCAAACAAGCCGATACTGAGTGCAGGAAGGCGGATATTCAGCAGGCCTTTGTGTGCGCTAATCAATGTCAGTACCAATGAGCCGCTCAGTGAGATGGCTTCCAAATAAAAGCTGGGCAGTGGGCCGACTCGGTAGAGTGAAAGAAAAGGGACGGCGCAAATCCAAAGAAAACTGAGCCATAAAGGCCAAAAGGTTTTCATTGAAGATTCAGTCAGGCCGTCTGAAAGTGTGTGGTAGGTCATTTTGATGTGTGTTTTTGTTGATTGATAAATGCAAGGCAGCCGAGGAAAAAGGCAATACACAATAATACGGAAACGGCGGCACAAATCCGGCTGGCGACGGCTGTGTCAGCCAGGCGCATACAGGCTTCGGCAAAGTAAATCAGAATCAGCATGGAGCTGTATTGATAAGTGTAGATGCGTTTTTTCAAAATACCGGTCAACGGCAGGCACAGCGGCAGGGCTTTCAGTGCCAGCCATGAGCCGCCTTCGCGCAATGGTGCGATCCACAATTCCCATGACAAGGAAAGCAGAATCAGCAGGATAAGGCTTATGGAAGTTGCAAGATAAGGTAATGGGGAGCGTGTATTGTTCACAATATTGAGGGCGTAAAGCCGTACTGGAAAACTTAAAATTATACCGCTAAAAAGGCAGGGTAAGCCAAGAATATTGCTTAAAGATGCTGAAGAAAGGATTTATTGTTTTTTCTTCAAACGAATGAAACTTTATCTTGTTTTATAGTCTTATCAATATATATATCTAGTAAAGATTGTGCTACTATTATAAACACTTTATCTCAGGAGGATAGAAAACCATGAATCGCGTTGCTGATGTTATCCGTGATGACATTAAAGTAATGACAGCCTATCAGGTTGCCGATTTGCCGGAAGGTTTTATTAAGTTGGACGCCATGGAGTGTCCGCATCATCCTTTCGCCGGGTATGAATCTTTATTGTCAGAATGGGCGGATTTGGCAAAGCAGGCACCGATTCATTTGTATCCCCATGCTGCCAAGAGCGGTATTTATGAAGAATTGAGGGAGGTTTTCAGTATTCCCGATAAGGCGGAAATCGCGTTAGGCAACGGCTCCGACGAGCTTATCCAATTTTTGACTATGCTGGTTGCCAAACCAAATGCGCGTGTATTGGGTATTGAGCCAAGTTTCGTTATGTATCGTCATAATGCCGCGCTTTATGGCATGGAATATGTCGGCGTTCCCTTAAATCCAGATTTTTCTTTAAATCTCCCTGCCGTTTTGACCGCTATCGAGCAACATCAGCCATCATTAATTTTTATTGCCTATCCCAATAACCCTACTGGTGTGTGCTTTAAGCGGGAAGAAGTAGAGGCAATCATTCGCGCGGCTACCGGCATTGTGGTTGTCGATGAGGCATATGGTGCGTTTCATCATGACAGTTTCCTTCCGTGGGCGGGCGAAGTCGAAAATCTGGTCGTAATGCGCACCATCAGTAAAATCGGCTTTGCAGGCTTGCGGATGGGATATGCGGCGGCAAGTCCAAGCATTATGGGTGAACTGGCTAAAATTCTTCCTCCTTATAATATGAATCAATTAAGCTTGGCGGCGGCAAAATTCTCATTGAAACATCATCAAATCATTCAGCAAAATATTGATACATTAAAAAATGAGCGTTCGCGCGTGATGAATGAATTGCTGAAATTAAACCGTTTGCAAGTTTTTCCGAGCGAAGCCAACTTTATTACCGTTCGTGTCCCTGATGAGAACGAGCTGTTTGAAACATTGAAGCAAAACCGCATACTGATTAAAAAACTGCATGGCAGTCATCCGCTTTTGAAACAGTGTGTCCGCATAACCATAGGCTCGGCAGCGCAAAATGATGCCGTTTTGGCCGTTATTAAAAACCTTTACCCTAATCTTTGATTCCAAGGAAACTACCATTATGAACAAAGCTCAACTGCATTTGACCAATTTTCTGTTACTGGTTGAAGAAGCCGGCTCATTGACCAAGCTTGCACGCGCATGCGGTTATGAAAACTCCGCCTCTTTGTCTCAGCTCAAACGCCGTTTGGAACAACAAGCAGGCGATGAGTCTGCACGCGGCATTCGTCCGAGCCTGGCTGCGAAGTTGGAATCCGGTATGCGCAAACGCAAAGGCTGGCTGAACCGTGATCACAGCAAAGATCAAGAAAAAGCAGCAGCGGTTGAAGCGGCGCGTTTGGAAAAACAAACTGTTGAAGCAGCCGAAGCTGGCGTTTCAACCGAAGGCCGTTTTGTTACCGTTACCCGCAATACCTGCGAAACCCAAATCACCGTCAGCCTCAATCTTGACGGTACCGGCAAATACCGCTTGGATACCGGCGTTCCTTTCCTTGAACACATGCTTGCCCAAGTGGCGCGTCATGGTTTGATTGACTTGGATATTACCTGCAAAGGCGATTTGCACATTGACGACCATCACACGGTTGAAGACATCGGTATCGTATTGGGTCAGGCCTTGAAACAAGCACTTGGCAATAAAGCCGGCATTACCCGTTATGGTCATGCCTATGTTCCGTTGGATGAAGCGTTGAGCCGTGTAGTCATCGACCTTTCCGGCCGCCCTGGCTTGGTGTACAACATCGACTTTACCCGCGCCCTGATCGGCCGTTTTGATGTTGATTTGTTTGAAGAATTTTTCCATGGGCTTGTGAACCACAGCATGATGACTTTGCACATCGATAACTTGAGCGGCCGTAATGCACATCATCAAGCCGAGACTGTTTTCAAAGCCTTCGGCCGCGCATTGCGCGTGGCGGTCGAATACGATCCGCGCATGATGGGTCAAACGCCTTCTACCAAAGGCACGCTGAGCGAAGAGTCTGTTCAAGAAGAAGCAGAAGCCGCATCTGAAGAATAAGGCATCGTGTGAATGAATAAAGGCCGTCTGAAACCGATTGGGATTTCAGACGGCCTTTTATTATTTGTCTTGTATATTGCCAATATTTTGTTTTAAACCATCTTTTGCTACAATCATTCTTATTATTATATTAATCATTAAATGTTTTCAGACGGCCTGAGGAGAAGCAATGAAAGTAGCGATTGTCGATTATGGAATGGGAAACCTGCATTCAGTATTGAAATCTGTTCAGGCGGCGCAGGTTTTGTCTAATCAAAATGCCGAGGTTTATCTGACTTCGCGGCCTGAAGAAGTGATGGCGGCGGATAAGGTAATCTTTCCGGGGCAGGGTGCCATGCCGGATTGCATGTCGGCGCTGAAGGCAAGCGGTTTGGGTGAGGCTGTTTCAGACGGCCTGAAAAATAAGCCGTTTTTTGGAATTTGCGTAGGTGCGCAATTATTGTTTGAACACAGCGAAGAAGGCGATACAGATGGTTTGGGTTGGTTTGAAGGGCAAGTAAAACGGTTTTTGCCCAATCAAACTGATACACAGGGAGGCCGTCTGAAAGTACCGCATATGGGTTGGAATACAGTGCGCCAAACCCGTCCGCACCCTTTATTTCAAGACATTGGGCAGAACGAGTATTTTTATTTTGTTCACAGCTATTATTTTGCGCCGAAAAATGAAGAGATTGTTTTAGGCGTCAGCGAATATCCGAATGAATTTGCCTGCATTGTCGGTAAGGACAATGTGTTTGCCACACAGTTCCACACGGAAAAAAGCCATCAGGCAGGATTGCTGCTGCTGCGTAATTTTTTAAATTGGCAGATTTGAGGCTTTAACATAAATCTACTAAAAATCGCTAATTTGTGTAAAATATACTGAAATTGAGTAGAGGAGAAGAAAATGCTGTTGATACCTGCCATTGATTTGAAAGAAGGATGCTGTGTTCGCTTAAAACAAGGCTTGATGGAGCAGGCGACGGTGTTTTCCGATTCGCCGGCAGAGATGGCTTTGCATTGGCGCAATCAAGGCGCACGCCGTTTGCATTTGGTTGATTTGAACGGCGCATTTGCAGGTGTTCCTCAAAATTTTCCGGCGATTAAAGAAATTTTGGCCGCCGTGGCTAAAGATATTCCGGTACAGCTTGGCGGCGGTATCCGTGATTTGGGCACCATTGAAAAGTATTTGGATTTGGGTCTGACCGATGTGATTATCGGTACGGCCGCGGTAAAAAATCCTGAATTTGTGCGCGAAGCATGTAAGGCATTTCCGGGTCAGATTATCGTCGGCTTGGATGCTAAAGATGGGATGGTGGCGATAGACGGTTGGGCAACGGTAACGGAACACCATGTCGTCGATTTGGCCAAGCGTTTTGAAGACGATGGCGTCAACAGCATTATTTATACCGATATCGGCCGCGACGGCATGATGAGCGGTGTGAATATCGAGGCTACCGTCAAATTGGCTCAATCAGTGAATATCCCGATTATCGCTTCCGGCGGCTTGACGAATTTGGACGATATCCGCGCATTGTGTGCCGTTGAAAAAGAGGGTGTGAGCAGTGCGATTACCGGCCGCGCAATTTATGAGGGAAGTATTGATTTCGCACAGGCACAAAAACTGGCCGATTCTTTGGCTTGACCTCAGTGCGTTTAATTATGCAGATTAGAGCTTTGCAAGGGGTAACAGCGCAGGAGTTGGCGCATAGCTGAAAATACCTTCAAAAGCGGCATTTTGCAAAGTCCTTAGACTTAAAATCTGTCTGAAATAATTATAAAAAACAACTCACTCAATATCTTATTTTATTAAGGGATTGGTATGCTTGAAGCGTTTGTTTTGGGTTTTTGGATTATCTGGTCATCCGATCGCGAAGTGTATCCGCTAAGCGAAAGTTTGTGGTTTACACTGATTGCAGTGATACTGCGACAGCTGACGGCGTTTGATTTGCCGATTATTGATACCTATTGGATGATTTTCAATGGGATAGTGTGGGCATTTGCCGGTTTGATTTTTTCCATTGTCGGCCGCATCGACAGCAATTTCATCATCTCCTGCATTTTGGCAATGATAGCGGGGATTGGTTATTTTCAGCTGTTGCAACATTTGCCGGATTGGTTGAGCAAATTTTTGGCCTGACGGTTTCAGACGGCCTGATAACGGATAAGAGGTATTGAGTATGGCATTGTCAAAACGAATAATTCCTTGTCTGGATGTAAAAGACGGTCGCGTGGTAAAAGGTGTCAACTTTTTGGGTTTGCGCGATGCAGGTAATCCGGTTGACGTTGCCAAACGCTACAACGATGAAGGCGCGGATGAGTTGACCTTTTTGGATATTACTGCTTCCAGCGACAATCGCGACACTATTTTGCACGTTATTGAGGCAGTCGCTTCACAAGTTTTTATTCCATTGACGGTCGGCGGCGGTGTGCGCACAGTTGCCGATATCCGTCGTCTGCTTAATGCCGGTGCCGATAAGGCCAGCATCAATACGGCCGCTGTAACCAATCCTGATTTGGTAAACGAAGCGGCCGGTTTTTTTGGTTCGCAAGCGATTGTTGTTGCCGTGGATGCCAAAGCGGTCAACCCTGAAAACACCCGTTGGGAAATCTTTACCCACGGCGGACGTAATCCGACCGGTTTGGACGCGGTGGAATGGGCTGTCGAAATGCAGCGGCGCGGTGCGGGCGAGATTTTGCTGACCAGTATGGATCGGGACGGTACCAAACAAGGTTTCAACCTGCCTTTGACACGCGCGGTCAGCGAAGCGGTCGATATTCCGGTCATTGCTTCCGGCGGCGTCGGTTCGGTTCAACACTTGGTGGACGGCATTAAAGAAGGAAAGGCAGATGCGGTATTGGCCGCCAGTATTTTCCACTTTGGCGAAGCGAGTATCCGCGAAGCGAAACTGACTATGCGCGAAGCAGGAATTGAAGTGCGTTTGTGATTGCTATCCAGAGGCCGTCTGAAAATATGAGAGAAAGATGCGAATGTCGAACATAAACGAAACGCTGCTGAATGCTGTAAAATTTGATGAAAAAGGTTTGGTTTGCGCGATTGCCCAAGATTGGCAGACACGCCGTGT
Organism: Neisseria sp. 27098_8_139; assembly: GCF_041433195.1. Lineage (NCBI taxonomy): Bacteria > Pseudomonadati > Pseudomonadota > Betaproteobacteria > Neisseriales > Neisseriaceae > Neisseria > Neisseria sp. 27098_8_139. The sequence goes on from NZ_JAPWBA010000002.1 coordinate 322,423, forward strand.
GCTGATGGTTGCCTGGATGAACGCCGAAGCCCTGCAAAAAACTATAGAAACCGGTTTTGCCCACTATTACAGCCGTTCCCGCCAAAAACAATGGATGAAGGGCGAAGAGTCCGGACATACGCAAAAAGTACATGAATTGCGCCTGGATTGCGATGGCGACGCGGTGGTCATGCTGATTGAACAAAATGGCGGCATTGCCTGTCATACTGGGCGAGAAAGCTGTTTTTACAAAGTTTGGCAAGAGGGCGCATGGCAGACAGTCGATGCCGTGTTGAAAGATGAAGAAGCAATCTACGGACATAAACATCCTTAAGGCCGTCTGAAAGAAAATAAGAGAAACCGACCATGACCGATACTATCCTTACCCAAATTCAAAACGTCATCGATTCGCGCAAAGGCGGCGATCCTGATGCTTCTTACGTTGCCCAACTGCTGCATAAAGGCGAAGACAAGATTCTGAAAAAAGTCATCGAGGAAGCAGGTGAAACTTTGATGGCCTCTAAAGATGGCGGTGGCGAACATTTGGTTTACGAAGTGGCGGATTTGTGGTTTCACACCATGGTTTTATTGGCGCATCACGGCTTGCGCGCCGAAGATGTGGTCAACGAGCTTGCGCGCCGTCAAGGTTTGTCGGGATTAGTGGAAAAAGCTTCTCGCAAAGAATCTTGAATTTATATTACAATCCCGTATTTGACCTGTTTCGGAATCCGTCTCTTGGGGCAAAAACGATTTCCCTTTTTTGGTTGAACCCCGTTATGCCCGTTTTTAGACAGCCATTGGAGCCATTATGGATAATTGTATTTTCTGCAAAATCGCAACCAAAGATATTCCGGCACAAACCGTTTACGAAGACGACGAGATGCTTTGTTTCAAAGACATTCGTCCTGCCGCGCCGGTGCATCTGCTGCTGATTCCGAAAGTGCACTTCGATTCACTGGCACACGCAACTGCCGAACATCAAACCCTGTTGGGTAAAATGATGTTGAAAGTTCCTCAAATCGCCCATGAGGCAGGTTTGACCGACGGTTTCAAAACCCTGATCAACACAGGCAAAGGCGGCGGACAAGAAGTCTTCCACCTGCATATCCATATTATGGGTACGCCTGCATAACTATTATCTATTTTTAACAAATTCAAGGATTTATCATGGGTAGCTTCTCTCTCTGGCACTGGATTATCGTACTGATTATCGTCGTTTTGGTATTCGGTACAAAAAAATTGCGCAACGTCGGCAAAGACCTTGGCGGTGCGGTACATGACTTCAAACAAGGCCTGAACGAAGGTACAGACGACAAAGATGCCAAAAAAGATGAAGTCATCGAACACAAAAAAGACGAAGACAAAGCATAATCCATGTTTGATTTCGGTTTGGGCGAATTGCTGCTGGTCGGCGTTGTCGCCCTGATAGTGCTTGGCCCCGAACGTCTGCCGCAAGCCGCGCGCACGGCCGGGCGTTTGGTCGGCAAATTGCAAGGATTCGTCAATAACGTCAAGCAGGAACTCAACACTCAGGCTGAGTTGGACGAATTGCGCAAGGTGAAGCAGGAATTTGAAACCGCTGCATCTGAGTTTCGCGACGGTATCAAAGACTTGGGCAACGATGCACAAAAAAATCTGAGCGATATTTCAGACGGCCTCAAGCCGTGGGAACGCCTGCCCGAACAAAAAACGCCTGCCGATTTTGGAGTGGACGAGTTGGGCAATCCTTTGCCTGATCTGGCTTCAAACAGCACTGAGAACGAAAGTGCAATCCAGGCTTCTGAGCAGAGTGGGGCAGTACAGACCCAAGAGCTTGTCGAGGCTGAAAATGCCGAGTCCGAGCAAGACCGTGCTTGGCGTGAGTATTTGACGGCTTCGGTTTCACCTGCTCCTGCGGTAGAAGTCAGCTATATCGAATCTCCTGTTGCCGATGTTCCTCCGCCGCATACGACTTCTTTGCGTAAGCAGGCGATGAGCCGCAAACGCGATATGCGCCCGAAATTCCACGCCAAGCCCAAACTGCGCGTCCGTAAGTAAAAAGTGAGTCAACCGGTGTCCGAACCTCAACACGAACAACCCGTCCAACCGCTTATCGAGCATCTTCTCGAGCTGCGCCGCCGCATGATGTGGATCGTCATCGGTATCGTCGTCTGCTTTTTGGGTATGATGCCGTTTGCCCAGCAGCTCTATACCTTTGTTGCCGAACCATTAATGGCCAATCTGCCTAAAGATACCAGCATGATTGCAACCGATGTGATCGCGCCGTTTTTTGTGCCGGTCAAGGTTACTTTGATGGCGGCGTTTCTGCTATCGTTGCCGCACACGCTGTATCAAGTTTGGGCGTTTGTTGCCCCTGCCTTATACCAAAACGAAAAACGTTTGATTACGCCGCTGGTGTTGTCCAGCGTGACGCTTTTCTTCGTCGGTATGGCGTTTGCCTATTTTTTGGTGTTTCCCGTTATTTTCAAATTCTTGGCCGGTGTAACCCCTGTCGGCGTCAATATGGCGACCGATATCGACAAATATCTGTCCTTTATTTTGGGCATGTTTGTCGCATTCGGAACGACGTTTGAAGTTCCCGTCGTTGTGGTGTTGCTTGCAAAAATGGGCATTGTTTCGACTGCACAGCTTAAGAATGCGCGTCCGTATGTGATTGTCGGTGCGTTTGTCGTGGCCGCAATCATCACGCCACCTGATGTAATTTCTCAAACCCTGCTTGCTGTTCCGCTGATTCTGCTCTACGAAGCAGGCATTTGGTTCAGCCGCTTTGCCAAAGTGAAAACGCAGCAGGAAGATGAAGATACACCGCAACCACCGGCAGAAGTTTAAGAATTAAGGCCGTCTGAAGAATTTTTCAGACGGCCTTTGTATCATGGCACTTCAGTTTTTAAGAAAAAGTATGATGGATGTTTGGGGAATCGTACAAAAACGCTACAGCCCCAAATTCTTTTGATGTGACTAAAAATTTCGACCTTACCCATGGCTGGGCAATTTGCGTGACTGGATGACGGAGCAGGCAAAAAATGGGGAAAAATATTCCATTGTTACTTGTTCCGCACTCAAACGCCAATACCGCGATATTCTGCGTGGCGCAGAAGGGAAGGTGGCTTTTATCCATCTGACTCCACCTCAAGCAATCAATCTCGAGCGTATGCTGTCGCGTCAGGGGCATTATATGAAAGCCGGAATGCTGGATTCGCAGCTGGAGATTTTGGAAGAGCTGGGTGCTGATGAGTACGGTGTCAAAATCGACAATCCGGGTTCGCCTGAAGCCGTTGAGGCAGATATTATGAACTGGGTGAAAGCGCAAGGCTTGATTTAGTAATGATCAGAAATGGAAAGGCCGTCTGAAATATTTCAGACGGCCTTTTTCGATGGGATTTAGAATGTTTTTTGCGAATCAAGCAATAAGGTAACCGGCCCATCATTGCAAAGGGAAACCTGCATATGGGTTTGGAATCTGCCGGTTTCGACAGTCAATCCATGTTCGCGTAGAAGTTGTGCGGTGTATTGATAAAGTTTATCCGCTAGTTCTGCGGGCGCGGCATTGGAGAAAGATGGGCGGCGGCCGCTGCGCGCATCGGCGTAAAGGGTAAACTGGGAAACCAGTAATATCGAGCCGCCGACATCTTTGAGCGATAAATTTAATTTTCCGTTTTCGTCTTCAAAGATACGTAGGTTGGCGGTTTTATCCGCAATGTATTTGGCGTCCGCTTCTGTATCGGTGTGGGTAACGCCGAGCAATATCATAAATCCGTTGTTGATTTCGCCGCAGGTTTCACAGGAGTTTTCGGACAAAACGTCAACTTTGGCTTGGGTAACTTTTTGGATAACAGCGCGCATAATCTTGTGTGAATAAAAGGAGTTGTAAAAAAGGGCGTAAGATACGCCCTCTGAGTTCAAATATAGTTTCAGACGGCCTGAAACCATTGAATTAATTTACGGATTAATGCCGTTTTCTTTCAAGATACGTTCGATCTGATTCTCGACTTTTTGTCGTTTGACAGCTTGGGCAATCTGATTGCGTACCAGTTCGAAAGGTTCGGCATTAGGATTACGCTCTACGGCGCTGAGTTTAAACAGATAAAAACGGTTTCCCATCTGAATCGGCTCATGCGTTACATCACCTCGGTTCATGTCGGCAAAAGAGGTAGCCAGTTGAGGCGAAAGCTGCTGCGGAGAGATGAAGCCGTCGAACTCTTGTTCGGGGTTGGGATAGCGTTTCATCAGCTCTTCAAATGACAAGCCTTTGAGCAGCAGTTCTTGCGCTGCGCGGACTTCTTCGGCTGAAGCAAAGCTGACTTGTTGCAGCTTGATGATGCGTGTTTGCTGGTCGTAGAAACGGCGCAATTCGGCATCGTCAACCGCGGTTTGACGTTCTAGATAAGCAGCGTATTGGTTGGCATAAAACTCAGCTTCCACATTTTTAAACTGATTCTGTACTTCTGCATCTTTATCCAAACCAGCCTTGATGGCTTCATTTTTCAAAACTTCCAAAGTCTGCAAACGTGTAACCACATCTTTGCGGATTGCCTGACCATCGGGTTTGGCAGTCTGGTTGGGATGTTGATCGGCTTGTCTTAATACTTCGGCGACCATGCTGTCGATACGTGCAGGATCGATTTCAGGTGCTTTGGCGGTTGCCAAGCCGACGGTCGATAGGGTGAGGATAGCCAAAACGGCAGTTTTGGGCTTGATGTTCATGTGAGTTCCTTATTGCCCGCCGTTATCACGGCGGGCACGTTATATTATTTGTTGACTTTGATACTGGCTTTTTTCAGCAATGATTGAATGGCCGCATCAACACGGGCTGCCTGTAAGTCGCTGCCAATCTCGTTTTTCGATGCTTCATAAGAAGGTACGGTAACGTTACGACGATCATTGACATAGAAAACGGCGTACAAATTACCGTTTTGCAGTGGCGTTTTAGTGTGTGCACCTTTTTTCAGGTCTTTGACAGCAGCGTAAAGCGGAGGCGCTGATTCTTGTAAATCTTTAAGCGGAACATAAGCTTTAGGGATGCCGCCGGCTTTTTTGGCCGCTTCGTCAATTGAGTATTGGTTCAATACCGAAACAAAGCTTTTTTTCGCATCCAAATCGGCAATGGCTTTTTGGGCATTGCTGCTGCTGTCGGTCACGATTTCGCCCAGTTGGACTTCCTGAGTACCTTTATAGAAGTTGCTGAAGTCGTTGTAAGCGGCTTTGACATCTTTTTCTTGAACAGGATATTGACGGACGATATGCGCCGCGAAAGCTTGGCCTAACAAATCATTTTCGAAAGCTGCCCATTCGGTTTTGAAGGTGGCTTTTTTATCTGCACCTTGCTTGGCGGCATCGGCACGCGCTTGCTCCAATGCTGTTTTGAATTCAGCGCTTTGATCCAGTTTTAATTTTTTGGCTTCTTGGGTAACAACAGTGCTGATAATTTGGCGTTCAGTCAGCATTTGACGCAATTCAGGAGTGTCTTGAACGTTCGGGTTACTGGCACGTACGGAAGCAACTTGGTCATCGATAACGCTGCTGTCGATGGCTTGACCGTTGACGGTCACCAAAGTTTGGGCAAACAGGGTGCCGGAAGTCAGGGCAAACATCAAGGCTGAAGCAAAGTAGGTTTTTTTCATCGTATTTCTCATTTAAATTAATGATTGGAAATCAAAGTTTGGGCAGTAATCTTAATGGAAGTATTCGTCCGGCGTGGCCGCTTTGATACTGAGTGCATGAATCAGGCCGTCTGAAAACAAGTCCTGTAAAAGCTGCTTAATCATACGTTGCCGCTGGAGGCGGCCAATGTTTTCAAATGCGTTGCTGACCACCACTATGGCGTAATGCCCGCCGCCTTTATTACCGGCATGGCCGGCATGCAGATGGCTTTCATCTTCAAAATCGAAGAACTCAGGCTCAAGCGTTCGCAGGCGTTCCTCGATAATTTGACGAATATTGCTCATTTGAACACGGCTTTAAAGGGTTTAATCAATACTTCTGCGTATACGCCGGCATCAACGTAAGGGTCTTGTTCTGCCCATTCTTGTGCAGCGTCCAAAGATTCAAATTGAGCCACAATCAGGCTGCCGGAAACACGTTCCGGATTATCTGGTAGAGGATTGGGGCCGGCAGTCAGCAGACGGCCTTGCGCTTTCAATTCTTCTAAGCGTGCCAAATGAGCAGGGCGGGCCGCCATGCGTGCTTCGTGGACATCTTCGGCATCAGTGGCCAAAAGCATGAAATATTCCATTATTGATCCTCCTTAGGCTGGAAACGCATCAGATACATACCCTGTGCGATGGAAAAAATGATTGTGAAGCCCAATGTGCCGAACAGTTTGTAATTGACCCATTGGTCTGGAAAATACGTAAAGACAAAGAGGTTGGCCGCACCCATAAAAATTAGGAAGCCAATCCATGCATAAGTCAGGCGTGTCCATACAAAATCAGGGAGCTGCATTTCTTTGCCCATGACGGCTTTAAGCCCGTTTTTACCGGCCAGGTGGCTGAACAGCATGACGATCGCGCCGATCCAAAACAGAACGGTTGGTTTCCACATGATAAAGCGGTTGTCTTTCAGCAGAATCGTTGCACCGCCAAAAAAGACAATCAAAATCAGGCTGACCCATTGCATGGTGTCCAGCTTGCGGTGTTTCCAAAAGGTCAGCGCAGCTTGGGCAATACCGACGATAACCGCAACAGTTGTTGCGGCAATCATGTCTTTGGTGATGATGTATGTGATGAAAAATAAGAATACGGCGAATAAGTCGCTCAAAATCTTCATATATTAATGATGAAACTAATTGAGTAAATGCTAATCATACAGGGAGATGTGTTTTTTTGCACGTTTCACCATGACTTTAATATCGCACATATTTATATGAAATATTTGTTTTGGGTTGGCGAAATTTGTAAAAAAGAAACACAAGCATGCAAAAGTAATAGATTTGCTAAGGAATTTTAGGCTGAATAGCCTCTATTGCTTGGCAGGAATGGGTTAAAAATATATCATGACGTAATATCTAGTAAATATATGGTTAAATGCGTGCACATTGGTTAGTACCATAATTTCCGAACAGGGGATCAGTTTTGAAAAAACATCACAATATTAAATTAATTACAGCTTCTATTGCTTTAATGACATCGCTCAGTGCCTCTGCAGGTTTGGGCGGCTTGAATGTTCAATCTCATTTGGGTGAGCCTTTTACAGGCAGTATCACTGTAACTGGCGAGGAAGCTCAGGCTCTGCTTAATGGCGGTAAGGCCACTATTTCAAATGGCAATTTGCGCGCAGCGGTACGCAAATCAGGCGATAAGGCAGTCGTTACCATCCGCTCTTCTAAAGCCATCAAAGATCCTGTTTTGGTTTTCCAAGTAGGTGTTGGCGCGCAATCGCGTGAGTACACCGCTATTATCGATCCGGCCGGATATGATTCTAAAGATGCTGCATCTGTTCGTATCCGTCTGGCCACTGAATCTCAATCTTCCGAGCCGACACGCAATGCCCGACAGCCTGCAACTAAAAACAATAAAGCAGCAGGTAATCAGACAGCTCGAGCGCGTAAGGATGTACAGCGTAAGGCTGAGAAAAAACAAGTTCAGACGGCCTCTGCTAAAAACGACACGGCTGCACGTTCAGGCAGACAGCATTTGGTGCGTACGGGTGAAACCCTGATTGCCATCGCGTCCAGCATCCGTCCGCAAGGTATGACCCTGGATCAAACCATTCAGGCTTTGGTAAATGCCAACCCGGATGTGTTTATCGATAACAATGCCAACCGTATGTTGGCAGGTAAAGTGCTGAATATTCCAAACCGTAGCGAATTGCAACGTTTGGCTGCTTCTGCTCCTGTTAAAACCAATACAGCGGCAGAGAAAGGCAATGAAGCCGTCAATGCAATAGAAGCTAAAACAGAAAAACCTGTTGTTCAGCCTGAGGCTCAAACTGAAGCCCAGGTTAAAGATGCTGGTGTAAATACACAGCAACAGGAAGAAGTGAAACAAGCTTCAGCTGAACAAGCAGAACAAGCAGCATCTGCAGCGGTCAATGAAAACACCGCATCGACTGTTCCTGCATCTGATGGTCAAGAAGCTATGGCTTCTGATGCTCAAGAGAATGTAGTGGCTTCTGAGCCTGTTGCAACCACGGATTCTGTCGCGGAGCAAACAGAAAGCGAATCAGACGGCAATTTATGGAAATGGTTATTGGCAGGCGGTGCAGCCCTTATTGCTGCTTGGTTGTTGTTGAAAGCTGCCGGTAAACGTAATGACGAGCTGGAAGAAGCACCTGTAAGCCGTAAGGATGAAGAGAAGGTTGTACAGAAAAATGTTGCTGCTTCAGCTGCTGCGGTTGCTGCAACTAAAGTAACGCCGTCTGAAAAAACTCAAGACGGTCTGTTTATCGAAGATGATTTCGAAGATGATGTGGTTATCAATGAAGTAGAAGAATCTTCCAATATCGATGATGTCAAACTTGATTTGGGTAAGATTGACAATAGTCAGGCAGGTATTCTTTCAGGTGCAGTAACGCATGATGTTGAGACAGAGCAACGCCGCCATGCTGATTGGGATAGTATCGAATCAACAGAAAGCGTGTACGAGCCTGAACCAGAAAATCCGTATCAGCCAGTATCGGTTGTTATGCCGGAACGTAAAGAAGAGCAGGTAAATACATTTGCTGAGTTTGATTTGGCGGCAGAGAAAAAAGTCTCCGAGGCAAGAAATGAAGAGCCACTCGAGTTTACGGTAGAAACCCCTGAAGCTTCAGACGGCCATGTGCTGCCATTTGATGTCAAGCAAGATCAAGACTTGCAAATTCAAGAAACCAAAGAAGAAGTAGAGAAAGAAGAAACTGCTTCTGAGTTTGTGATTGAAGAAGGTGCATTGGAATGGGGAGCTGAAGATGTTTCAGTGGCTGCCGATAAAAGCAATAGTGAAAGAGGCTTTGTTTCAGAATCAGTCGGCATGACTGCACCGCTTGAAGCCAAATATGATTTGGCTAAGATGTATATCGAAATCGGTGATCCTGAAGCGGCTCGAGAAACATTGCAAGGGCTGATTGAAGAGGCTGAAGGCGATATTCTGCATAAAGCCCAAAAATTGATGAAAGAACTTGGCGCATAAGTGCCAGTCAAATGAAGATGCCGTTTCAGACGGCATCTTTTTTATGGTAAATTAAAAAGCAAGATTTTGTCTGAGTCTATGATTGGTTGGGTAAGATTTCAGCTTTATATGATGGTTGAAGATAAAGGCCGTCTGAAATACATGAGAGGCGTGTGTTGATCACGCCTTTTTAATATTGGTTACCTGAGTGTAGGCAACAATATCAATTTACAAGAAGTATAAGAAATGACTGAACAAGCAAATACAACAGGGCATCTGATGCAGCGTTGGGCTTTGACCCTCTCTTATGACGGTAGCCGTTTTTATGGTTGGCAAAAACAGGCTGGAGATTTGCCAACTGTTCAGACGGCCTTAGAGCAGGCCTTGTCTTCAATAGCAGGGGAGCAAATTAATACTATTGTTGCGGGAAGGACGGATACAGGTGTGCATGCAACTGCCCAGGTAGTGCATTTTGATACATCAGTAAGTCGTCCTGAGCAAGCATGGGTGCGGGGTGTCAATGCGCATTTGCCTGATGGTGTTGCTGTGTTACTTGCGCAAAAAGTTGCATCTCATTTTCATGCCCGATTTGATGCTTATGGCCGCCATTATCGTTATTTATTGGAGTCTTCACCGGTTCGTTCTCCATTATTGGTTGGCAGAGTAGGGTGGACACATTTGAAATTAGATTTGAATCTGATGAGGCAGGCTGCTGCCTTATTGGAGGGAGAACATGACTTTTCTAGCTTTCGAGCGGCTGAATGTCAGGCGAAGTCTCCTATAAAGACACTATATAGTACAAAGATTAGTGGAACTTCTCGCTATCTGTGCCTTGATTTGCATGGGAATGCATTCTTGCATCATATGGTACGCAATATTATGGGTGCATTGGTATATGTGGGTAGTGGCAGAATCAGTGTGGATGAGTTTGAGTCGGTCTTTCATGCCAAAAGTAGATTGAAGGCTCCGCCAACTTTTATGTCTGATGGTCTGTATTTAACAGGTGTTGACTATCCTGATGAGTTTGGAGTGACGCAGCTATCTTTGCCCGAGTGGATGAGCGTTCTAGGTAATGATTTTCAGACGGCCTAACTGCGGATTGTTGGTATAAAAGCAACAAAATAGCGTGATTGATGTGTAAATTAATAAAGTGTTGTAAAAATGCACAGTTGGTTTTGAATAAATTGATCATTGATTTTAAATAATAAATTTCTACTTTTGGGGTTGTCTCTACCTTTATTTGGTTTCTGCGGTAGTGGGGGGAGTTGAATAAAGTTTGTTTTTTTAGAGAGGAACAATTATAGTGACAGTCATGGAATCGCTGATTCCAGCGATAAAGTAAGCCTAAGCGGATTATCCGGTCTGCTTAAGTTATTTCTTCACAATAGAAAAGGAATACAGCAATGAAAAAATCCCTGATTGCCCTGACTCTGGCGGCTTTGCCTGTTGCAGCTATGGCTGATGTAACTCTGTACGGTCAAATCAAAGCTGGCGTGGAAGTTTCTAAAGTAAAAGAGGGTAAGACTTCTTCTAAAACTGCTACTGAGATTGCTGACTTCGGCTCTCGTATCGGTTTCAAAGGCCACGAACACTTGGGTAGCAACCTGAATGCTATCTGGCAAGTTGAACAAAGAACTTCTATCGCCGGTGGTGACTCTGGTTTCGCAAACCGTGAATCTTTCTTGGGTTTGGAAGGTGGTTTCGGTAAAGTTCGTGTCGGTAACTTGGATACTGCTCTGAACGAAAGCAGCGACAGCTTCGACCCTTGGGAGTCTAGTGATGCTAACGCAGACACTCTGCAACTGGGTAAAATCAAACGTGTAGATGGTCGCAAAGTATCTGTACGTTACGATACTCCTGTGTTTGGTGGTTTCAGCGCAAGCGTACAATACCAACCTCGCGACAATGCTAATCCTAGCGATAAATACGATCACGCTGTGAAAAGCCGTGAATCTTACGATTTGGGTCTGAACTACGAAAACTCTGGCTTCTTCGGTCGCTACGCTGGTTCTTTCGCTAAACATGCTGTCTTGGATGCTGGCTACTTGGATACATTCAACGGCAACACTACCTTGACTGCTGGTACTTACAAAGATCACCAAGCACACCGTCTGACTGCTGGTTACGATGCTGACAACCTGATGGTTGCTGTTGTAGGTCAATACGAAGGCTTCAAAAAAGATGTCGCAAATGCTAAGAAAAACGAACGTGTTGAAGTTGGTGCAACTGCGGCTTACCGCTTCGGTAACGTAACTCCTCGTGTTTCTTACGCTCACGGTTTCAAAGCTAAAGAAGAAGGCGTGAAACAAGAGAACAGCGTTTACAACCAAGTTATCGTTGGTGCCGACTACGACTTCTCTAAACGCACTTCTGCCTTGCTGTCTGCCGGTTGGTTGAAAGAAGGTAAAGGCGACAATAAATACGAGAAAACTGCTGGTACTGTTGGCCTGCGTCACAAATTCTAATCTGACTTAAGATTAGTCTGAAAAAGAGCCTGTTTTATACAGGCTCTTTTTGTTTTTGCAAGAAATGTATTTTGTCATTGCAGGGTCAGATTAAAGTATCTTCGATATTCGTTTTCAGACGGCCTATGAAAATTCAAGTCAGGTTATATTTTATTCAATATATGCTAAATGAAATTTCAGGAATTGTTTTGAGTATTATTATAAATAAGTTAACGATATAAAGATGGTCATTGGATTAAGTTGATTTTCCTATATTTCATGTCTACTAATAAAAGATTTATTTTTATAGTTCTAAAGTATTATTAGCATGTAGAATTTGGTTTTAAGATTTGTAAATTTGATTTTAATCAAATTATTGCCGATAGATGATTCATATAATATTAGTGTTTAGAGTATCGATATATCGGGAATAGCCATGTCCTGTCTTGAAATGAAGTGCTTAAGTGGCATTTGGAAACGAATCCTTGTGCTTTTTGCTGTGTTTTCTATGATGATAGTAAGCCTGCCTGCTTACGCGGAGCGCTTGCCTGATTTCTTGGCAAAAATTCAGCCTTCTGAAATTTTTCCTGGTGCTGATCGCTACGGCAAACCTGAAGGTAAGCCTTTGGTTGCTCGTGTATATAAAGGCGAAGAGCAGCTTGGTCTGGTTTATATCACGACTGATGTGGTCAATACGCGTGGTTATTCGAGTAAGCCGATTGATACGATGATCGCATTGGCCAATGATGGCACTATTGCGGGAGCAAAATTGGTTGAGCACCATGAACCAATTATGCTGATCGGTATTCCGCAATCCCGAGTCGATAAATTCATTGATAAATATATTGGCTTAAATTTTATTAAAAATCCTCCGCAGCCTGGCGTGGCTCCCGCGGATATCATCAGCGGTGCGACTGTAACGTTGATGGTGATTAACGACAGTATTCAGCGTTCTGTCAAATCGGTTATTCATCAATATCATTTGGGTACTGATAAAGCGACTCAAGCCGGTGCTGCTGCCGCTTCTGGTGAGCAGGCTGCAAATGAGCCTGCGGTTCAAACCCGTCCCCGTCGTGCTGTGAATCCTGATAAACAAGACATTCAGTCTTGGAATGCGTTGTTAGAACAAAAAGCTGTTGGTCATCTGCATATTTCTGTTGATGATATCAACAAATTATTTGAAAAAGGCGGTAAAGCCGGTGTTGCAGATCATGCAGAGCAGGGTGATGGTAACGATACATTCGTTGATTTATATGTCGCTTTGGTCAGCCAACCTTCTATCGGTAAAAGCCTTTTAGGTGAGGCAGGTTGGAATAATCTGCAAAAACGTTTGCAACCAGGTCAACAGGCAATTATGGTTGCCGGTGAAGGCCGATACTCTTGGAAGGGCTCAGGCTATGTGCGTGGCGGTATCTTTGACCGTATCGAAATGATTCAGGGCGATACCAGCTTCCGTTTTACCGATGCACAACATGAGCGTGTGGTTGCTTTGGCAGCGGAAGGTGCGCCTGCATTTAAAGAGGTTTCTTGGTTTACTATCCCTGAAGGTGTGGAATTTGATGCTGCCGAGCCATGGCGTTTACAACTGATGATTCAACGTGTGTTGAGTGTTAACGATAAAGCTTTCGTAACTGCAGATTTGGATTACGAATTGCCAAAAGGCTACTATGTCGATGATCCAAAAGCACCACCTGTTGAAATCAGCGCGCCGGTTGAGCAAGTTGCGGCTGTAGCTTCAGCTCCTGAAAGTACGGGTATTGCCGAAGATGCGACTGCCGGTGATGATGGTGTTTCCAACCAACTTTGGAAACAGGTTTGGAAAGCTAAACAAGGTCAAATTATTGTTGTCGGTATTGCTTTGACAATTCTCTTGTTAGTATTCCTGTTCCAAGACTGGATTGTACGTTACGAAAAATGGTATGACCGTTTCCGCCTCTGCTTCCTGACATTTACCCTGGTTTATATTGGTTGGTATGCGCAAGCGCAATTGTCGGTTGTCAATACATTGACCTTGTTCTCCGCAGTTTTGACTGAATTCCACTGGGAATTCTTCCTGATGGATCCGCTGGTGTTCATCCTGTGGCTCTTTACAGCAGCGACCATGCTGTTGTGGAATAGGGGTACGTTCTGCGGCTGGCTGTGTCCTTTCGGTTCATTGCAGGAGTTGACCAATCGCGTTGCTAAAAAACTGGGCGTAAAACAAATTACTGTGCCATATCTGTTGCATACGCGCCTGACAGCCATTAAATATGTTATCTTCTTCGGTTTGCTGGCTATTTCCCTATACGATTTGGGCACTGCTGAAAAATTTGCAGAAGTTGAACCTTTCAAAACCGCAATTATTCTGAAGTTTATGCGCGAATGGTGGTTTGTATTGTTTGCTGCAGCTTTGCTGATTGCCGGTTTGTTTATCGAACGTTTCTTCTGTCGTTATCTGTGTCCTTTGGGTGCGGGTATCGCATTGCCGGGTCGCTTCCGTGTGTTTGACTGGCTGCGCCGCTACAAAATGTGTGGCAACCCTTGTCAGATTTGTACACATGAATGTCCGGTTCAGGCCATTGCACCAGAAGGCGATATTCATCCGAACGAATGTATCCAGTGCCTGCATTGCCAGGTAATGTATCACCACGATACGCGTTGTCCTCAAGTAGTGGCAACGAATAAGAAAAAACAAAAGCAAGCGGCGGCAAAATCTGAGCAGCATGATGCGGCAGCAACGCAAAAGGCTCAAGAACAAGTTGTTCAGTTTGTTAAAAAAGAATCGGCAATTAGTGTTGATAAGTAGTTATTTATAAAAAAGAGGGCTGTATCGGCAGCCCGACTTAGAAATTTTTTCATCGGTAGGCCGTCTGAAAAAAATCGGCCGCCGGATTTTATCCAAGGAGTGTCGTATGTCAGACGAAAAATTAGAACAAAACGGCTTAAGCCGTCGTTCATTCTTAGGTACTGCCGCTGCTTCCGGTGCAGGTATTGCCGGTGCCGGTTTGTTGGGCTTGGCCGGTTGCTCTAACGGTGAGGGTGACAAAGCTGCCGCTTCTGGCGCAGCTCCTGCTGAAAAAGCAGCTGCTCATTCTGCCGAGCCGGGCAAAATGACTTCCGAAGTGGGTCCAGGTGAACTTGACCAATACTACGGTTTCCTCTCAGGCGGTCAATCAGGCGAAATGCGCTTGATCGGTTTGCCGTCTATGCGCGAACTGATGCGTATCCCTGTATTCAATATGGACAGCGCTACCGGTTGGGGTCGTACCAATGAGAGCTTGAAAGTCCTCAACGGAAATATTACCGAAGAAACCCGTAAATTCTTGCAAGACAGCGGTTTGCGTTGCTACCCTAACGGCGACTTGCACCACCCACACTTGTCTTTCACCGACCAAACTTACGATGGCCGTTATGCTTACGCCAACGATAAAGCAAACACCCGTGTTTGCCGTATCCGCTTGGATGTGATGAAAACCGATAAAATCATTGATATTCCTAATGCTTCAGGTATCCACGGCCTGCGTCCGCAACGTTATCCGAAAACCGGTTACGTTTTTGCCAACGGCGAGCATATCGTTCCTGTTGACGGCGTAGGCAAATGGGATGATCCTAAAACTTGGAATGCCGTTTATACCGCAATTGACGGCGAAACCATGGAGATCGCATGGCAAGTTTTGGTAGACGGTAACTTGGACAACGGCGATGCCGACTACCAAGGTAAATACTCTTTCTCTACCTGCTATAACTCTGAGCGCGCTCTGACTGTACAAGGTGCTTCTTCTAACGAGCAAGACTGGTGTGTAGTATTTAACCTGGCTGCTATCGAAGAAGGCATCAAAAAAGGCGACTTCAAAGAAGTTAACGGCGTGAAAATGTTGGACGGCCGTGCAGAAGCCAACTCTCCATACACCCGCTACATCCCTGTGCCTAACTCTCCTCACGGCTGTAACGCAAGCCCTGACGGCAAATACATCATGCTCAACGGTAAACTGTCTCCAACCGTTACCGTATTGGATGTTAGCAAACTGGACGATTTGTTTGCAGGCAAAATCAAAGAGCGCGATGTTGTCGTAGCTGAGCCTCAACTGGGTCTTGGCCCTTTACACACTGCATTTGACGGTCGCGGCAATGCTTATACAACATTGTTTATCGACAGCCAAATGGTGAAATGGAACATCGATGATGCGATTAAAGCCTACAAAGGCGAGAAAATCGATCCGATCAAACAAAAACTGGACGTTCACTATCAACCTGGCCACAACCACACTACCATGGGCGAAACCAAAGAAGCCGACGGTAAATGGTTGGTGTCTTTGAACAAATTCTCCAAAGACCGCTTCCTGAACGCAGGTCCTCTGAAACCTGAGTGTGACCAATTGATCGACATCTCCGGCGATGAAATGCGTCTGGTTCACGACAACCCGACTTTTGCAGAACCACATGACTTCTGTCTGGTTTCCGCTTCCAAAGTGAACCCAAGCAAAACTTGGGACCGTAAAGACCCATGGTTCTGGAAAGATGCTTTGGAACAAGCGCAAAAAGACGGCGTTGAGCTGGAAAAAGCCGCTAAAGTCGTACGCGAAGGTAACAAAGTACGCGTGTACATGACAGCCGTTGCGCCTGCATTCAGTATCCCTCAATTTGAAGTGAACCAAGGCGACGAAGTGACCGTATACGTGACCAACGTTGAGACTATTGAGGACTTGACTCACGGCTTCACTTTGGAAGGCTACGGTATCGCTATGGAGATTAGCCCGCAAGCGACATCTTCTGTAACCTTCAAAGCAGTCCGTCCAGGCGTACACTGGTACTACTGCCAATGGTTCTGCCACGCATTGCACATGGAAATGTCAGGCCAAATGATTGTTAAACCAAAATAATTTTGGTTTGATGATTTAATCCTTTAGGCCGTCTGAAAAGACATTCTTTCAGA
This sequence comes from Neisseria sp. 27098_8_139, assembly GCF_041433195.1. Taxonomy (NCBI): domain Bacteria; kingdom Pseudomonadati; phylum Pseudomonadota; class Betaproteobacteria; order Neisseriales; family Neisseriaceae; genus Neisseria; species Neisseria sp. 27098_8_139. Next base: position 338,841 of record NZ_JAPWBA010000002.1, read on the forward strand.
CGGCCTTTATAGCAAAGCTGTTTGTCAGTCAATATGTCAATGAAATATAAACCATCATCAGACAGCTTTGCTATAACATCAAAATACCTGTTTCTGCATATGTTTATCATGTAGAAAACAGGCCGTCTGAAATTGAGATATGATTATGACGCATACACCATCCCATCGTTCCAAATGGCAACGTGCCGCATTCGTATTGCTGTTGGGCAGTATGGTTCAGACGGCCTTTGCCGCAGTCATCAACGTATCCGCACAAGACAATCTCAATGATGCTTTAGCGCGCGCCCAAGCCGGCGATACGCTCAAGCTTGCCTCCGGTACATACAAGACCAAACTTTATATCGACAAACCGATTACCATTGAAGGTCCGGCCGACCGCTCCGCCAAGATCGTCGGTGATAGGAGTGGGCGCACCATTGCCGTTCATGCACCTGACGTGACCCTGCGCAATCTAACTGTTTCCAATTCAGGCTTGAGCCTGCCGGCCATGGATGCAGGGATTTATCTTGAGGAGACGGCTCCGCGCGCATTGATTGAACACAATAATGTCTTGGACAACTCTGTCGGCGTGTACATCCATGGAGCGGCAGAATCGATGGTGCGCGAAAATAAGATTGTCGGGGAAGCTACATTGCGCGTGAATGAGCGCGGTAATGGCGTAACGGTTTGGAATGCGCCGGGTGCGCAAGTAGTCGACAACGATATTTCCAAAGGCCGTGACGGTATTTTCTCCAATACCAGTACAAACAATACCTATAAAGGCAATCGTTTCAGCGATTTGCGTTTTGCAGTACATTATATGTACACCAACGACAGCGAGGTTAGCAACAACATCTCCGTTGGCAACAATATGGGCTATGTGTTGATGTTCTCAGAGCGTCTTAAAGTGTATGGCAATATCGCCGTGGGCAGCCGTGACCAAGGTATCATGCTCAATTACGTCAACTATTCCGATATTAACGACAATATTATCAACAAAGCCGGTAAATGCGTATTCGCCTATAACGCCAACTTCAATAAAATTTTTGACAACCATTTTGAAAACTGTCAAATCGGTATTCACTTTACCGCGGCCATTGAAGGCACAAGCCTGTTCAATAATTCGTTTATCAACAACGAAAGCCAAGTCAAATACGTCAGCACCCGTTTCCTTGATTGGGGAGAGGGCGGACGAGGCAATTATTGGAGCGACAACAGCGCATTCGATCTTGATGGCGATGGTTTTGGCGACAATGCCTATCGACCGAACGGCATCATCGATCAAATCATTTGGCGCGCTCCCGTGTCCCGTTTGCTGATGAACAGTCCTGCCGTCAGTATTGTCAAATGGGCGCAATCACAGTTCCCCGCTATTTTGCCGGGCGGCGTCATCGACAGTAAGCCATTGATGAAACCGATCAGCAACAAAACAAGTACCAAATACGAAGCCATGAAGGATGAGCTGTTGCACGAAGCCAATACGCGCCAATCCAATTGGAGTAATGCCGAAAACGGATCTTTGAATTAAACATGTTTTCAGACGGCCTTTTGAATGAGGCCGTCTGAAACGGCACAAAGGAATTATTCATGACCAACCACGTCGAATTAAGAAACGTGACTAAACAATTCGGCAGTCAAAAAGCCGTCAACCAAGTCGATTTAGTCCTCAAAGCAGGCGAAAGCGTCGGCATGGCAGGGCATAACGGTGCAGGCAAATCCACCATCATGAAGCTGATACTCGGTCTGATTACGCCGACCGAAGGTGAAGTCATGTTACTGGGCGAGCGTACCGGCAGCAAGGCAGGCGCACTGCTTCGCAGTCAAATCGGCTACCTGCCTGAAACCGTCGCGCTTCATCCTTCATTGACCGGCATTGAAACCATGGATTTCTATGCCAAGCTGAAAAAACAGCCCTTGAGTAAAAACCGTGAGTTGTTGGAACGCGTCGGCATTTCTCAAGCGGCACGCCGCCGTGTCAGCACTTACTCCAAAGGTATGCGCCAACGTCTCGCTTTGGCACAAGCCTTATTGGGCGAGCCTAAAGTCTTATTGTTTGACGAACCGACCACGGGCCTTGACCCGGCTTCACGCCAAATGTTTTACGAAGTCGTGCGCGAACTGAATGGACGCGGTGCAACCGTATTGCTCAGTACGCACGCGCTTGCCGAACTTGATGGCCACGCCGACCGAATTATCGTCATGAAAAACGGTGTGAAAGTTGCCGATGGCAGCATGGATGAGCTGCATGTCCAAAGTGGTTTGCCGTTGACCGTCAATGTCCGATTGAAAGAAGCGCGCCCGTTGAGCGAGCGTTGGCAGCCGCTTTCAGACGGCCTGTCGTATAAAGCGCAATGTAAAGCCGAAGAGCGCATGGGACTTTTGAGCGAATTGGGTGATTTGGGCAACCTTGCCTATATCGATATCCATACCCCGACACTTGACGATATGTACGCACAATTCTTAAAAAGGGAAGACGTATGAACCCCGTTTGGATTATTACCGGCAAAGAAGTCCGCGACAGCCTGCGCAACCGTTGGGTTCTCGCCGCCGCGCTCCTGCTTGCCGCGCTTGCCCTGTCATTGGGTTTCCTGGGCAGCTCGCCTACCGGCACAGTCAAAGTCGATCCGTTGACCGTTACCGTTGTCAGCCTCTCCAGTCTGTCGATTTTCCTGATTCCGTTGATTGCGATGTTGCTCTCTTATGATGCGCTGATTGGCGAAATCGAACGCGGCACGATGGCGCTGTTGTTGAGCTATCCGATTTCGCGCAACCAAATCCTTGCCGGTAAATTTATCGGCCATCTCATCATCCTTGCTCTTGCCACCACGGCAGGCTACGGATTGGCAGGCATTACCCTCCAGCTTGCCAACGGCGGCTTTGACCTTGCCGCATGGAAACCTTTTGCCCTCCTGATTGTTGCCAGCGTGATTCTTGGTGCAGCCTTTTTGTCTATGGGTTATTTGATCAGCGCAAAAGTCAAAGAACGCGGTACCGCCGCCGGTATCGCCATCGGCGTATGGCTGTTTTTTGTGGTGATTTTCGATATGGCGCTTTTGGGTATTTTGGTTGCCGATACCGAACAAGTCATTACCGCGCCTGTTGTAGAAACCATTCTCTTGTTCAATCCTTCCGACATTTACCGTCTGCTCAACCTGACCGGCTATGAAAACACCGCCATGTACGCAGGTATGGCCGGTTTGAGCGATCAAATCAGCCTGACTATGCCGGTTTTGCTGACGGCGCAGGTATTATGGGTTATCATTCCTTTGGTCTTAGCCGCCTGGATTTTCGGAAAGAGACAAATATGAGAAAAATATTATTTACAGCATTCACCATCCTTGCTTTATCTGCTTGTAGCAAAGAGGAAAATACTCCTCCGCCTACGCCCCAACAAATCAGCGACAGCGCAGTCGGTCATTATTGCAGCATGAATTTGACCGAACACAACGGCCCTAAAGCGCAAATCTTCTTGAACGGCAAACCTGACAAACCGGTTTGGTTTTCCACCATCAAGCAGATGTTCGGCTACACCAAGCTGCCTGAAGAGCCTAAAGGCATTAATGCCATCTATGTTACCGATATGGGCAAAGTCAAAGATTGGGAAAAACCCAATGCCGATGCCGAATGGATAGATGCGAAAAAAGCCTATTATGTCATCGAAAGCAGCTTTATTGGCGGCATGGGTGCGGAAGACGCACTTCCGTTTGCCGACAAGGCTCAGGCTGAGAAATTCGCCAAAGAAAAAGGCGGCAGAGTAGTCGGTTTTGCAGAGATGCCCGACGAATACATTTTTAAATAAAACAACCAATAAAGGCCGTCTGAAACAGTTTCAGACGGCCTTTGTGTTGGAAGCTGCCGATTGATGATTTAATGAATGCAGCTTTCAATGTAAAGATAAAAAATCCAAGGAATACTTTATGTCCACCCCTTTAACGCGCCGCCGTTTCCTTGCCATAGCCGCCACACTTGCCGCCGGTGTCGGCATTCCCTTTGCCATCAGCCGCAAAACCAATCAGCAGACTCATTCGGCCAGCCAGAATCAAGAAGAGCAGCCAGTTATTTGGAGAGGCATTGCATTGGGTTCGGGTGCGGAATTGCGGTTGTTCGGCGTTGAGCGCAAGCAGGCGGAAATACTGGTCAACAAAGTATTGGCGGAAGTTTCACGATTGGAAAAAATCTTCAGTCTATATCGGGACGACAGCCTGATCAGCCGTTTAAATCGAGAAGGCCGTCTGAAAAATCCGCCATCCAATTTTTTGCAGCTGCTCAGCATCAGCCGAGATATCCATCAGCTGACACAGGGTGCATTTGATCCCAGCATTCAGCCATTGTGGAATCTGTATGCCGACCACTTCAGGCGAAACCCCAAAACCGAAACGCCGCCATCCGAACGCAGTATCAAAGACACGCTCAAATTAGTGGATTTCAACAAAGTCGATTTTGATACCAAAGAAATCCGTTTTGCCCAAAAAGGCATGGGCTTGTCGCTCAACGGCATTGCGCAGGGTTATATCACTGATAAAGTAGTCGAATTATTAAAGCAGCAAGGCGTTACCCAAGCATTGATTGATATGGGGGAGATTTACGGCTTTGATAATGCCAACCAGCGCGAGTGGAATGTCAGCATTCGCAATCCCGACCAAGAAGACCAAATTCTGACCACCATTGCCATGAAAAACCAAGCCTTTGCCACATCGGGCGGCTATGGCACGGTAATGGACGAAGCTGGCAAATTTACCCATCTTTTTGATCCGCGTACAGGCGGAAGCCAACCGCGTTATAAAAGCATGAGCGTCATGGCGGAGAGTGCGGCGGTTGCCGATGCTTTTTCTACCGCATTCTCCATTATGGATGAAGCGGCCATCCGTACTGCGGCTCAAGTTAAAAAGGCACAGGTTTGGCTGGTAATGCCGAATAATGAATTGAAGAAGATTGGAAGTTGAGGAGAAGGGCGGCCTTGCCTGCGATTTTGACTATGTGTATAGGGCAGGGAAGGCTTGATTGCTGAAAAAATGGAAGATAAAAAAGAAGGGCTGCCCAAGGGGGGGCAACCCTGAAACTCTTGCAGCTGGGAGTAATTAGCAAGAGATTACGACACTTAAAACAAAAATTCACTCATTTCAAAGCACGAAGCTTTAATATCTAAGCAATACGGTATTTCGACCGCTCAAACCCCTTCGATACGGAGAAACACAACATACTATAGGAAAATCCGACAAAGTGGTTTGAAGCAATTCAGATGAACGGTCTGTAATGCAGATAACCGGATGTCTTTAGATGAACGGTATAATATCAGGATAAGCGGAACATTACTAGTGAATATTATAAAAAAGTAGAATAATTCATTTAGTGATTGATTATATTGAATAAAAACATGATTCCTTATTGAACTTTTTTAAAACATATTGATTTGGTTTAAAAAGGGAATTGTGTAAGTATTTGGCGTTAATCAAAAAACTTGTTTCAAGCTTTGGGAATAGATAATCAATAGAAAAAGGCCGTCTGAATGTTCAGACGGCCTTTTTCAAAAAGTTACTTATTTGGTTGCAGAAGTAGTAGAAGCAGCTTCGGCTTGAGCACCTGCAGCTGCATTTTCACCCCATGCAGCAGGATATTTGTAACCGGCAAAGCGTTTTTGTGAGTAGGCTTTGAACTCGTCAGAGTTGTAAGCTTCGGTTACATCTTTCAGCCATTGGCTGTCTTTGTCGGCAGTGCGGACGGCAGACCAGTTAACGTAGGCAAAGCTTGGCTCTTGGAACAGGGCTTCAGTCAGTTTCATGCCGCTGCTCATGGCGTAGTTGCCGTTAACGACGGCAAAGTCAACGTCGGCACGGCTGCGTGGCAGTTGGGCGGCTTCAAGTTCTACGATTTGGATGTTTTTTGGATTTTCGGCAATATCGTTTTTAGAAGCAGTCAGCGGATCAACGTCGGCTTTCAGTTTAATCCAGCCCAATTCGTTCAACATAACCAATGCACGGGCAAAGTTAGATGGGTCGTTAGGTGCAGAAACGCTGACACCGTCTTTCACTTCGTCTAAAGATTTCAGTTTGCCAGGGTACAAGCCCAAAGGTGCAGTCGGTACTTGGAAGGCTTCAACAATGTCCAGTTTGTGTTCTTTTTTGAAGTCGTCCAGATAAGGTTTGTGTTGAAAGATGTTGATGTCCAATTCGCCTTCAGCCAAAGCAAGGTTGGGGCGGACATAGTCGGTGAACTCGATCAGTTTGACTTTATAGCCTTTTTTCTCCAAAGCCGGTTGGATTTGGTCTTTTACCATATCGCCGAAGTCGCCGACGGTTGTACCGAAGACGATTTCTTTTTTCTCTGCGCCGTTGTCGGCAGAGGAAGCGGCAGAAGCAGCAGGCGCGCTGTCTTTTTGACCGCCGCAGGCAGCCAGTACGATGGCGAGCGCAGCGGCTGAAAGGGTTTTGAAGAATGTGTTGATTTGCATATTTTGCTCCTGATGGATGATAAAGCGGTTTCAGACGGCCTCAAGCTGCCGCCGTCAAAATAAAGAGGGATTGTAAATCTATTTTGGAAATATGAGGATGTTTTTTGTAAACTTATTTGGAATATATATATCCTAATATGTTCTAAATAGATAACAGGCCGTCTGAAAAATAGTAAGTCCATTTCAGACGGCCTAGTTTGTTTAACGTTTATCCAGTTTGCGTGCCAAGCTGTTGCCGATACCTTGAATCAGGATAACGAGTAAAACCAGGATGGCGACGATGAAGATGATGACTTCCATTTGATAGCGGTAGTAGCCGTAACGGATGGCAAGGTCGCCCAAACCGCCGCCGCCAATCATGCCTGCTGCCGCACTGTACGACAGAAGGCCGATAGCCAGTACGGTAATGCTGGAAACCATACCTGCACGCGCCTCATTTAAAAGCACTTTGCAGATGATGCTCATGGGCGAGGCACCCATTGCGGAGGCCGCTTCAATCACGCCTCTGGGCACTTCGCGCAGGTTTTGCTCTACCAGACGGGCGAAGTAGAACAGGCCGGATACGCTCAATACCAATGAGGCGGCAACCGGGCCGATGGTCGTGCCGATGATGGCGCGTGTAACAGGAATCATGGCAATCATCAGGATGACGAAAGGGAATGCGCGCATCAGGTTGACCAGATTGTCTAAAAATAAATTCAGCTGTTTGTTGTAGTGCAACTGATGACTTGACGTCACAAACAGCAATACGCCTAAAATCGTACCGAAGATAACGGCGAAAGTAGTCGATAGGCCGACCATAATAAAGGTTTCGCCCAAGGCTTGGATAATTTCGCCCTTCATGCTGACGATGGTCTCAACAGCACTTTCAAATGTTAAATCTGCCATATTTAGTCCTCTCGAATCAGCTCTTGCCCGATTTCGGATTGGGCATGGATTTGGTTGCCGTGTACTTCAACGATTTCCAGCAGACGGCCTTTGTCCAAGAGGGCGGCACGGTCGCACAGGCGGCGGATAACGCTCATTTCGTGGGTAACGATGACGATGGTTACGTTGAAACGTCGGTTGATGTCTTCCAAACACTTCAAAACGCTGCGCGTAGTGGCGGGGTCGAGGGCGGAAGTGGGTTCGTCGGCGAGGATGACTTGAGGTTGCGGCGCCAGCGCGCGGGCAATGCCGACACGTTGTTTTTGACCGCCGGAAAGTTGGGACGGGTAATGGTTGGCACGGTCTTGCAAGTCGACGATTTCCAAACATTCTTCAACACGCGCTTGGATTTTTTTAGACGGCCATTTGGCAATTTCTAAAGGAAAAGCGACGTTTTCGGCAACGGTACGGTTGCTCAATAGGTTGAACTGTTGGAACACCATGCCGATGTTTTGTCGGGCGTGGCGCAGTTGCGTGGCGTTGAGCGCGGTCAGTTCTTGGCCGCACACGCTGACGGTACCTGTATCCGGACGTTCCAATAAGTTAATCAGACGCAACAAGGTGGATTTGCCTGCACCGGAGTAGCCCATCAGGCCAAAGATTTCACCCTGTTTGATTTTGAGGCTGGTCGGCTCGACGGCGACAAAGTCTTTTTTGTCGCGTGTTTGATAGTGTTTGGAAACGTGATCCAGAATAATCATGGTTTATCCGTGTTTTCTTTAATTCGTGTGGCCATCAGGGTGTGCAGACGGCGGTTGTCGGCGCGTGCAACAGTAAATTGCAGGCTGCCGATGATGACTTTTTCGCCGCGTACGGGCAGATGCCCCAACTCTTGAATGACCAGGCCGCCGATGGTGTCGGCTTCTTCGCTGCTGTATTCCGTACCGAAGAAGGTGTTGATGTCTTCGATTTCGGTAGCCGCGTGGATGCGCCAGCGTTCGGAAGAAACGGCATGGATGTTGTCGGCGCTGTCGTCTTCGTCAAACTCGTCTTCGATTTCGCCGACGATTTGCTCGATGATGTCTTCAAAGGTGACCAAGCCGGATGTGCCGCCGTATTCGTCGATGACAATCGCCATGTGGTTACGCTGTTCGCGGAACTCTTTTAAAAGGGCGGTCAAAGATTTGCCTTCGGGAACGAAAACGGCAGGGCGCAAGACGGATTGCAGGTGGAACTGCTCGGGGTTGAACATATATTTGAGTAGGTCTTTGGCGTGCAAAATACCCAAAACTTCGTCTTTGTCTTCGCCGATGACGGGGAAACGCGAATGGGCGGTTTCGATGACGTAGGCCGTGATGCGCTCGATGCTGTCGTTCTCTTTCAATACGTTCATGCGGCTGCGCGTAATCATCGCATCGCGCACTTCCAGCTCGGCAAAGTCCAATACTTTTTCCAGCCGGGTCAGTGTCTCGGCGTCAAAAACTTCCTGCTCGTGTGCTTGGCGCAGCAGGGTCAATACGTCTTCGGCGGAGTCGGGCTCGCCGGCAAGTCGGGAGATTAGGCGTTCGAAAAATTTGGGTTTCGACTGCGTACCGTCCATTTTAATATTCGTCCTCTTGGTAGGGGTTGGGGAAGCCTGCCGCCAGCATCAGGCGGATTTCTTCGGCTTCCATTATTTCGGCTTCATCGTCTTCGATGTGGTCGTAGCCCATCAGGTGTAAAGTACCGTGTATGGTCAGGTGGGCAAAATGCTGCTCGGGTGTTTTGCCTTGTTCGGCGGCTTCTTTCAAAACCACTTGCGGACAAATCACCAAATCGCCATACAGGCCGTCTGAAAACTGGTCGGGCAGGATTTCGCCTTCGTTGAGCGCGAAACTCAAGACATTGGTGGCGTAATCTTTGCCACGGTAGTCGCGGTTGTAAGCGCGGGCTTCTTCTTCGTCCAGAAGAATCAGGCTGATGTCTGCGCGGCGGTATTCGTTTTTCAAGGCAGACCACGCCCAGCGGTAAAAATCGCGTTCGCTCGGAAGGTTGACGGCGGTTGAGGCGTTTTCAAAGTTCAGATGAAAACGTTGCCGCTGTAAGGATAAAAAAGGATATTGTTTGGCGCGTTTCATGTTGTCCGGAAAATTGGGTTTTTAGGCGTAAATATAACATATTCACCCCCATGCCGTCTGAAAAACCGCCCAAAAAAAGTGTATCACAACACCACCAAACCATTAGTGGATTACTACCAAGCAGAAGCCAAAGCGGGCAACACGCAATATTTCCGCTTAGACGGCACGCAAAAAGTGGAAGATGTCAGTAAAGAATTAGACAAAATCTTAGCTTAATTCCTCATCGCAACAAAAAAGCCATTCTATTTCAGAATGGCTTTTTTTATGCTCCGATTAACTCGGGATTAACGGTTTATTACCATTGGTAAAACGCACCGGCACCCACACCGTAGTTACCACGACTGTTGGTAGAAACGCTGGCTTTAAACACCCAGTTTTCATTAGGGGTAACACCGGACACACCAAGAGAAACCGCAGATTGACCACCATAGAAACCGGTACCCACGCCCACACCGATAGCACCGGCTTTGGTGGATTGAGGAACAGAAGCGTGAGCAATCGCACTCGCAACACCGCCTCTCAAGTCTTTATTTAAGAGGTTTACATTGCCACGCAATTCATTGATGGAATCGTTATTATCCGCTAATTGAGTGTTAATCGCCGCAATATTATTCGCGTTAGTCTGAATGTTAGCTGTATTAGTCGCAATATTACCCGTGTTAGTCGCAATATTACCCGTGTTAGTCGCAATATTAGCTGTATTAGTCGCAATATTACCCGTGTTAGTTGCAATATTGGTTTTGTTGGTTGCGATATCGGCTTTATTAGTTGCAATATCGGTTTTGTTTTTCTCAACTTTACCGTCTAAAGATTTCAATTGAGCCACGTTCACTGCATCAGTATCTTTTGTACCCGCAGCAACGCTGGTGATTTGACGGGTGATATTGTTGTCAACGTCACCAACAGAAACCGCAGCATGTGAAGCTTTCCAAGCTGCACTTGTCTCAGTTGTAGCAGCTTGAGTTGACGGATCATATCCTACAGCCTCTTTATTAACAGTTGCTTTAGAGTATGAACCTAATGCAACGCCATTTTCTACATCAGCGCCTGAAAATGCACCGACAGATACAGCATAATTTTTAGTTGCTCCAGTATCCGGTATAGACGCTAAACCAATACTCACAGATCCAAAGCCTGTAGCCTTAGCATTTGAACCTACAGCAACAGAATAAGCGCCTGTTGCTTGGGTAGATACCCCAACCGCAGTTGTAGCAATACCTGTAGCATTAGCTTTATTCCCCAAAGCAGAAGCATTAGCGCCATCAGCTACTGCACCATAACCTAGTGCAGTAGCACCATTGCCTTTTGCCTCCGTGTCAGTACCAATAGCTGTCGCACCACCAATGTTTTGAGCTTTACTTGTAGTATCCTTATTAGCCTTAGCATTATCACCAACTGCAACATCTTTTGAAACACCAGCAGCCGCATTTTTACCAATAGCAATGGAATCGTCTGATTTTGCCCCATCATTATTGTAGTTGCCTTGTGTTGTACCAAGAGCCCCAGGAGCAACACTAATAAAGTGTTCTGGCGCGGCCGCGTTGGCAACTGTAGACACACCCAATGCAGAAAGAAGTACGACCGCTGCCGTAGATAATTTCATGCTTGTATTTTTATTTAACTTACTTACATTTTTCATAATAGGTACCATAAAGTTAAAAAATAGACTAGTTATCATCAATGATAAGAAATACACCCTTGCACTTCGCTTAAGATTTTAGCATAAAAATTAAACTTTTTTACTCCATTTGATATTTTATGCATATTAAATTTATGCTTCTCATTGCAATTAAAAGAAGTAAAAATGGCACAAAAAGAAGACAGTCTTTTCAATAGCGCTCATTTTCAGAATTATGATAGACTTCATGCCGTTTTCCATCTTTCAGGCAACCATTATGAACCCGAAAAAACTCGTTATCGCCAGTCGCGAAAGCCTGCTTGCCATGTGGCAGGCAAAACATATCCAAGGCCGTCTGAAAGCCCTGTATCCCGATTGCGAAGTCGAGATTTTGGGCATGACCACGCGCGGCGACCAGATTTTGGACAGAACTTTGTCAAAAGTCGGCGGTAAAGGCTTGTTTGTCAAAGAGTTGGAACAGGCTTTGTATAACGGCCGGGCCGACTTGGCCGTGCATTCGATTAAAGACGTACCGATGGATTTGCCTGAAGGTTTTGCGCTTGCGGCAATCGGCGAACGCGCCAATCCGTTTGACGCGTTTGTGTCCAACCAATACGCACGTTTGGAAGAAATGCCCAAAGGCGCCGTCGTCGGCACATCCAGCCTGCGCCGCGAAGCCCAGTTGCGTGCGCGCTATCCGCATTTGGTTATCAAACCTTTGCGCGGCAATGTGCAAACTCGGTTGTCCAAACTTGATAACGGCGAATACGACGCGATTATCCTAGCTGCCGCCGGTTTGCAGCGTCTGGAATTGGACGAACGCATCCGCATGATTTTGACAGAATCCGACAGCCTGCCTGCCGCCGGACAAGGCGCATTGGGTATTGAAATTGCAGCGCATCGCGAAGATTTGTACGAAGTCTTAAAGCCTTTGAACCACGATACCACGCACGCCTGCGTTACTGCCGAACGCGCTTTGGCGCGCGCTCTGGGCGGAAGCTGCCAAGTGCCGCTGGCCGCATATTGCACTGAAGAAAACGGCTTGCTGACCTTGCGCGGCTTGGTTGGTCATCCTGACGGTTCGGTCATTTTGCAAGCGGACGCGCAAGCCCCTGCCGAATACGCCGATGCCTTGGGTCGTGCAGTCGCCAAAAAACTGGCAGATGATGGTGCGGAAGAGTTGATTACCGCCGTATTGCAAGAACAGGCTTAAAACAGTATAGATAATTTAAAAGGCCGTCTGAAACTTTCAGACGGCCTTTATTTTGTTGATGCTTAAGGATTCATAATCCGCGCAACCAAAGCTTTTTCTTTGCCCTGCATGTTGGGGATTTTGACCTGAATGCCGTTGCCTGGGGCAACATCGACAGGCTGGCCTTTGCGGGTCATTTGTTCCAATTTGATGGTTTGGTTGCCGCTCGGGTGGATGATTTCGAGTGAATCGCCGACGGCAAAGCGGTTTTTGACTTCGATTGTCGCCCAGCCGTTTTCATCGATTTCGGTAACGTGGCCGACATATTGGCTTTGTTTGGCGATGGAGTGGCCGGTCAGGTAGTTTTGGTAATCCTGAGTTTGGTGGCGCTCAAGGAAGCCGCTGGTGTAGCCGCGGTTGGCAAGGCCTTCGAGTTCGCTTAACAGGCTGTAATCAAACGGACGGCCTGCAACGGCATCATCAATCGCTTTGCGGTAGGACTGGGCCACGCGTGCAACGTAATAAAGCGATTTGGTGCGGCCTTCGACTTTAAGGCTGTCTACGCCGATTTTGGCCAGTTTCTCAACCACTTCAATGCCGCGAAGGTCTTTGGAGTTCATGATGTAGGTGCCGTGTTCGTCTTCCATAATCGGCATCATTTCGCCCGGGCGGTTGGACTCTTCAATCAGGAAAACTTTGTCGGCATATGGATGGCGTTTTTGACCGTTGATGCCTTCAAAGTTTTGGTTGGCTTCTTCTTGGGCTTTTTCAAAGTTGAAACCTTGCAGAAGTTGGGCATCGCCCGCATCGCTTTCAGTGGCGTTGTGAACTTTGTAATCCCAACGGCAGGAGTTGGTGCATGTGCCTTGGTTGGGGTCGCGGTGGTTGAAGTAGCCGGAGAGCAGGCAGCGGCCGGAGTAGGCGATACACAATGCGCCGTGGATGAAGACTTCGAGTTCGATGTCGGGGCATTCTTGGCGGATTTCGGCGATTTCTTCCATGCTCAATTCGCGCGACAGAATAATGCGTTCGACGCCGATGTTCTGCCAGAATTTCACGCCCCAATAGTTGGTGGTGTTAGCCTGTACGGACAGGTGAATCGGCATTTCCGGCCATTTTTCGCGCACGGTCATAATCAAACCCGGATCCGCCATAATCAGCGCGTCGGGTTTCATGGCAATCAAGGGCTCCATATCGGAAACAAAGGTTTTGAGTTTGGAGTTGTGCGGCAGCGTATTGACGGTCAGGAAGAATTTTTTGTTGCGCTCGTGCGCTTCTTTAATGCCTTGCTCGAGGACGTCGAGTTTGGCAAATTCGTTGTTGCGGGCACGCAGTGAGTAACGCGGGCTGCCGGCGTAAACGGCATCTGCGCCGTAATCGTAGGCGGCGCGCATGCGTTCGAGGCCACCTGCCGGTAATAAGAGTTCGGGTGCTTTCATGTTTTATGCTTTTTAAAATGTTTTCAGACGGCCCTCAAGGAAAGAGGGAAGGCCGTCTGAAAGATGTTTGAAGAATGGGCGGATTATCCGCTGTTTTTGTGTTTCGGTCAATTTTGTGTCGGGTTTGCGCTTTGTTTTTTATACGGAAAATGTCCTATATGATGAAAGGTGAAAAGGGGGCTTTAATTCATTGGAAATGTAAAAAAAGCAGGGTTGGGAGGAATAATTTAACAAAAAACCGTTCAAACAATGTATTTTCTTGTAAAATATCAAGCTTCATTTTAAAAAATATTCGGATTAGTTACCGATTTTGACCGACGGAAGGGTTATGGATTTTCGTTTTGACATTATTTATGAATACCGCTGGATGTTTTTATACGGCGTATTGACGACGCTGGGGCTGACGGTGGTTGCAACGGCAGGCGGCTCAATTTTGGGTTTGCTGCTGGCATTGGCGCGTTTGATCAATCCGGAAAAAGCTGGTGTGCCGATGCGTGCCTTGGCTTGGGTGTTGCGTAAGATTTCTTTTTGGTATGTTACGCTGTTCCGCGGTACGCCATTGTTTGTACAAATTGTGATTTGGGCTTATGTTTGGTTCCCATTTTTTGTTCATCCGGCCGACGGTGTGTTGATTAGTGGCGAAGCAGCCATTGATTTGCGCCGTTCTTATGGTGCGTTGATTGCCGGTTCTTTGGCTTTGATTGCGAACTCGGGTGCATATATTTGTGAGATTTTCCGTGCCGGTATCCAGTCGATTGATAAAGGCCAAATGGAAGCTGCGCGTTCTTTGGGTCTGACCTATACTCAGGCGATGCGTTATGTGATTTTGCCGCAAGCTTTGCGCCGTATGTTGCCGCCATTGGCCAGTGAGTTTATTACGTTGTTGAAAGACAGCTCATTGCTTTCCGTCATCGGCGTGGCAGAGTTGGCTTATGTACAAAGCACGATTACCGGCCGCTATTCTGTCTATGAAGAGCCGCTTTATACAATCGCGCTGATTTATTTGGTGCTGACAAGCTTTTTGGGTTGGGTATTCCTGCGCTTGGAAAGCCGTTACAATCCGCAACACCGCTAATCGGTTTGAATCAAAAAAGGAAGACTTTTTCAAGTCTTCCTTTTTTATTTGCCGTCAATGTTTCAGACGGCCTGAAATCAGAATGCTTCGCCGACTTTGATACCGCCTGCGATGTCTTTTGGCGTAGCCAGTTTGGCAGTTGCTTGTTGGGCGGCTTGGAATTCTTCGGTTGCCATGATGTCGGCAGCTTCTTGTACGGTCAATGTGTTGGCCATGTATTGCCAACGTGCTGCCAAATCGGCGTTTGCCGGTGCGTGGAAACCGTCTCGCAATTCATCTACCAAATCGGGACGGTTGCATACCAGTACAATATCGCAGCCTGCTTCAAAAGAAAGGCGTGCGCGTTCTTTAATACCGCCGACACCGCATGCGCCTTCCATGGTCAGGTCGTCTGAAAAGATAACGCCGTTAAATCCGATTTCTTGGCGCAGGATTTGTTTCAGCCATTTTTCGGAGAAACCGGCAGGTTGGTTGTCGGTTTGCGGGTACACGACGTGGGCAGGCATCACTGCCGCCATGCCAGCTTGGCTCAATGCGCGGAAGGGGATAAGGTCGGCAGCTTCTAGCGCTTCGCGGCTGCGTTCGTCACAAGGCAGGACGTGATGGCTGTCGCCTTCGACAAAGCCGTGGCCGGGGAAGTGTTTGCCGCAAGATTTCATGCCGCCTTTGTTCAGTCCTTTTTGCAGGGCAAGGGCAAGCTGGGTAACGATGTTGGCGTCGCGGTGGAAACTGCGGTTGCCGATGACGGCGCATTGCCCCCAGTCCAAATCCAAAACAGGCGTGAAGGATAGGTCGATACCGCAGGCGGAGAGTTCGGTTGCTAAAACCCAGCCGACTTGTTCTGCTTGGGCGCAGGCGGCTTCTTTGCCTTCGTTGTCCCAAATTTCGCCCAATACGTTCATGGCCGGCAGGCGGGTGAAGCCGTCAATAAAACGTTGAACCCGTCCGCCTTCGTGGTCGACGGCGATGATGAGTTCAGGTGTACGGACGGCTTTGATTTCTTGAACCAAAGCTTTGAGCTGGGAAACGTTTTCAAAGTTGCGGCGGAACAAAATAACGCCACCGACGGCAGGGTCGAGCAGGCGTTGTTTTTCTTCTTCGGTCAGATGATAGGCGGCAACATCGGCCATGACTGGGCCGCGTGGAAGATGAGGCGTATTCATTGTTTTGTCCTGAATAATGTATATATTGGATAATCGTTATGTTCAGACGGCCTGAGAGTGTAGGAATATCTCAGGCCGTCTGAATATTGGTTTTGAATTAGGCAGTTGCTTTTTTCTTGTCTTTCAAGATAAAAATCAATATAACCATCACGATGCCGGTTACCACAAAACCTAAAGGTGCAGAGCCGGTCATGCCCAGTGCGAGGTAGCCTGAGGCGGCAGACGCGGCTACGGTCAGCGCGTAAGGGAATTGCGAGGTAACGTGGTCGATGTGGTTACAGTGTGCGCCGGTAGAAGAGAGGATGGTGGTGTCGGAAATCGGAGAGCAGTGGTCGCCAAATACGGCTCCGGCCATTACGGCAGACATGCAAGGGATAATCAGCGAAGGTTCGACTTTGACGGCCATAGCGGCGGCAATCGGCAACATGATGCCGAATGTACCCCAGCTTGTGCCGGTAGCGAAGGCCATCACACCTGCGAGCATGAACAAAATCACGGGCAGGAAGCCTGCGTGGATATTGCCTGCCACTAAAGTGGAGAGGTATTCGCCGGTATGCATCTCGCTGACAACGGTGCTGATGATCCATGCCAAAATCAAGATGGTAATGGCACCGCGCATAGAGATGATGCCCTGCCAAATGGCTTTAGGGTAATCGCTGGTTTTGATGGTGCCGATGGTGCAGAGGATGACGGCCAATACGCCGCAAGTCCCGCCAAACACGAGGGAAGTGTTCACATCGGTATTTTCAAATGCGCTGAGCAAAGAGAAGGTCTCAGAAGCTTGCGCACCAGTGTAAATCATGGCGGAAACCGTGGCGACGATCAGTACCAAAACCGGCACAATCAGCGCGAATACACGGCCGTTGGGATGGCCTGTTTCAATGGTTTCATCATGAGTTTCATTCAAAGCGGCACGTTCCAAACGAGCCATAGAGCCGATGTCGAATGAGAACCAGGCAACGATAAACACCATAATCAATGCGAAGACGGCGTAGTAATTCATCAGGCTCATGGCCACGAATGCGCCCATTGGTGTGTAGTCTGTGATGTTGTAAGTCACCAAAAGGCCGGCCAAAGTAGCGATAATCGATGCGCCCCAGCTGGATACTGGCATCAAAACGCACATCGGCGCGGCAGTGGAGTCAAGGATATAAGCCAGTTTGGCGCGGGAAACTTTGAATTTGTCGGTTACAGGGCGGGCAATCGCACCGACGGCAAGACTGTGGAAATAGTCGTCAATAAAGGTAACGAATACCAAACAGGCGGTCAGCAGCTTCGCACCGCGACGGCCTTTGATGTGCTGTTTTGCCCAATCGGCAAATGCTTGGTTGCTGCCGGAATGTGTCAGCAGGGAAGTGAAAATCCCCAAAAGCACCAAAAAGAGCAGGATTTTGGGTTTGCCCAAGGACCAATCGCCGTCCGCCCAAGTCAGGCTGATCGCCATGTCTTTTAAGTGAACCAAGGCATCGAGTGGATTACCGCCTACCAGCAGGAATGAGCCGACGATAATGCCGACACCCAGGGACAGCAACACACGGCGTGTGGCAATGGCCAGGGCGAGCGCAATGGCTGCCGGGACGATAGATAAAATAGAATTTGAATAATTAATGAGTTGCATAATTATATTGTATATAAGCGGTGAAATATTTTCAGACGGCCTAAATTGGAAGGCGGATAACAAAATACCCACCGCCTTTGACAGATGGGTATTTTATCATCTAACACATCATCATGCCGTCTGAAAAATCGGACTACTGCAGATTTAGTGCGAGGAACAAAGTATTGCCATCGCGTTGTACCAAAAGCGGTACGTTTTTGCCTGAGCTTTCCAATGCGCTACGGAAAGTGGATTCGTCATTGACGCTGATTTGGCTGATGGCAATGATTTCGTCGCCGCGTTTGAGGCCGGCACGTTCGGCCGCTCCGCTAACGCGCAGAACGATTAAGCGTTGTTTGCCGTCTGCGTTTTCAACCTGCAGGGTAACGCCTGCGTTTTCAACGGTAAATCCGTCATGGCTGCCTTCATGTTGTGGGTGTTCGGCTTCTTTTGCAGAAGTTTCCGTTTGCTCGGCTGCGCTGCCAAGTTTGACTTTGACATCGGTTTGTTTGCCGCCGCGCCAAATGCTCAAAGTCACTTCTTTGCCCGGCATAATCGAGCCGACCATAACAGGCAAATCGCTGGAAGCGCGGACTTCTTCGCCGTTAACTTTGCGCACGATGTCACCAACCTGCAAACCGGCTTGTTGTGCTGCGCTGTTCGGCATGATTTTGGCAATCAGTGCGCCACTTGCTTTGTCCAAACCGAAAGATTTGGCCAAATCATAAGAAACTTCTTGAATAACCACGCCTAATTGACCGCGTTGGACTTTGCCGTTGGCTTTTAATTGTTCGGCCACATTCATGGCAACATCAATCGGAATGGCAAATGAAATGCCCATGAAACCGCCGCTGCGGCTGTAAATTTGCGAATTGATGCCGACTACTTGGCCGCGGAGGTTGAATAATGGGCCGCCTGAGTTACCGGGGTTGATGGCAACGTCGGTTTGGATAAACGGCGTGTAGTTTTCATTCGGCAGGCTGCGGCCTTTTGCGGAGACGATGCCGGAGGTTACGCTGTTGTCAAAGCCGAAAGGCGCGCCGATGGCGGCTACCCATTCGCCCGGTTTCAAATCTTTCGGATTGCCGATTTTGACAACCGGCAAGTCTTCTTGCGGCTCAATTTTTAAGAGGGCAACGTCGGATTGGGCATCTGAGCCGACCAGTTTGGCTGTGTATTCGCGTTTGTCGTTGAGCAGGACTTTGATATTGCCCATGCCGGCAACCACGTGGGTATTGGTCAGGATATAGCCGTCTTTGCTGATGATGAAGCCGGAACCGAAATTCAAAGCGTCGCTTTCAGTATCTTCCTGCGGCATGTCGGGCATATTGGGAACAAGGCGCTTGAAGAACTCGTAAAATGGATCGTTGTCGGGGAATTGACTCAGGTCCATGCTGTGGTCGTCATCCGGTGTCGCAGTGCGTTTTGCCGGTGTCGCTTGAATATTGACGACTGCCTGTCCTTCGTTTTGCACCAGTTGGGCGAAGTCGGGCAGCAACATACCGACTTTTCCGTCATCGGTATTGGTTTCTATGCGTTGGACGAGTTCTTTGTTTTCGTCTTTACCGAAAAAGGTGCTGACTTTGTCGCAACCTGAAAGAAGGGAAGCTGAGAGGACAGCAAGGGCCAGATATGTGTTTGTTTTAATATTCACGAAAGTTCCTTTTGCCGGTGCCTATTGTATTGTCGGCATGCGTTTGAGCCGGCAGGCAGTTTTATTGTTTGAATGCTGTTTAAATGTATAAGGTAGGATTTTTACACTTTAACGGTTTTTTTTCAAGCATTTCATTTTAAATGAAAAAATAATGATTGGGATTTTATTGTTTTAAGGCCGTCTGAAAACTTTGGGATATGACCTGTCGGTCGGTTCGCTTCTTTCAGACGGCCTTTAAATTGTGGTCAGTCGTGTTGATCCAAATGGTAGATCTGCGCCACGGCATCGATTAATTCGCTGTTGTCCGAGCCGGCTTTATTGAGCGTGCGTGTCGGAGAGTGGAGCAGTTTGTTGGTCAACTGAATGGAGAGGCGTTCAAGGACATCCTCGGCGGATACGCCTTTTGCCAGTTGCTTCATGGCATTTTCCAATACTTGGCGGCGCGCACGTTCGCCTTCGTCGCGCAATGCGCGGATAAGCGGAACACTTTGGCGGTTTTTCTGCAGGCGGATAAATTCGCTGACTTTTTCTTCCACCATGCTTTCAGCCGCCGCCGCTGCTTTTTTGCGCGCATCTTTACCGCTTTGGACAATGTCCATCATGTCGTCTACGGTATAGAGATATGCGTCTTCCAATTCGCCGACTTCGGCTTCGATGTCGCGCGGAACGGCCAAATCCAGAAGGAAAACAGGCATGTTGTGGCGTTTTTTCAATGCGCGCTCAACCATGCCTTTGCCGACGAGGGGAAGTTGGCTGGCGGTGGAAGAAACGACCACGTCGTAATCGTGAAGAATATCGGGCAATTCATTCAACAGGCAGGCTTCGGCGTTGACGCCGAGTTTGTCGCACAATTCCTGCGCGCGCTGGTGTGTACGGTTGGCAACGGTAATGAGCTTGGGATTTTTGGCGGCAAAATAAGTGGCCACCAGTTCAATCATTTCGCCTGCGCCAATAAAGAGAACGTTCAGATCGGAAATGGAAGGGAAGATTTGCTCTGCCATTTTGACCGATGCAGAAGCCATGGAGACGGAGTTTTCGCCGACAGCAGTGTCAGTACGCACTTCTTTGGCAACGGCAAAGGTTTTTTGAAACAGGGCGTTTAAGTGGGTATTGATGCTTTCCTGTTCTTGCGCAACGCGGACGGCATCTTTGATTTGACCGAGAATTTGCGGTTCGCCCAAGACCATGGAGTCCAAACCGCAGGCGACACGGAAGGCGTGGCGGACGGTTTCATTATTATCTAAGGTATAGAGGTAAGGGCGGATTTCTTCGGCAGGCAGGTCGTGATATTGCGCCAACCAGTCGATGATTTTTTCGGTTTCACCGACGCAGTAAAGCTCGGTGCGGTTGCAGGTAGAAAGAATAACTGCTTCTTCCGCCGCCTCACTGCGCGCGAGGTTGGACACGGCATCCGGCAGATTTGCAGCTGCAAATGCCAGTTTTTCGCGTATGCTCAAGGGCGCGGTTTGGTGATTGAGTCCGACGACGGTAAGTTGCATGGTTATGGTATGACTGGGTAGTGTGTGTGGTGGGTATTATAGCTTAAGTGGGCTTTAAAATGAATGTGTTGGGGGAGAAGATACAATGAGGTTTGCCATCGAAAAGGCCGTCTGAAAAGATTCAGACGGCCTTTTTATCAAGAAAAGCTTAAACGGCTTCTGCTTCTTCTGCCAAAAAACCGCGCAATTTTTGCATGGCTTTGGCTTCGATTTGGCGGATGCGTTCGGCAGATACGCCGTATTCGGCAGCCAATTCGTGCAGGGTTAAACCGCCATCGTCTTGCAACCAGCGGCTTTCAACGATACGGCGGCTGCGGTCGTCCAGTTGCGCCAGGGCGTTTTGCAGGCCTTCGGTTTGCAGGGCGTAGTGGGCTTGTTTGGACAACTGACGGCTAGGCTCTGCATCGTGATCGGCCAACCAGTCGATAGGAGCGAAGTTGTCCTCGTCATCGTTGTTTTCTGCCATGATGCCGATGTCGTGACCGGTCATGCGTTGCTCCATTTCCAAGACTTCGGACAATTTGACGCCCAAATCGTCGGCGATTTCTTGCGCTTCTTTTGGAGACAAGGCATTCAAGTTTTTACGCATGCTGCGCAGATTGAAGAACAGTTTGCGTTGCGGTTTGGTGGTGGCAACGCGGACCAAACGCCAGTTGCGCAAAATGAATTCGTGGATTTCGGCTTTAATCCAATGCACGGCAAACGAAAATAGGCGCGCGCCGCGACTTGGTTCGTAGCGTTTGACGGCTTTCATCAGGCCGATATTGCCTTCTTGAATCAGGTCAGCTTGGTTGAGGCCGTAGCCGTCGTAGCCGCGTGCAATGGATACGACGACGCGAAGATGCGACAGGATAAGCTGTTTGGCGGCATTGAGGTCGCCTTTTTGTTGACGTTCCGCCAGTTGTGTTTCTTCTTCGGCGGTAAGCATGGGAATGCTGTTGACAGTATGAATGTATTGCTCGAGGCTACCGTTGCCGCTGTGGATAACAGGTAATGCAAAAGCTTTATTCATGAAGGGTGCCTTCCTTGATTGGGCCGTCTGAAGACGGCTTTTTGTTTATTGTGTGACAAGCAGTATAACACTGCCTGTGGTTTGTTTTGTTATGGGTTGGATTTTTTCTGTAAATTAACGATAGATTCAATAGTTTTTACTGCTTGAATCGCAAGGATTGATTGTCTTAGAAAATTTGAGTGATTTGCTAGGTTTTGGTTAAGTATATTACAAACATTTCTGTATGTAAATAGTTTCAGCAATAAAAAAGACCTTGTGTAACAAGGTCTTAAAATTTTTTTATTCTGGTTTTTTCCGGCCAATCAGGATAAGGAATACGCCGATAACGGCCAAAATGCTAATAAGCCATATTGAGCCGCCTGCCTTCATATAAGGCGTTTCGCCGATATAGCCTTTGACGTGGCCTTCGAGGACGGTTTCTGTATCCGGTTGGGCTTCGGCAACAATCGTACCTTTAGGGGAAATAATGGCGGTCGCACCGGTATTGGTGGCGCGAACCATGTAGCGGCCCAGTTCCATTGCACGCGCTTGGGACTGTTGAAGCTGCTGATACATGGCATTGGATTTGCCGTACCACGCCATATTGCTGATGTTGGCAAGCAGGGTGGAGCGTTTCGCCGTTGCGATGAGTTCGTCGCCGAAACCGTCTTCATAGCAGATATTGAAGGCGACTTTTTGATCCTTCATCACCAAAGGCGCTTGGTTGTCGCCGCCTTTTTGAAAGTCGGCCAAAGGCATATCCATCATTTTATAGAGGCGCTCGGTAATGGCGGGCAAGGGCTTGTATTCGCCAAATGGAACGAGGTGGTTCTTGGCGTAGTAGGGGATGACATCGGAAGTGCTGTTGTGATAGCCGCTCAAATTGATGACTGCATTTTCGTAGCCGTTGCCGTCG
Source organism: Neisseria sp. 27098_8_139 (assembly GCF_041433195.1). Lineage (NCBI taxonomy): Bacteria > Pseudomonadati > Pseudomonadota > Betaproteobacteria > Neisseriales > Neisseriaceae > Neisseria > Neisseria sp. 27098_8_139. The sequence continues at coordinate 361,396 of NZ_JAPWBA010000002.1, forward strand.
GGCGTATATTGGCTGATGCCGATGGCCAATGCGCTGCTGTTGCTTTGCGCCTGTTCGGCGAATTGTTCCAAGATGCCTTCGGGCAGGTCTTGGCGCATCAGCGGCAGGGCGGTTTCAGGCAGGATGACGATGTCGGCACTGGTCTTGCTGATTTGTTCGTAGTATTTCTGAATGGTCGGAATGATTTGCTCTTCCTTCCATTTCAGATTTTGCTCGATGTTGCCTTGAATCAAGGCGACCGTGCTGGTGCTGCCGTCAGGGCGGGTGTATTCGGTTTGTTGGGAAATGTAGCCGACGGAGCAGAGCGCAACGATAAGGAATAAGGGCAGCAGGCGGTGTTTCAGACGGCCGTGGTTGTCAATCAGCAACACCAGCCATGCGCTGAGGAAAGCAGTTGCCAGCGTGACCATATGAATGCCGCCTAAAGGCGCGAAGCCTGCCAATGGGCTGTCTTTGGTGATTTGGGAATAGCCGATTGCACCCCAGCCGAATCCGGTTAGGAAACGTTCGCGGGCAAATTCTGCCAGCGTCCATAAAATCGGCAGCAGGAGGCCGGTTTTGGCCCAGCGCGACAGGTTGCATTTTCTCCACACCCAAAAACAGATGGCCGGATAAAGTGCAAGAAACGCCGGCAGCAGGAAGGTGAGGGGGATGGCGTATGAATCCGGCAAACCCGAAACATCATGCAAGGCAGTGTGTATCCAATAAAACTGCGCCGTATAACCGATTAATCCGAACAGATAGGCAGTCATGACGGCAAAGCGCGGACGCAATTCAATCAGGTGTATCAGCGCGCCAAACAACAGCGGCATCAGCCAGAAATGATAATACGGGGCGAAAGTGAACGGTGTCGCGGCGGCAATCAAGATGACCAGCGGCCAGTAAAGCAGCGGATGTTGCCAATATTGTTCGAGTTTACGGAAAATATTCATGCTTTAAATGGTATTGAGGCCGTCTGAAAAATTTTCAGACGGCAGGGAAACAAAATCAGTCTTTTTGAAACAATTTCATTGCAGGCAGGACGATTGCGCAAGCCAATGCACCGGCGCCTACTCCGACAACCAGATTAGCGATATGTTCCATTATGCCGCTGTCCCAATGCTGCGCGTGGAGGAAATCGTGCAAAAAGCCAAGGTTGTGGGCGATCAGTCCGCCGCCGACCAAGAACATCGCCAGCGTGCCGACAATACTCAAGCCGCGCATAAACCAAGGCATAAATGAAATCAAACCGCGTCCGATACCTTGTACGGTGGCGCTTTTTTGGCGCATCAACATCATACCGAGGTCGTCAAGTTTGACGATAATGCCGACCAAACCATAGACTAACACTGTCATGCCGACACCGATGACGGCCATCACCAAAGAACGCGTCATTAGGTCATATTTCTCAACAACGCCCAGCGCGATAATGATGATTTCGGCGGAGAGGATGAAATCTGTGCGGACTGCGCCTTTAACTTTTGTTTTTTCGTCTGTGACTTCAGGCTCGGCATCATGTCCGTCTTCGTGTTCATTGCGGTGCAGAAATTTGTGCAACAGTTTTTCCACGCCTTCAAAACACAAATACACACCGCCGATCATCAGCAAGGGCGTAATCAGCGCAGGCAGGAAAGCGGAAAGCAGCAGCGCAAGCGGCACCAGAATCAGCTTGTTGATCAGAGAGCCTTTTGCCACCGCCCAAATAATCGGCAATTCGCGCTCGGCAGATACGCCGGTTACCTGATTGGCGTTGAGCGCCAAATCGTCACCGACCACGCCGGCGGTTTTTTTGGCGGTGACTTTGGTCATCATCGCTACATCGTCCAAAACGGCGGTAATGTCGTCCAAAAGCGTAAAGAGAGAGGCAAAGGCCATAATGTTGTCCGGATAAAATCAAATAAACGCGCGATTATATATGAAAATTCAGTTGCTTGAATGTTTTTCAGACGACCTTTGACGGAAATTAACCAAAGGCCGTCTGAAAATGCTATTTCGGCGTATAACGTCCCGCCATGGCTTTATACACCATATTTTCGTATTTCAAGGCTTCATAGCGTTGGTTCAGTAGGTTTTGCGCCGAGCTGTATTCCGAATTCAAAGCCTCCAGCCAGTCTTTCAGCTCGTTTTTACCGTGTTGGTAGCGTACTTGATAGTAATGGCTGTTTTTCTTGTCCAACTGATAACGCTGTTCTTGATTGGCAAGGCTGGCCTGCGCGTTTTTGTAGGCAAGGTAGTTGGTGTTGACCTCGTTGAGCGCGGTGGTCAGGGCTTTTTCAAAATTCAGCTTGGCACTGTCCATCTCCGCTTGTACGGTTTTGTCTTTCCATTTCATGGTCTGCCAATTAAGGAAAGGCAGATTGATGGTGGCCGAACCGCCCAACATAGGGATATTGAACGTGCTTTTTGCTTTGTCGGACGACGTACTCAAACTTGCGCCCAAAGTAATCGACGGATACCAACTGCGTTTTTGCGCGTTGACCGATTGTTGCGACGCTTGCAGGCGGTATTCGGCGGCGCGCAGGTCGGGGCGGTTGGCCAAAACGGTAATCGGTACGTCCAAGTTCACGCCTTTGACAGGCAACAGGCGGAATTGTGCCGGATCGGCGGCCATGTTTTCAGACGGCCTTAAATTCAACAAATTACGCAAAACCTGTTTTTGCGTATCCAAATTGTTTTGCAAAGACAGCAGGCTGTTTTCCGCACTCAGCAACGACTGTTTGGCTTGGGTCGGCTGGCTGGAGTCGGCCCGGCCGTAGCGGAACTTGGCATTCGCAATGCGGTTGATTTCCTGATATTGCTTCAGCGATTTTTGTGCCAACTCGATGGCTTCGTTCAGGTAGGCGATATTGAAATACGCATCGGCGACATTATTAATCAAAGTCAGGCGTGTGTTGGCCATGTCTTCATGCGTGGCTTGGTATTCCCATACCTGTGCATCGGCAGTGGCACTGAGTTTGCGCCACAAATCCAATTCGTAGCTCAAGCCAAGCTGGCTGCTGAAGGTATTACCGTGGCTGCCGGTTTTCAGGTTTTTAGAAGCGTTCGCGCCCAATGAGCCGCTGAACGAAGGCACCAAATCCGCACCCAAAATATTGGCTTGGTACAAAGCTTTGTTGACGCTGATGGCCGCCTGTTTCAAATCGACATTGTTCGCCAACGCCTGCTCCATCAGAGCGTTGAGCTGCGGGCTTTGGTAGATTTCCCACCAGTTGCCGTTTACATCGTAGCGTTCGGCAGTTTCCGCCGTGCTCATGACTTGGCCGGTCGCTTCCAGTGTCAGGTTCGGATTGGCTTTAGGTGCGGCGCACGCACTTAGGGCAAGGGCAATAGCCAATGATAAGGCTGCTTGGGAAAAAGGTTTCGTCTTCATAAAAATCTTTCGGGTAACAGCATTTCAGACGGCCCTAAGATAATAGGCCGTCTGAAACATAATCAATCCTGAGCCAGCGCATCAATCGGGTTGAGCTTGGAAGCCTTGTTGGCAGGCATAAAGCCGAACGCGACACCGATGGCGGTGGAGCAGACCACCGCGCCGATGACGGAAGTCATGGAAATGCTCATCGGGAAGTCGGTGACAAAGTAGTTGAACACCAGGCTGATGCTTGCGGACAACAATACGCCTGACAGACCGCCGATGATACAGATTAAGACTGCCTCAATCAGAAACTGTTGCAAAATATTGTTGCGGCGTGCGCCGATTGCCATACGGACGCCGATTTCTTTGGTGCGCTCGGTAACGGAGACCAGCATGATGTTCATCACGCCGATGCCGCCGACCACCAAAGAGATGACCGCGATGGAAGAAATCAGCAGCGTCATGGTGCCGGTTGTGCTTTCAACCATTTCTTTGATGCTGTCGCTGTTGTTCATAAAGAAATCTTCTGTACCGTGGCGTGCTTTCAGCAGCTCGGTCAGGCTTTTCTCGGCAACTTGTGTGTTGGCATCGTCTTTGATTTTGACAACGATGGAGTTGGTATGGCTCTCGCCGGTAATTTGGTGCATGACCGTTGTATACGGCGACCAAAGCATCAGTGAGTCGGAATTGCCGAACGAGTTGTCATCTTTTTTCATAATGCCGATGACGGTTAACGGGCGTTTTTTGAAGAGGATGGTTTTGCCTAAAGGATTGACGCCTTCGCCGAAGAGTTTGGTTTTGGTGTTTTGGTCGATAACGACGACTTGGGCATCGGTTTTTACATCGTCATCATCAAACAGACGGCCTTCTTCCAATTTCAAACCGCGCACGTCGAAATATTGTTCGCCTACGCCGTAAAGCGAGGCGGTCAGATCGGTGTTGCGGTAGGTCAAGGTGCCGCCGGAGTTGGTTTGAGGGGTGGCGGAGGCGACGTAGCTTTGTTGGCTGATGGCTTTTGCGTCATTAATCGTCAGTGTCTTGATTCGTCCGCTGCGGCGGTCGCCAAAACCACGGCCGGGAAAGATGCTGATGGTGTTTGTGCCCATCGAGTTGATGTCTTCCAAGATTTTTTGTTGCGAGCCATTACCCAATGCCACTACCGATACCACCGAGGCGATACCGATGATAATCCCCAGCATGGTCAGCAGCGAACGCATCTTGTGCGCCATAATCGCCTGTACCGACATTTTAAATGCTTCCATAAATTGATCGTAATAAAACGACCAGGAAGCTTTTTCTTTAATCCTCTCCACTTTGCTTGGCGGGATATCGGGATTTTTAGACGTATCCGAAATAATCTGACCGTCGCGGATTTCGATGACGCGGTTTGCATTTGCCGCAATGCCCGGATCGTGGGTGACCATAATCACGGTATGCCCGTCTTCGTGCAGCTTATGGATGATTTCCATCACGTTTTTACCGCTGGCGGTATCCAATGCGCCGGTCGGCTCGTCGGCAAAGATGATTTCGCCGCCGTTCATCAACGCGCGGGCAATCGAAACGCGTTGTTGCTGACCGCCGGAAAGTTCGCTGGGTTTGTTGCCTTCTTTATTTTGTAAACCCAAATCGCCCAACAGTTTTTCCGCACGTTCCGCACGCTCTTTACTGTCCATGCCCATATATACGGCAGGCAGGGCGACGTTGTCTCGGGCAGTCAGTGAGCTTAACAGGTTGTAACGCTGGAAAATAAAGCCGAAACGCTCACGGCGCAAAGCCGCCAGTTCATCCGGCTGCATTTGCGATGTTTCGATGCCGTCGATTTGATAAGAGCCGGAAGTGGCGGTATCCAGACAGCCCAAGATATTCATCAGCGTTGATTTGCCTGAGCCGGACTGGCCGATAATCGCCACAAAGTCGCCTTTCTCAATAGAAAGGCTGACATCTTTCAATACATGCACACGGTTTTCACCGTTACCGAAAAAACGGTTGATATTCTTACATTCGATTAAACTCATAATCTTTCCGGGCGAAAAATAGAAATACAGGAACTAAGGCCGTCTGAAACACAGCCAAATCTTTCAGACGGCCTTAATCAATCAGCGAGGAGGGCCGCCGCCCATCATCGCGCGTTCGCTGCTCTTATTCTTTTCATCTGCGCTCATTTCAGAAATGATTACTTTTTCGCCTTCCTTCAAGCCGCTTTTGATTTCGGTATTCATGCTGTCTTTCAGGCCGACGGTCACTTCGCGTTCTACCGCTTTATTGTCTGTACCCAAAACGCTGACAAATGATTTGCCGTTATGTTTTTTCACAGTCAGTGTCGGTACCAGTAAGACATTCTTCACGCCGTTGATTTCAATCGTATTTTGAGTGGTCATGCCGATGGAGAGCTTGCCGTCATTATTCGGCACCAGGGCGCGGGCATAGTAGTAGATTGCATTGGAAGTCGTGTCCGTGCTGCTGGTGTAGTTGCCCAAAGACATGGTGGTCAGGCCGGGGTCGACGCTGTCCAATTTCGCTTTAATCGGGGTGTCCGGCTCGGACAAAATGGTGAACGAAATATCCTGACCGGCTTTAACTTTCGTGATGTCGCCTTCGGCAATCTGCATTTTGTTGAGCATGGTTTCCAAGTTAGCCAGTTGGATGATGGTCGGCGTAGATTGCGCCGCATTGACGGATTGGCCTTCTTCAACAGGAATGGCGACTACAGTGCCGTCCATGGTGGCGGTAATCCGTGTATGGCCCAGTTCGGATTCGGCCGTATTGATGGAGATTTTTGATTGTTTGATGGAGGCTTTCAGTTCGGCAACATTCGCTTTGGCTGCGGCTAAAGAGTCTTGTGCAGATTCCAAGTCTTCTTTGGAAGTTGCCTGTTCTTTCCATAAGGCAAGTTCGCGTTTATATTTTTTCTCTGCACTGGAAAGCGCGATTTCGGCAGAAACCAATTTTGCCTGATAGGTTTCCAGTTTGGATTTTTCGGTATTTAAGGTATTGATCTGATTGGTTGAGTTGATTTCTGCAATCAGATCGCCTTTTTTCACTTGCTGGCCCAGTTTCACATATAGTTTTTTAATCTGACCTGAAGCTTCCGCGCCCACGGATACTAAATTGGAAGGCGAGATTTCGCCGGTTGCCGACACGGTTTGACGGATATCGCCGCGTTTGACTACTTCTGTAATAAAAGAAGACTGAGGCTCAGGCTTCATCAAAGACCAGCCGCCGAAAGCCGCTGCTACCACAACAGCCGTACCGGCCGCCCACTTGAAAACTTTAGACATATAAAAAGAACCAATTCAATAAAATAACGTCGCAGACAAGCAACAGATGTATTGATAGAAACAAAAAACAACTGGATTTTACTGTAAAGACCAAGTCCGACCAAGAGACGGTCGGCTTAAATTGAAGTTTAACTTATTGAAATAAAAAATAAAGGGCAGTAAACATTTTTCAGAATTTGCACCTCATTTACATAAATTCCCAAACTGCCTCCGAATCTGAACATTTAAGCCGCAAGAAAACTACTATAATATTCACGTCTTATTCTAATTATTCACGACATAAATACAATGAAACACCAACAAGGCTTCACGCTTATCGAGCTGCTGATAGTCGTTGTGATTGCAGCCATTCTCGCTACCATCGCATATCCGTCTTATCAAAACTATATCCGCCAAACGCGCCTTGCCGCCGTCCGCACGCAGATGCTGCATAACGCCCAACAGCTCGAACGCTACTACACTCAAAAAAGTACATTTGTAGGGTTTCCTGCTGGAAATTTACAGCAGAATCAATATTTTAATATTGGTTTTGAAGGTGAACCTTCCGATTCAGGTTATATTTTGAAGGCAGAGCCTAACAAAGAAACCAACGCAAATGAAACCTGTACCGTTTATTACAACGACAGCGGTATCATCTGGGCAAGCAGCGACAAGCAAAACTGTCCCGGTTATGAAATGCCAAAATCAGAATAAATCGAAAGATAAAAGGCCGTCTGAATTTCAGACGGCCTTTTTGATGGTTTGGCTGTATAAGGACATTAGCTTAAACAGGGCAAAGATCGGTAATCCCGACCTGATGCGAAGTCAATCTTAGCCTTTGCGGCGCGGTTCGTCAGGGCGGATGCGGGAAGCCAGTTGGTCGAGGATGCCGTTAACGAATTTATGGCCATCGGTGCCGCCGAAAGTTTTGGTGACTTCGATGGCTTCGTTGATGATGACAGGGTAGGGGGTCTCAGGCATGGTGCTCAGCTCATGGCAGGCAACCAGCAAAACGGCGCGTTCGATAGGACTGAGGTCTTTCTCGTCGCGGTCGAGCAGGGGGCTGATTTTTTCCATGTATTCTTCAGCATGGGTTTGTGCGCCGAAAAACAGTTTGTTGAACAGCTCTTCATCCATATTGGATGTTTGGGACAGTTCGTGGATGTTTTTGGCGATTTCGGGGGCGGCAGTTTTGTTGATGCCTGCTTGATAAATAGCTTGTACGGCAAGCTCGCGTGCGCGGCGGCGTGGGCTTTTCATGGGTATTCCTTGTGAAGAGAGTGCCGATGGTTGTCGGCTGAATATTGAATGATTCAGACGGCCTCAATATCATGATTGAGAGGCCGTCTGAAAATATGCGGTATTCAATACGGGGAGAAGCTTATTCTTCGTCGTCTTCGTATTGTTCTGACAAAAGATGGTTGACCAAGTTGGCACATTCTACGGCAACTTTGGCGGCATCGGAGGCTTTTTCTTCGATGCGTGCAACGGCTTGTTCGTCGTTTTCAGTCGTCAGGATGGCGTTGGCGATAGGGATGTTGTAGTCAAGGGCAACACGGCTGACACCTGCGCCGGATTCATTGGATACCAATTCAAAGTGGTAGGTTTCGCCACGAATGACAACGCCGATGGCAATCAGAGCATCGAATTGTTCGGATGAAGCGAGGTTCATCAGCGCGATAGGCACTTCAAGCGCGCCGGGAACGGTGGCAAGCGTGATATTGTCTTCGGATACGCCCAATTCTTTTAAGGTGCGGCAGCAAACTTTGACCATTTCGCTGCCGATTTCGTTGGTAAAGCGGGCTTGAACGATGCCGATGCGCAGGTTGATGCCATCGAGGCGTGGTTCGATAATGTTCATGATGATTCCTTCAATATATGTGAAATAGGGATTCGGCTCGGTTTCAGACGGCCTTGTTATAGGGAATGCCGTCTGAAACGAAATGGGGATGGGCTATTCTTGCGGCTGCCAATCGGCAACGGCTTGGAACTCGCCGTCTTCGTTCAATTCCCACGCGCTGCCTTCTGCCTGAGTCAGTAGGGGGGCAATGTCGGGATTGTCTGCGGTAATGGCGGAGAGGCTGACAATGCTGAAGTTGTCGGGATTGTCGGTGTATTCGTCGGTTTCGTCGCCGCTGAAAATACGCCAGCCGCTGTCGTTTTCAAATACGGGGGCTTCGCGGTAGAGGAAGCCGACGGGTTCGCCTTGTTCGGCGACGGTGTTGGTAACGATGCAGCGGTCGAGTGCTGCGGCCAATGCTTGGGCAAATTTGTTCATGGAGTTGACAAAGAGATGATTTGGCATGATTTTACACGATTCGCTGCTTTTCCGCACGGATGTGTGCAGGGGTGGTTTGATGGTACAATATCGGTAAGTGCCGTCAGGTTTGAACATGACGGCTTTTGATTGTTTATCGGCTTGAGGGACGCAAGAAACAATGAGCCAAAATAAAAAAGTTGCCGGTGTAGCCTTTTTATTTTGTTTCACTGCGGATGAGGCGTGCTTTCCGGCTGTTTTTTGAAAGTATGGAATGAAACCTGATTTGCTCAAACAGCAGGCGCATCGAGCGATTCAAAAGCGTCTGGGCTATGAGTTCCGCAATATGGAGCTGCTTCAGCAGGCTTTGACCCACCGCAGCTACAATGCCAAACACAATGAGCGTTTTGAATTTGTCGGCGATTCGATTTTGAACTATTCCGTGGCGCGGATGTTGTTTGACGCTTTTCCGAAATTGTCGGAAGGCGAGTTGTCGCGGATGCGCGCGGCTTTGGTGAATGAAGGTGTATTGGCTGAAATCGCGTTGGAAATGAATGTCGGCGACGGTTTGTATTTGGGTGCCGGCGAGTTGAAGAGCGGCGGTTTCAGACGGCCTTCGATTTTGGCCGATGCGATGGAGGCAATGTTTGCGGCGGTCAGTTTTGACGCGGATTTTTCTGCGGCGGAAAAAGTGGTTCGCCATTTGTTTGCGGAACGCGTGAAACGTGCGGATTTGAATATTGGCAAGAAAGACAGTAAAACCGCTTTGCAGGAAGCCTTGCAGGCACGCCGCTTTGCCCTGCCGAAATACCGAATCGAAGAGCAGGCGGAGCAAACGGCTGATGCGATGTTTGTGATTTCCTGTGATTTGGGCGAACTCGGTTTCATCTGTAACGCACGCGGCAGCAGTCGGAAAGTAGCCGAGCAAAAAGCGGCATGTGAAGCCTTGGAGTGGTTGGAACAGAAGTTCCCTTTGAAAAAAGCTAAAAAATAATATTTCAGACGGCCTTTGAGAAAATGCAAAGGCCGTCTGAAACAATCAAGAAAGTCATATATAAATGGATATCGAGACCTTTTTACAAAACGAGTCGCAACACCCGACGGATTATCGTTGCGGCTTTGTGGCCATCGTGGGTCGCCCGAATGTCGGCAAATCTACGCTGATGAACCATTTAATCGGTCAGAAAATCAGTATTACCAGTAAAAAAGCACAAACCACGCGCAACCGTGTAACCGGTATTTACACCGACGATACGGCACAATTTGTGTTTGTCGATACGCCGGGTTTTCAAACCAATCACCGCAATGCCTTGAACGACCGTCTTAATCAAAACGTAACCGAAGCGTTGAGCGGCGTGGACGTGGTGGTTTTTGTGGTGGAAGCCATGCGTTTTACCGATGCCGACCGCGTGGTGTTGAAACAGTTGCCTAAGCATACGCCTGTGGTATTGGTGGTCAATAAAATCGACAAAGATAAAGCCAAAGACAAATTTGCGCTTGAGGCGTTTATCAATGAAGTGCGTCAAGAGTTTGAGTTTGCCGCCAGCGAGGCAGTCAGTGCGAAACATGGCCTGCGTATTGCCAATCTGCTGGAACTGCTCAAACCGTATCTGCCGGAAAGTATCCCGATGTATCCGGAAGATATGGTGACGGATAAATCCAGCCGATTCCTGGCGATGGAAATTGTACGCGAAAAATTGTTCCGCTATTTGGGCGAAGAGCTGCCGTATGCGATGAATGTTGAAGTGGAGCAGTTTGAGGAAGAGGAAAGCGGACTGTTCCGCATTTATATCGCGGTGTTGGTTGATAAAGACAGCCAAAAGGCGATTTTGATTGGCAAGGGTGGGGAGAAATTGAAGAAAATTTCTACTGAAGCTCGCCTTGATATGGAAAAATTGTTTGATACCAAAGTCTTCTTGAAGATTTGGGTAAAAGTGAAATCCGGTTGGGCTGATGATATTCGTTTCCTGCGCGAATTGGGTTTGTGATTTAATGTATTCAAACAGAAGGCCGTCTGAAAAATTTTCAGACGGCCTTCTGTTTGATTAAGACAACAATTCAGCCAGGCGTTTGACGATTTCATCTGCGGCTTGGCGTTTCGATGTTTCCGGAAAGGAGGTTTCGGCAAGGTCATCAATAATGGTGATTTGATTGGTTGGCTTACCCATGGAAACGGAAACTTGGTTGGCCACCAGCATCGGTACGTTTTTGCGCAAACGTTTTGCCCGTGCAAATTCCAAAACTTGATGGCTTTCCGCTGCAAAGCCGACGCAGAATGGTGGGGAAGGTAGGGCGGCTACGGATGCGAGAATATCCGGATTTTCTGTCAGCTCGATAACCGGAGGCTGATCGCTGTTTTTCTTCAGTTTCTCGTTGCTGCTGTTTTTGACTTTGTAGTCTGCAACGGCTGCGACGGAGATAAAGACATCTTGTTTATGGATATGGCGATGAACTGCCTGATACATGGCTTCTGCGCTGACAGCCTGTTCGGAATGAGCCAAGCCAGCTGGCAAGGCCGTCTGAATTTGACCGTAAATCAGCGTGACTTTCGCTCCGGCAGCACGGCACGCACGCGCTAAAGCCATGCCCATTTGTCCGCTGGAAATATTGGTAATGCCGCGGACAGGATCGATGGCTTCAAACGTTGCGCCGGCTGTAATCAGAACTTTTTTGCCGCTCAGTAGCTTGGGTGTCCATAAATCCTCTAGCAAATCAGCCAGATCGACCGCTTCGACCATTCTGCCTGTACCTGTTTCTCCGCAAGCCTGTTCGCCGCTGTTTGGGTAAAACACGGTAATGCCGTCTGAAACCAGCTGCTCAATATTGCGCAGATTGGCAGGGTTGTTCCACATTTCGACATTCATTGCAGGCGCAACAGCCAAAGGGCATTTCCTGGCTGCTACCAAGTTGGTCAGTAGATTATCAGCCAATCCGTTGGCAATTTTGGCAATTGTATTGGCAGTTGCAGGTGCAATAAGAAATGCGTCAGCTTCACGCGTCAGATTGATGTGCGCCATGCCATTATTGGAAGCACCTGAATAGGTATCCGATAAAACAGGATTGCCGGTTAAAGCTTGGAAAGTCAGTGGGGAGACAAATTCTGTCGCAGAATCTGTCATCACCACTGATACAGAATATCCTTGCTTTTTCAGCAGTCTGACCAGTTCGCAAGATTTATACGCCGCAATACCGCCGGTAATGCCGAGGAGAATGTGTTTGCCCATAAATAACGAGTTCATTAAATGAGATATATAGGAATCAAATCAAATTATATTTGTTCGATGTTGATTCTGGCCAGTTTTGCTTTAATCGCATTACCATATCTCTTCGGCAAAAATGCTGAAACCGCTCCGTTTTTTACTTCAGTCACATAACTGCAGACTTTAAATTCAGGAACAACATTGAGCGAGTAGTCCGGATTGACCAAAGGCGAAGCACTGGAGTACAGCGTCCATTTTGCCAGGCTGCCGTCTTCACAATCAGTCGTTGCGTTAAAGCTGGTAACCCCTTCGCTGAAAGCGATTTGATAGTTAGGGTAAAACTCGCCGGGAATTTCGTGTGCATTACAGAAATCAAATAATCTGTCATGTGCGAACAGATTCTGACGGATATAGGCCCACAATTCTTTTTCTAGAAAATCTTGGTCGGCAAAATGTCTGGAAGGGTAGCCCTCGTCGACAAAGTTCTGAATCCTTTCCTGCATATCTGGGACTGCACCCGCTTTAGCGCCCCACATACCTGCAAGAATTAGGGCGGTATGCGAGCCTGAGTCGCGAATAGTGTGGAATAGGGTGCCACTTTTTATCCATTCGGATACGGCCGCTGCATCACGATAACAAATAATAGAGTCTGCATCACGGAAAATAACGTATTCAACCTCAGGATCATTAATGGCAAGAAAGCGCCACATCGTACCCGGCCAGTTGTTCAATGGAGTGCCAACCTTAAAATACTTCTGCTCCGTTATTTCTAAATCGTTGAATAGCTTCAGCCGATACAGAATCGTTGACATAAAAACGACATGTCCAACCAGGGAAAAGCACAGGCGCAAGCTGGGTATTTAAGACGGCAGGTTCAATATATTTGGAATTATTGCCAAATAAAGAAAAGGAGATAATCCGTTTGCCGTTTTTTGGAGCCGGTATCGGAATGATTTCATATTCTAGGTCTGGAATAGCCTTATCTTTTAGAACCAAAGCCTGATGACCGTAAAACCCGGTTTTTTCCCAATTATCTAGAGCGTCATAAGCATGTGCAAGTAAATCCAAAGCAGGAATATAGGTACTATCCAGCTCTAGCGTTTTCATTTCAGCCTCAATGGCTTTTTCCCATTTCAATTGCTTCAGATAGGCATAAGCAACTTTATGATGAAATTCTGCAGATTGGGGGTTGAGAAGGCAAAGAATCTCGGCACGTTTTAGCGCTTCCTCGTAATTTTCCTCTTCGATAAAAGAGTGATATGCTTGTTCAAATTTTTGTTGAATCTTTTCGTTACTCATAATAGGGGCTATTCTAGAATTTATGATTGTTTTATTGGAGAAAGTAGAGATTGTAAGAGTAGATGGGACTAAAGCGCCAGTAATATAGAGTTGTAGAGTGTTGAATGTGGCAATTAAGAGTAAAGCCACAGGGCTATTTATCTTAGGGTATCTGGTTTATCTATTGAATGATAAAATTCAATAAATTTTAAATTATTTAAATACAGATAGTTGTGAGAAATTTTTAATTTTTTTGAAATTG